>NZ_JADCNK010000026.1:0-67443 GCF_014947265.1 Pedobacter sp. MR2016-19
ACCTTTTTTTGGAGTCTGTCATTGATAGCGTAATCGAATTTACTTTATTAATGCGTTGAAATGGTCTTCGACTACGCTCAGACTGACATACGAATAAATTTTATTTAATTTTAAACAGGCTTAAAATTGATTCCAAAACATAGGCCTTGCAGAGAGCATAACTCAAGAGATGTTAACCAAATGTCTCCGCGAACTGGTTTTGGATTTCCAGCCAAATCAAGTCTGTCAAAAAGCGCGAAGCAGTTGTATTAAATAAAAATTTCGTCGGTAATCATAGCTGAAAATGCGATATAAGTTCATTAGTTGAACATTTGTATTGTAATATTACTCAATTGTCGAAGCTTAGACAGTTGTGTGTTTCTACTTTTGAGGCAATAAATGACAAGAAAAAAATGCGACCGTCAGTATTTGCTTTCTTGCTCGCTAAATAACCAAATAGTTCGTCTGCCAAGTATGTCTTTTATAAGTAGCCCCAAATTATAGTGCTGAATTTGTACGGCGTATCCGCAACCTGGTAGTTGATTTAAAACCAATTAAATAATGAGAATGACTAAAATTTTTACTAAAATCCCCATTAGTATCCTTATCCTGCTATCTTCTTTGTCTGTAGCAGCGCAGGACATTACGGTTTCAGGCCGTGTAACAGACAAAGCGGGGGGAGCATTACCGGGAGTTTCCGTATCGCAGTTAAGCACTTCAAAAGGTGCCACCACCAATCAGGATGGGGTGTATAAAATATCGGTTCCGCCCGGGGCTATCTTAAAATTTTCTTCTTTAGGCTTTGTTGCACAATTGATAACCGTAAATAATAAAAAGGTAATTGATGTAAAGTTAATAGCAGACGTAAAGAACCTGGACGAAGTAGTGGTACAGGTTGGATATTCTACGATGCGCAAAAGCGATTTAACCGGCGCTGTATCCTCTATCGGGTCGGACGTGTTTGCTAACTCGGTTGTGACTACGTTAGATCAGGCCTTACAAGGGCGGATAGCGGGGCTGCAAAGCACGATGAATTCAGGTGTACCCGGTGGCGGAAGTTCTGTTCAGATTCGTGGGGTCAATTCCATTAACAGCACCAATGAGCCTATCTATGTGATTGATGGGGTGATCATCAGCGGGCAAACAGGAAACAACGATGTTAACCCTTTGGCCAGCATCAACTCGAACGATATCGCAAGTGTTGAAGTTTTAAAAGATGCTTCGGCCACTGCTATATATGGATCTCAGGGTGCTAATGGGGTGGTGTTGATTACCATGAAAAAAGGAAAGAACGCCAAGCCTGTCTTAAGTTTTAATGCACGTTACGGGCTTGAAAAACTGCCGAAGCTCATCAATATGATGAACCTCAGCGAATACGCGCAACACCATAATGATTTTTCGGATGTGCTTGGTTATGGCCGGAGAGCAGACTTTAGTTTTCCGCAGTATCTTGGCGAAGGCACTAACTGGCAGAAAGAATTGTTTAAGACTGCACCTATGCAATCCTACGATTTGTCTGTCCGCGGTGGTAATAAGGAATCTACCTATAGCGTTTCAGGAGGTTATTTGAACCAGGATGCCATTGTGCTCGGTGCTAATTATAAAAGGTTTGTTTTCCGGGTAAATATGGATAACGAAATTCAGCCCTGGGCCAAAATAGGCGCTACGGTGAATGTTACTCAGGATAAGCAAAGCACAGCAATCTCCACATTCGGAGCAGTAGGTAATGCGCTGTTTCAAAGTCCGGCAGTACCTATTCGTAATGCCGATGGTTCATTTGCCGGTCCAACTTCAGACCTTGATGCCAATACCCTTGGTTTTTCAAATCCGGTTGCGTTAGCCATGTTAAATACCCGGACCAGGGAACGTTTTGATACCCGTGGTAATTTATATCTGCAATTGCTTCCGGCAAAGGGAATCAGTTTCAGGTCCGAGGTGAATGTTGATGCCAATACAGATAATTACCTGCAGTTTTTGCCGGCCTACCAGTTCGGCGCATCAATCAAGGCCAATACAGAAAACAAGCACGATAAAACGTATAATTTTTACCTGGGATGGAAGAATATCCTGAACATAGATAAATCGTTTGGTACAAATCATCGTACAAGTTTAATGCTTGGGCAGGAGATGATCAGCAGGAGAGGCGATTACCTGACCGGGAGCCGTCAGTATGGCTCTAACGTACTAACTGGATTAGATGCGGGCGATGCTAATTACGCCACAAACAATGGAAGCGGGTATAATTCCAGGCTGATGTCATTTTTTGGTCGTGCTACTTATAATTACAAAGAAAGGTATTTGTTTACCGGAACGATGCGTTGGGATGGCTCGTCAAATTTTGCTCCAGGTCATCAGTGGGGAGCTTTTCCATCGGCAGCGATAGCATGGCGTCTTTCTGAAGAGCCTTTTTTCAAGTCGCTTAAGGGAAGCATCAGCAATGCCAAATTAAGGCTTAGCTACGGTATAGTGGGTAACTCCAATGTAGCCGCTTTTGCCTATGATAGCAACCTGTCCAACATCCGTACAAATAGTCAGGGTACCGGTTTACAAACCGCAAATATTTCAAATCCCAACCTGACCTGGGAAACTACAAAATCATGGAATGCAGGTATGGACCTGACGATATTAAATAACCGGGTTGAGTTGGTATTTGATTCATACATTAAAAAGACCGACGACTTGCTTCTTCGGTTAAGCCTGCCTGCCTTTACCGGTACATCTGACATTCCTGGCTCAGCACAAGCACCCTGGTACAACATTGGTGCCCTTCAAAATAAGGGGTTTGAATTTACTGTAAATACAAGGAATATTACCAGGGATAACTTCTCCTGGAAAACTACGGCCATTTTTACCTATAACCGGAACATGGTTACCCGGATGAATACTGCTACAGCGAGCATTCCAATGTACGATACATCGAACGGAAAAAATATCATTACTTCCACAAGTGCCGGAAGCGCGGTGAGCCAGTTTTATGGTTATCAAATGATTGGGCGTATTAACTCCGCCGCTGACTTTCTGAAAGATAATGGCAATGGTACAAGTACAGTAATTACCCCAACTTTTAAATATAAAACCGGTACCATAATCAATAACAACGATCCAACGCTGATTACCTCAACTTACATCGGGGATTTGCTGTTTGCCGATGTTAACCATGATGGTATTGTTAATGAGAGAGATATTACCAATATAGGTAGCCCTTTTCCTAGTTTTACTTTTGGCCTTACCAACAGCTTTTCTTACAAGAATTTTGATTTCAGCTTTTTCTTTAACGGATCTATTGGTGGCAAGGTATTCAATATCCTTAGAAGCCGGACTGATGATCCGAGAAGTCTTTCCAATGTAAGTGAAATTGTAACCAATTATGCCAGGTTAGGTTACAAGGATGGCAATTCGGCAAATACCAATATCTGGAATGTGTATGTGTTGCCGGGAGCAAACCCAGGTTTAGGCAGAATGTCTGTTCAAAATACGAATAATAGCATTTTTAGCGATAGTTATGTAGAGGATGCCTCTTATTTACGACTTCAAAACGTTTCACTGGGCTACAAGTTCCCTACTAAGCTTTTGGAAAAAATGTTTATTAAAAGCGTACGTGTTTATACTAACCTGCAAAATGTCATCACATTCAGTAAGTACAGTGGGTATGACCCGGAAGTGGGTTCACTTAACGGCCAAAATATGCTCACTTATGGTGTAGATGGTGGTAGAATTCCTTCATCCCGTTTTTACACATTTGGTTTGGATATGAACTTTTAACCCTTATTATCATGAAAAATAAAAATATACTTATTACACTTCTATGTACACTGGGGCTAACCTTTTTTTCCGGATGTAAAAAATACCTTGAAGTGCATTCTGATACACAAAAGCAGGTAAGCAACTCTTTTACAACAATAGAAGACCTTCGGGCAACTACGGCTTTCCTATATGCAACGCCATGGAATAAATTTAATGATTATGCGCGAACCATTACAGAGGGGCGGGCAAATAATGTTTATGTTGATGGGGTTACGGGCACAATATCTGCCTTAGCCTTATTTGCCGAAAATTCTAACTTTAACGAATTATTTCAAACCTGGGGATCGTTATATGTAGCGGTAACTCAGGCAGACTACATTATAAATGATTATGTACCGCTGAGTATAACCAACGGTGTAGACGCAACACGGGCCAAGGGTTGTGAGGGCGAAGCCCGTTTTATCAGGGGCTATTCTTATTGGTATCTGGCGATGTTATGGCATGATGTGCCGATTATCGACGATCCAAGACAATATGTACTGAATACGTTGGTGCCGCCTAATTCATTTGAAGATGTGCTGCAATATGCTATCAACGATCTGACGATTGCCGCTCAAACCCTGCCCGCTACAGATAGCAAAGGACGGGTAACCAAATACAGTGCCGAGGCTATGCTTGCCAGAGTACTGCTTACCGGTGCGGATTACGCTATGGGAGGTCGGTTTTCAAGCGAATATTTAAAGCGAAATGGCGTAAGCAGCAATGCGGAAATGGCACAGAAATATTTTGATTTGGCGAAGCAGTCTTGTCTGGACGTAATTAATCTGTCATCTTACAGAATGCTTGATAATTATGAAGATATCTGGAAAGTACAAACTAACAACAATGCAGAAGTGCTTTTTGGTTATCAATTTTTACCAGGCGCTGCAGATTACGGCTTGGGAAATGTATTAAATAATCTTTCTTTTAACGGTGATGTAACCGGTAACCTTACGGGCGGAAGCAATGTGTTTATTTCTTATGACCTGCTCCGGTTGCTGGTTCAGGACGGCGCGCAGTCGCGATTGCGCGGTAACGTTTTTATACCAGGGCAAAACTATGCCTACCTGGGTACACAGCTGGCAGCAGGCAGTTTTACAGTGCCGTCTAATTCCAAAACCAAATGTAACATCAAAAAATTTGTTGTGGGAAGCAACAAAGATACCGATGGTGCAGCAGTAGCAGGAAACAGCGGTTTGGTATCACCCGCTTTACGGATGTCGGAAGTATACCTGATGTATGCGGAAGCCATTATGGGAACGGCAACACAAACGTCAGATGCAACAGCGCTGGAAAATTTCAATAAGGTTAGAAAACGTGCTTTTTACCTCAATCCAACAGGCTATCAGCCTTATACGTTAGTTACACGAAATGATTTATTATTAGAACGCCGTAAAGAGCTGTTTTATGAAATGACCTACTGGCCTGATCTGGTGAGGCGCTCGTTTTACGATATGGACTGGACACTTAACTTTTTAAACAACAAATTGAAAGACAGTGACCCAACAACCAATTTTACAAACTACGCTTCTTATTCCTATACATATGATCCGCCTAGATTCCCTAATACAGCAGGCTGGGACAACTCTCCGCGGGTTCAGGCCGGCTATATTTCACAGCAGGTGGTGCATAACCTCCCGGCGGGCTCTTATGTACATGCTATTGGATCCAAGTCGAATATCTGGGCCTTACCTTATCCGGCCGCTGAAATTAACAGCGATCCCAATTTGAACGGTGCACCTGTTCCTTACAAATTTTAAACTTTATAATTATGAAAAGAGCTATCGATATAAAATGTTTTATTTGGGGGATGGGCATTATATTGCTTTCCTGTATTGCGCTGTCATCCTGTAAAAAACAAAACACAGCTGATATAAAGATTGACGGAGTATGGACTAATCAGTACCCGAATCCTACTGTGCAGATCAACATTTCTAACCTGGGCGCATGGGTGCGTTTGCAAGGGCATGGTTTTTCGGGGTTGCGCGCAATCTATTGCAATGGTGTTGCTACATCTTTCTCGGCGGCAAATGTTACCGATAACAACATTATATTCTCAATACCAGCTGTCCTTCCAACCGGGGGAGATATTGCCGATACCACTGTACGGAACACAATCCGTATCGTTACAAAAAACGGTGAAGCAGTTTATAATCATTTTGTATTCCGCGATGTAAATCGTATTCCTGCTATCAATGGCGTTTCGGCTACTATGCCGTTTCCCGGGGATATGGTGGTGGTAAGCGGAAAAAATCTAAAAAACACCACCAAGGTGGAGATGCCGGGCAGTCTGGCAGTTTCAATAGCCGCGAAAACCGATACCACCATCGCCTTTACTGTGCCTGCCGGTATTGATATGAATAAAAGCGGCGCGATTAGCCTGACAATTGATGGAACTGTATACTCTACTCCTCCGTACATGTATTATAGGGAAGGAATATTTATGGAAACAACAACCGATGCGCAAGTACCTCAAACAGGAGGAACTGGTTATACCACACTATCAGGTGCTAATGTTGCGGCGGCTACCAAACTGGCCAATAATCCGCAAAATGTTATTGCTATTCCGGCAGCGGCTAAAGATATAGCGGTTGGTACAGGCAACGATGACAAAAACAATACAGGTTTTTTACGTTTTCAGATGGTTAAGGCTTTGCAAAAGGTGATTGATAATTCGGCAAATCAAATATCAGCCACAACGCAGATGAACAACCTGGGGATCCAGTTTGAGTTGTACATGAATCAACCCTGGACTTCGGGTGTAATCTCCTACCGGATGAATATTTCCAACGGCGGTGCTAACTCCTTTACTACCAATAATTTTGGCTGGTGGGCTGGTTTATCAACCGCTTCTTATAATTTTAACAACCAATGGCAAACCGTTACCATACCTTTAAGCTATTTCAAGGCTACCTCGGGGGGGCTCCCTTTAGGTACTTTGCAAAGCTATATTACGGATAATGCAAGTGTGAATTCGGGTGTGGCATTTGTAAATTATTATCAAAATTTCCCTTCGAAAGCATTGTCGAAATTTCAACTCTTTGTGGCCAACTTGCGGATTGTACCAATGGTTACAAATATTAATAATAATTGATGATTTCCGGCTGATCAGGCTGTATCATTAACATAATCGGGGTTGCTGTTCCGGCAATCCCGATTATGGTTTGACATCCAATTGCGCTCATGATTAGATTTGACTTAAAGCTGGTGTTTACTTTACAGATTTCATTCCCTTAGCTTGATTTATTGTAAATATATACTTATAATTCTTTTACTATTTTAACTCCTCATCGAGCAGATTCATGGTCGATTTTTTAAAGGGTTGCTCGTTAAAAAGCAGCCCTTTTTTTTTTGATTATCAGTAGGTTATCTTGGAAGGCGCTGTCGGGGTATTTTGTTCTAAATGAACTTTAAATTCGACACTTAAATATAACAAATTATGCTTTCTTTTTGATATGAAGATACTTGTAATTATGTACCTTATAGGATCTTAATCAGCCTTATTCCGAACTCACGTTAAATAGATTCATTTTTAGTTAAATACATATAAAAATTAACACTATGATAATCTGTTATTAGCATAGTTTGCATGCATATTTAATAATTTAGGAGCTGTAAATAGTAAACATCCCTATTCCATTTGCATGTATAACAATATCCTGGATACAATTACCGAACTTCTTTCGGGGGTATTGTATTTTACTGAATCAGAAAATCCATTTAAAGTAGTCAATTGGGGAAAGATTTCGCCTGATGGCATATTGAATAAAATTGCAGTTCAATATCAAGCTGATCTCTCTAGTTTAAAACAACTGGATGCTGATGCATTTTTTCATCACATTGTTTCCAAAGTAGACCCATCAGATGCGCCAATGGTAGAAAATGCCAGGAAAATTAAGGCCATCCAGCTGTTTTTAAATCAAAACCTATCTCATTTGCAGGTCATTCGCATAGAAGGTGCAAGCAGGATTCCTGTCCTGATTATTGGCTATCTATCCGATGGCAGCTGCCTGGCTATAGAAACCTTCGCTATAGAAACTTAGAAATAAAATCTAATTACATAACAAACCAAATTTAAGCATGAAAGCATTAAAAAAATTAAGCTTACTGGCCATATTGTGCCTGGGCCTTGCTGCCTGTAAAAAAGAAAATCAAACCGAACCAGGAGCAAGTGTCTTTGAGCAAAAACTAAACACCAAAGCAGCTGTAGCAAGCGAGCAAGCTGTAGTTTCAGGTTTTCCGGAGTCTTTCGAATCAGGTACGAAAAGCAGTTACAGTACTGCATCCGTAACATTAAGCAGCGGAAGCTGGACCATGAACGATGCTTTAATTGGAAATCAGGCTGCTGATGCAAAAAACGGGAGTCAGTCGGTAAGGATCCGCAATACCGGGATACTGGGCATGAACTTCGACGTAAGCGGCGCTGATGTTGTTACCATTGCACACGCCAAATATGGTACTGACGGCAATAGTACCTGGCAATTGTGGTATTCAACTAATGGAGGGTCGAGCTGGCAGCAAACCGGAAGCACCATCACCAGTAGTGCAGCCAGTTTATCAACTGTCACTTTTAATACGGCAATTTCCGGAAATGTGCGTTTTCAGGTTCGCAAAATCAGTGGCGGTACTAACCGCATCAATATCGATGATTTCAGCATTTCAACCGGTGGCGGAACTACAACACCTCCAACTACCACTCCGGGAGATAACAATAACCTTTTAATGGGTAACCCAAGTAATGCAGTTGCAAACATTTCTTATCCTGAAAATTATTTGATGGAGCGTAGCTATTATACAAGTTCATATAGCAAAAGCAGGGCTACACCTAACTGGGTAAGCTGGCATATCTCGTCTTCAGATCTGGGTTCAACCTCTCGTCAGGACGATTTCCGGGCTGATAATACTTTGCCTTCCGGCTGGTATCAGGTATCTAACAGCAGTTACTCTGGCTCTGGTTTCGATCGTGGCCACAATTGTCCTTCTGCTGATAGAACAGCATCAGTAGCCGCCAACTCTTCTACTTTTTTAATGAGCAACATGATGCCACAGGCTCCAAATAATAACCAGGGGCCATGGGCTGACCTCGAAAATTATGCCCGTTCACTGGTTACATCAGGAAATGAAGTTTACATCATCTGCGGTTCTTATGGTTCTGGCGGCACGGGTAGTAACGGAGGGATTACCTATACCATTGATAACGGTCGGGTTAATGTTCCATCCAATACCTGGAAAGTAATTGTGGTATTGGCAAACGGTAATGACGATTTAAACCGGATTACTTCATCTACCCGTGTTATTTCAGTAAATATGCCTAATACAAACGGCTTAAATACCAACTGGAAAACATACCGTACAAGTGTTGACGCCATAGAATCAGCAACTGGTTATGATCTTCTATCTAACATTCCTACTGCAATACAAAACGCATTGGAATCGCGAACAGATAATTTATAAAATACTTCTTTCATTTAAAGGTAATGAACGGTAACTCAGTGAATGGGTTGCCGTTTTTGTTTTGAATCCGAATGTTTTATTATTCTTGCAAAATCAATATTATCTTCCTGAGTTTTATTCCCTAAAAGCAATAATTTCTTTCTCTTTAGGCAATTCTTTGTTGTGAATGTCATTAAAACCTTGTTTAACCCCCAGTCGGTAATGATCAATTAAATAAGGTAATCCTTCTCCCTTGAGTAGCATAGGTGAAGTTGTAACCTCGAAATGCAGATGTGGCTCACGCGCATCCCCTGAATTGCCAATTTTGCCTAGTATTTCTCCTTTACGAATATGATCTCCTGCTTTAACACGTACACTGCCCGGCTGCAGGTGCATATAATGTGCATATTGACCGTTACCGAGATCAATCACTATTTTATTGCCTGCAAGTTTCTCAAATGTCAGTGGAACAGCAGGATGAAATTCTTTTCCATGCCCCGGAATATTATCGGGTAAGCCATCATTTGCAGCGATTACTTTTCCGTCAGCAACCGCAAACACCTGTTCACCATAACAGAAATAGGAATGTACATCGCGCGGATTGCCGGAAAAGGACAGGCTATCTTTGACCTTTTTCCAGTCAATTGCAAATCTTCTTGAATTAACCGCATGCCCGTTAAGGATGATAACGCCTCGCCGGTGATGGTTATCAACGCTGTTGCCAGGGCCATCGGCTGCGATCCAATCGGTACCTTTTACGGGAGGACTAAGTGTTTGAAGGTTTGTTTTATGGGTAACCATTATTGCCCCGTCTAAAGAGTCATTCCCTGTGATTATCCGGTGTGTTATTTTCTCAGGAAAAGAAAGTGGACTATTTAACTTTGCTTCAATAAATACAATGGCGCTCTGACCACCTCCAATAGTTAGATTATCTTTTGACTCCTCTACACCTAAAATTTTTACCATGTTATGCAGTTCTAGCACATCAAAAGATATCATAGGACTGCTGTTTTCGTTATTTGCGTCTCTTAATTCAATACCGCGCAAACTTATAGCTGATGTACTAAAATTGGTTAAGTACAGCTCATATATCAGAAAAGATTTTTGTCCACTTGGAAAAGAAGTTGGATCGAAAAGTACGTGCATTTCCATCTGCAGTGGAAATGAGAAAGGTTTTGTAGCTGCAGCCTTATTGGTAGGAAGGCTTTGTGCTGCCGATGACGCACAAGATAAAAAAAATAGGATTATACATGTTAAGAAAGAAAATGTTTGATTGATAATTTTCATCATAAATCCAGGTGTTAAAAGAGAAACATAAGAAGAGTTGATACCAGATCGATTTGACCGGCTGGAAGTTTATAACAATTGCTGCTGGTGGGCAGCTGCTATCAGTTCGGCGACATTCTTGACTTCAAACTTCTGTATCAGGTTCCTCCGATGGGTATCTACAGTTAACGGGCTTAAAAAGAACTCCTGGGCAATATTCTGACTGGTCTTTCCCTGCGCCAGGAGCGATAGAATTTGCTTTTCCCTTCTGGTGAGCTGTGGTGTATTGCGCAACTGGTTTTTAGTTGGGCGGCTGATAATTTCTACTACTTCCTTACTGTAGCATATATTTCCTTTTACTGCCTCTGCAATACACTGCCGAAGTTCGTCAAGTGAACTGTTCTTGAGGAGATAGCCACTGGCACCGTTTTGTATGGTCTGCATAATAATGCTCCGCTCGGTATGGTTGCTGAGGATGAGTATAGTGGTAGCAGAGAATTGCGCTTTGATCATCTGGCAAAGTTCCATCCCACCAATATCCGGCAGGGTAACATCCAGCAAGATAAGATCTACAGGGTTTCTGTTTAAATAAGAAAGGAGCTGTGCGCCATTTGAAAAGCCGCCTACAATTTCCAGATTGTCTTCATTTTTAAGTAGCGTCTTAAGCCCTTCAATAACAATGGGATGGTCATCTACGATAACAGTAAGCAGTTTATTCATCGATATTGGTTTTAAGTTCTATATCTATACTTGTTCCTTCGCCAGGAGCGGAATGCACTTCAAATTTCCCTTGCAGAAAGGCGATGCGGTTCTTAAGATTATCAAGGCCCATTCCTTTTTTATCAGAAAGGGTGTCCATATCAAAGCCCTGTCCATTATCTTCAAAAGTAATAAAAATAGTATTTTCGTTTTGGCTGCATTGCAGTATAAGATTGTCTGCATGGGCATGCTTGATCGCATTTGATATGAGTTCCTGCACGATTCGGTAGATGTTAAGCTGTACATTCATCGCAATATTTTTCTGAATGCCGAACATTTCTGAAGTGATACGCAAACCATCACGCATATAAAATTCGCAGAGGTCTTTTAAAGCGATTTCAAGACCAAACTTCAGTAAAGTCTCAGGTACCATGTTGCGGGCAATGCGGCGCAGTTCCGTAACCGAGGTGTCCAGCTGTCCGATAATGCGGTGAAGGTCTTTATCTCCGGACATGCCGGGCTGTGTATCTGTCCAGCCGGAAAGCCCTATCTTAACTCCAGACAGCATGCCGCCAAGTCCATCATGAAGATCCCTTGCAACGCGTTCCCTTTCAAGCTCTTCACCTTCAAGCATGGCTTTGGTAATCTTGAGCTGTTGCTTTTTTTCCATTTCGCTAAGCTGTTGCTTGTAATTAATCTCTTTTTGCTGTGCCAGCTTGCGCCGACTCCGGGCTGTTAAAAGAACGAAAACGAGTAAAAGGAGCAGGAAAAGACATCCCAAACCAAGTATAAGCCTATACAAGTGGTCATTACGGGCATTAAGCTGTGCCTGCCTGTTCTCCGATTGCAGGGCCTGTATTTTTTGCTGGTTTCTTGCAGTTCTGTATTTTGTCTCCAGCTCATTGATCTTTACTTTTGTCTGGTCGCTGTTGATGCTGTCATTGGTCTGCCTGTATTTGTTCAGCCAGTGGTATGCCTCTTTATAATCCCTTAACTTTTCGCTCATTTTCGCCAGTTCCAGATAAATCTCTGCCCTGTCATTCATTTTGGCGGTCAAAGTTCCTTCCTTAACAATATCCAGTAAGATCTGTCGGGCTTCGGCATATTTTTTCTGCTGCTGATAGATATCATATCTGCGGAAAAAAAATTGTTGGTAGATCTGTTTCTGGTTATACTTTTTAGCTAGCGGAATCCCCTTGTCTATACTTGCGAGTGCCTTATCGTATAACGTTTTGGTGGAGTAGTAAAGCGCCTCATTATAATAGTATATCGGATAGTTTAAAGAGGAGGGGTATGGCTTCAGCAGCCGTTGTGCTTTTTCCAGAAGTACCTGGGCTTTGTCGGTTTTGTTGTCATAACAATAGATGCTTACCCCTGAAAGATAGGAAAACAACAGATCGGTAGAACCAGGGTTTTTGGTTTCCAGTAAGGCGATGGCTTTTTCATTATAGGCCGTCGCTTTTGAAAACTGGTAGTTGTTCATCAGAATAGTGGCGAGCTGCGTATAATAGTAAGCGATGCGTGCCGGATCGCCCGTCTTTTCTATAATAGGAATAGCTTTTTCCAGGGTTATTTTAGTCATAAAACCATAGCCCATTTTGTCTATATTCATCAAGGCATAATTAAACCATGATGCAGCCTGCTTTGCATAGGCGATTTTAGTGTTGAATGGCGAAAGTGCTTCTGCAGCTTTTTTAAAAGCATCGGATGCCTTCGCTTTGTTCCAGTTGAAATAATACTGCCCTTTAGAGAAAAGTGCCAGTGCATTTAAAAATTTATCGTTTTTAGCGGCAGCTGTACCTGCCTCAAGGTAGGCTTTACTCTTTAAGGTGTCTTTGTATTTCCAGTATTCTACCAATAGAAAATTGGTGCTCGCTCTTGAGCTATCTGTAATTTTTTTCTGTAGAATGTGATGCAGGCTGTCGAGATAATGCTGCTCATTAAGGGGAACCTGCTGTTGGCCAACAGATTTGAATGAAACCAAAATACCTATCAGGAATAGAAAAAATTTTGTCATGGTTAAAAAAGAAGTTTATTCATTGGCCGTAGATCAGGTTACCTTTCAGGTAAGGGAAATTTACCTGTAAATATCAGACATAATTCCCAACTCATTGTCATTTCATCCATCTGTTATAGAAAATACCTAAAAACCAGTAGAAAAAAAACGATAAAAACCGGTATTTCTTTTGGTGGCCACATCCAATAGCTTTGCTCTTATACCAAAATTAGCATGAAATTATGAAAACATTACCCTCGAAAGAAGCTTTTTTAGCTAAATCTACCATTGTCCGACACGACAGCACTTAAACAGTGCTTTGGCTATACTATGTCTTATATTCATCTCCATGTGTCTTTCGGCAAGTACGCAACAGGGCAGGGTAGGCAATTAACATTACCGGGGGTACATTCAATCTTCCTTGTCAAACACTTATTAATCCATAAAATCAATATCATGAAACTTAAAAAATATGTTTTTACATTTCTCTATGTAATATTAGCAACAGCTGTAGTTTCTGCACAGTATAAAGAGCCTGAAAAAAAAGATAAGGTAGAGATCTTCCGTCCGGAAGTAACATTCGACTCCCTGCAGGCAAAAAAAATGCTGGCAAAAGGTACAGGTACGATAAAGGGAGTTGCTTTTACCAAAGCTAAAAACAATATGGGCTTTAAAGCCGGTCAACGGATTTATGCCAATAAAATCAAAGTAACCCTTTTTCCCGTTACCCCTTATTTTGAGGCCTGGTACCAATTAAGAAAAGACAAGGAAAGCCTTAGAAGGAGGCGCTATGTTTATCTTTCCGACCAAGCCTACAGATATAGGCTCGAAGCAATTACCAATAGTGATGGAGAATTCACTTTTCCTGAGATGAAGCCGGGAAAATATTTTCTACAGGGGGTTCTTGGCTATACTCATTATGGTACATATAACCAATATACAGGCAGTGGCTACAATGGCTATGGACAGACAGATTATTATCAACAGAAGAACTATTCGGTTGACCATGAAGACAGGATCGAAGAGTTTGTCGAGGTAAAAGAAAACGGCGAGATCGTTAAGGTCAAACTGCATTAATTTTACAAAACAATAAGTCTATACCATGCGAACAGATAAAAAATTACCGGTGTGCTGCTTACATTAATGTTGATTTCCGGAATTGAGGCGCATGCCCAGCTCGGCGGACTGCTTGACAAAGCAAAAGAGAAAGCCACAAAAGCCATTGAAAAAAAGATGGACAAAAATAGCACTTCAGAAAAATCCGGAGCTACCATTAACGCGGGCAACAGATGGCCGTATATCTCAATAATATCAAACTTGCTGATACCGTTTTGTTTAGTCCTGCTGCGGCTAAAAACTTTTATATAACGGCACCCTGGGAATATGCTAATGATGCGGGGGGGCTGGTGAGTAACTTTAAGGTTTCAGGATTTAAGAATTAGAGCTAAAATATAACTGCAGTCCGCCCAAATTCATCAATCCATTGATATTTCATTGAAAGAGAAGGCAATCATTGTAACCTCTATTTCCTTTTCTGCGTCTTAATTATAAATATCTATTATGACAAAATGTAAGTATTCCCTTTGCCGGATTGTTTTTCTGTTTATTCTGATCAGCTCTGCTCTTTCTTTGCACGCACAGCGCCTTGAAAAGGGGATCGACAGTTTGATTTTAAAGGATTTTAAGGATCCAAACGGGCCAGGAGGTGTATTTATGGTTTCCAGAAAGGGAAAGCCAATCTATCAAAAAGCTGTTGGTAAGGCGAACCTGGAACTGGGCGATAATCTGAGCACTGAAAATGTTTTCGAACTGGGATCTATGACCAAACAGTTTACAGCAGTAGCTATTCTTATGCTGGAACAAGCGGGTAAACTTAAAGTGGAAGACCCTGTTCTAAAGTATATTCCGGATTATCCCAATGGAGAGAAAATAACCATACACCATCTTTTAACACACACTTCGGGAATAAAGGATTTTACAAAAATGAAAGCGTTATCGGATATTGCGCAAAGGGAAATGACACCTAAAATGATGGTTGATTTTTTTAAAAATGAACCTGTCGATTTTGCACCAGGAGAAAAGTTTGAATACAATAATTCAGGATATGTACTTTTAGGTTATCTGATCGAAATCATTTCCGGAGTGCATTATGAAGATTTTATCAAAAATCAAATTTTCGATAAAGTTGGAATGAGCCGGTCATATTATGCAAGCGATAGGAAAGTCATCAATCAAAGGGCGTACGGGTATCACAAAAAAGAATCCGGATATGTTAACAAAACCATGATCAGTTTTAGTGTACCCTTTTCATCGGGTTCATTAATGTCGACAGCAAGTGATATGTTGAAATGGCAAATGGCATTAAACTGTCATCTCCTCCTTGATGCGAAAGAAACAAATAAGGCGTTCAGCAAATACAAACTAAATAATGGAACGGAATATACTTATGGTTACGGCTGGCATATCCGCGATATAGACGGAACCCCAACCCGTGAACATGGAGGCAGCATTTTTGGCTTTAAAACAATGGCGGTGTACATTCCGGACGAGGATATTTACGTAATAGGACTAAGCAATTGCGACTGCAATTCTCCAACAAAGTTAATAGGAGATATCGCTGGATTTGTATTAAAGGGTGTTAAAGAAAAGCGCTGGTAATTAAATAGTCCACGCGCCGTAAAAAAGTATTGGATGGATAAGACCGATCATAAAATTCTTAATTTAACATGAAATATAATTTTTATGAATAATTACAAGCGGATACTCCTGCTTTGCGTTGGAATAATGGTTCTCACCATGCCTGTTTACGCCCAAAGCAATGCCGGAAGCCCAAACATTGACAGCCTGATGAGTAAAAAGATGTCTGAAAGTGGGATTGTCGGACTTGGTGCAGCCATTATTGTCGATAAAAAAGTTGTCTGGAAAAAAGGGTATGGATTTTCCGATAAGCAAACCGGTGCAGCTTTCACCACATCAACTTTGATGAATATTGCATCGGTTTCCAAAACGGTAACGGGTGCTTGTCTCATGAAAGCGGTAGAGCAGGGGAAAATTTCCCTGGATGAGGATATTAACAAGTACCTCCCTTTCAAAATTCATAATCCTTATTTTCCGGAAGAAAAAATAAGCCTTCGAAACTTATCCACGCATACTTCAGGACTTACCGACAGGTATCCCTTCTATACCGATAGCCTTTACTTCAATGGTAAAGACTCTCCGGAGCCATTGGGTGATTTCCTAAAGAACTATTTTATTCCTGGCGGAAAGTATTATTCGAAAGAAAACTTCCTTAACCATAAACCAGGAACATTCCGTGAATATTCCAATATCGGAGCAGCACTCGCGGGTTATATCGTCGAAGTAAGGACAGGTCAAAAATTGAATGAATACAGTAAAAAGTACCTGTTCGATCCCTTGAGGATGGACGATACCGGATGGTTTATGGCTGAAGTAAACCTGAAAAAGCATACAAAACTTTACGAAAAACAAGATGATAAAGTCAGGGAAATACCCTTGTACGGCTGTACCACTTATCCGGATGGTGGCGTACGCACATCTGTAGATAATCTAAGCAATTTCTTTATCTGTTTGTTAAACAACGGGAAGTTTAAAAACAGGCAGGTATTAAAAGCTGAAACCGTTGAGGAAATGCTCAGGTTCCAGTTTAATGAGGCTAACAAACCCGAAAATGTAAAACCGCAATCACTGAATTCAGGTATTTTCTGGGCGACAAAAATGGGTGCAACGCGGATCGGGCATAATGGATCGGATCCTGGTGTAAGGGTTTTTATGCTTTCTGATTTAAATAAGGAAGTTGGCGTCATCCTGTTCGTCAATACTTCGTTGAGTGAAAAGGAAGAGAATAAATTCTTTGAAATTTACGAAGATCTTTATCAATACGGCGTTAAACTTAAAAATAACGATCTAAGAAACCGGTAAAAATAATGATAACTGAAATTTGTACAATCAAGATGAAACAAACATATAAACTGTTGCTTAATTATGCTCTATTGCTGTTTATGCTGGCCATTGGCAGTTGCAAAAACAGTGATCGTGAAAATATTGCTTTAGGTAAACGGGAAAAGAAGCCGCTAACAATAGATAAGGAAAAATGGCATTGGAACAGTGGTAAAGATCAAAATACAACGGCGGGATATGCCCAGGTTGTTAAATCCGGTAAGGTAATTTACATATCGGGCGTTCCTACAAATGACCTGAGTCCAAAAGGGATCACAGAGGTTTATAAAAGGCTTAATCAATGCCTCAAAGCCTTTGGTGCTACCTCAAAGAACGTTGTTAAAGAGACACTTTACACTACTGATATTGAAGCTATGAAAAAGTATAATGCTGCAAGAAAAGCGTTCTATAAAGACGACTTTCCTGCTGCAAGCTGGGTTCAGGTAAACAGGTTATATGAGCCCGATGCAAAGTTGGAAATCGAACTAATTGCGCATCTTGAAGGTGTGGAGGAATAAACATTAAATAATGGTCATTCCTTTGCAATGGCTTCAACGTTTATTATAAGTTGCTGGCCATTTGCAGCATGCTAAAGTGCAAGCTTAAAAAGTCGTAATACTGCTTTACCCGATATGATGAAGAATGGAAAATCCGATTGTATCAGGAAAATCCCCGCTAAAACAAACACCATTTGTAATAAAAAAAATATGAAAACTTTTCTAAAATGGACCAAACGTATAGGCCTGGGCTTAGTTACTTTGCTAATATTGTTACTCCTGATCGGATTTATTTTTGAAAGAATCTCACGGAATGCTGCTGAAAAAATTAAACCTGATGGCCAGTTTGTAGAAGTTGACGATCATCGTCTTCATTATTACAAAAAAGGGAACGGCGGACCAACCATTGTATTTGAAACGGCATTTGATCCAGCCGGACATCTGCAATGGTACAATATTCAACAAGAATTGCCAAGCTCTTATACAAGCATCTCTTATGACAGAGCCGGAATTTTATGGAGTGAGCGAGGCAAAAATCCAAAATCAGGTGAGGAAATGGCTAAAGAATTACATCTTTTGCTGGAAAAAGCTAAGGCCCCAAAACCGTATATTCTTGTAGGCCATTCCTTTGGAGGCACACTGGTCCGTTTTTTTATCAACAAATACCCTAAAGATGTTGCAGGTGTAATATTTGTAGATAGTCAATGCCCTGATGATGAAAGATATTTATCTCCTGAACTATTTAAAATGGTCAATCAGGGGCTGCCGGGTGGCTTTCTAAAATTCGCGAACACTTTTGGACTTGTGAGATTGATGTTTAAAGGTATGTTTCCCAATAACAAACAATATGCATATCAAAACACCATAATGCCGGCTTTGCTTTACAAAAGCGCTGATGCAGTGCTGGAAGAGCAGGATCAGATGCGCCCCATCAAAAAAGAAGCATCAAAAATAAAATCTTTTGGTGCAATTCCACTTTATGTATTGACCGCGGCAGATGAAAAACGCTTTGATTCTTCCATCAAGGATCGAAAACTAAAGACAGAAATGCTAAGTGCCTGGAATAAAATGCAGAAAGATTTTCTGCTACTTTCCACAAAAAGCAAACAGATCTTAATACCGAACAGTGGTCATTATATTAACCAGGAACAACCACAAGTGATCGAATCTGCCATCAATGATATGGTGAATAAAATAGTGCCGCAAAAATAATCAGCGATTCAGAACAAAAAGTCATCATGGAACAAGGTGTAATGAGTAGACATCCTTTCATAGCGCAAAATACAGAAATCATTTGCGGGTTGCGATGAGGTGATCTATTGAAAATGGCTTGCCTGGCAGTCAATATACTTCTATAACAGGGTATTCTGTATTGGATTTGCGAAAGGCTCAGCCTGTGCGCTTATCCGGCAAAAATCTTTGATCATGGCATAAAAAATGCAAATTGCATTAAATTTGAATCGAATGGCAAGAAAAGTTACGGATGGACCAGTTAGGAACAAGCAGCGGACCAAGGCCAACATAATTGCCGCACTCGGAAAAATCCTGAAAAAAAAACGGCTTTTCCGGATTAAGCATCAGCAGGGTTGCTGATCAGGCAAAGGTAGACAGTCGGCTGATCTATGATTATTTTGGCAGCCTTGAAGGATTGGTGAAGGAATATCTCGATGCCAATGATTACTGGAAAATCAATCCGGAAAATGTCGGGGCCATTGTAGAGGCCAGCAGGGCAGATTCAGGGAAAGCGCTTGCTTACAACGTGCTGGAGGACTAGTTTGACAGTCTGATCAAAAACGAGGAAATGCGCCGCATTATCACCTGGGGGCTTAGCGAAAAGCTGCCTTCACTGAAGGAGCTGGACCTGAAGCGGGAAAACATCGGCGATCAGGTGCTGGGCGAGGTATTTGATGGCCATTTTAACAATACCGATAAAAACTTCAGGGCAATGTACGCCATATTGATGGGGGGAGTGTATTACCTTACCCTCCATGCCAAGATGCAGGAGAATCCTTTCTGCGGGATAGATTTGCAGCAGCCTTCAGGTCAGGAAGAGATCAAAAAGGCACTCAAACAGTTTATCGAGCTGGCCTATACATAATTTGTTAACTTGAGTAGATGGCACGTACATTAGCGTTCAGTCTCATTTGACATTAAATCATTATATCTCACTAATTATAAAACGGCATCTGAGACTCTTATTGTTTGTCAATTGCTAATTACAAAAACACATATACTCAAATTTGTCAGAAGTAAGAACCCGTATAAGACCATGTATCAAGGTTAATTAGTCTCTATCATTTTGTTTTTGTATCAAACTTCAAGATGTCTTCAGTATCTTATACCATATTTGCGTATCATGAAGATTCTCATTATCGAAGACGAACCTGGTCTGCAGCGCAGTATAGCACAATACCTCCTGTCAGAAGGCAATTTGTGCAGTATGGCCTCAACCTATATTCAGGCATTGGAAAGACTTGGTGCATATGAATACGACTGCATTTTGCTTGATCTTACGCTTCCCGATGGTGAGGGGCTTCAGATACTGAACTACCTTAAACGCATGAGCAGGAACGAGGGGGTGATCATCATATCAGCGCGAAATTCCATAAACCAAAAGATTGAGGGTTTGAGTCTCGGTGCTGATGATTACTTAATCAAGCCCTTTCACCTCTCGGAGCTAAATGCCAGAATACTGGCCGTTGTTCGCCGCAAAAGTGCTCATGGCGAAAGGCATATTGAATTTAACGAAATCAGGATAGATCTGGATGCAAAGGAGGTGCTTGTAAATGGAAAGGTGCTTTACATGACCAAAAAAGAATTTGATCTGCTATTATATTTTGTTTCCAATAAAGGTAAAGTAATCTCGAAATCTGCGGCGGTCGAGCACATCTGGGGCGATGATTCGGACATGGCCGACAGTTTTGATTTCATCTATACCCATATCAAGAACATCAGGAAAAAACTTACCGATGCCGGAAGCAGGGATTACTTTCAGTCGGTATATGGTATTGGTTATAAATTCACAGAAGTATGAAGTTATTTACCAGATATAACAGAATATTGGTAGTCATTAGTCTTTCCGGACTGCTGCTAATCGGATTTCTTTTTTACCGGATGCTTGTCTATTATCTCGACCGACAGATTGACCATGACCTGGTGGAAGAGGTAATGGAGGTGAAGGAATATTCGGCAAAAGGCAATTTCTACCAGCCGCATGAATTTGAGGATCTTATTGTTCAGTATAAAAAGGTAGAAAAAGTTAATCCTTCCAGTAGCTATGCCGATACCGTATTCTATAATCCGGTTAAGCACAGGAAAGAAACCGCCAGATACCTTAAGACTGAATTCGAACTGGTTGGACAGCCTTACCAGGTTTTGGTCATTGCTTCGAAATTTGAACGGCAGGAGCAGATCAGAAACATCTGCCTCATTATCCTCATTCCGGTGATGATGCTTTTTGCACTGGTGCTTTTGATAAACAGGATTTTGCTTAAAAAAATCTGGACCCCTTTTGAGCAACTCTTAAAGAATATTACGGCATTCAATATTAATCATGAGCGGCCGTACGAGCCTGTAGAAATGCCGGTGGCAGAATTCAGGCAATTAAACGAGGTTTTGGTAGCACTTTCAGGGAAGGTGAAATCTGATTATCACGAAATCAAGCTTTTCACTGAAAATGCTTCTCATGAAATGATGACGCCCCTGGCTGTAATTAATTCGAAGCTTGATAATATGCTCCAGTCTAATGTGCTTGGTAAGGAGGATGGCGAAACACTAGTTGAACTGTATAAGGCAACCTCCCGTTTGACCAGGCTTAATCAATCCCTACTGCTTTTGTTTAAAATTGATAATAATTTATTGCAGGATGAGGAAAAGGTTAACCTGAAATCGCTTATTGAAGAAAAACAGGTTTACTTCCAGGAACTTATTACGGAGCGCAATATCACCGTGGAAACCACTCTAGCCGATGTAACTATTTCTACAAGCCGAAGCTTACTTGAAATACTGATTAATAATCTTTTCAGTAATGTGATCAGGCATAATTACGATGGTGGTAAAATTGAAATCACTTTGGATGTAGATAAAATAGTATTTGCCAATACCGGGCACAATAAAGCGCTTGATCCTGAAAAAATATTTGACCGTTTTTATAAGGATAATGCCTCAGAAGGTACAGGGCTAGGGCTTGCCATACTGAAACAGATCTGCAACCGGCAACGTTACCAACTTAATTATTCCTATTATCAGGACCTGCACACCTTTACCATTACATTTAACCATCAATAAAACATATGGCTATTATCGAACATACCAATAAAGAAATCGGAGCAGTCAAAAAGGGGAAGAAATACGCCTCTTCCATACGTTTCTGGCACTGGTTAAATTTCGTCATCATTTCCGGTTCACTACTCACCGTGCTGATCAACTCCATGCTTTTTGACCGCTCTCAGCGCAGCTTTGTGAAAAATGAACTGATTAATGCCGGGGCAGCTGTAAGTGACAAGCAGGCCGGAGCAGTTACCCATGGCCTTGAAGATCAGGTATGGGCAATACATAGCTATTTTGGCTATGCCCTAGCTGCACTTTTTCTGTTCAGGTTAATAGCTGAATTTTTTCTACCTCCTGCAAAAAGACTCTTTCCCAAGCTTAAAAAAGCTTACCATGCATATTTTATCTTAAAAAAGGAACGCGAAACTGCAAAGCACGAACTGGTAGCGAAAGGACTTTACATCATTTTTTATCTACTGCTTTTGATTATGGTGGTTACCGGCCTGTTATTGGCTTTTGAAGATTATACTGGCATCCCGCAGAACATTAACCACAGTATAAAAGAATTTCATGGTTTCTGCATGTACCTGATTCTGGGTTTTATTGTTATTCACCTGTCAGGAGTTTTCCTTGCTGAGCGGAAGGATGGAAAGGGAATTGTTTCGGATATGATTAATGGTGGAGAAAATTAAGATGATGGGTATTCAATTTAACATAAAGCTAAACATATGAGTAAGTTTCATCATGAACAACATTTAAAAAGCTCAGCATTTATTTCTGATATCGTTATCGGCATGAGTGATGGGCTTACCGTTCCATTTGCACTTGCCGCTGGCCTGAGCGCCGCTGTAAGCAGCAATTCGATTATCATTACCGCCGGCATTGCCGAGATTATTGCTGGCTGCATTGCTATGGGGCTAGGCGGTTACCTGGCGGGAAAAACAGAGCAGGAGCACTATGAAAGTGAACTGAAAAGGGAATACCTCGAAGTAGAAAATGTACCCGAAAAGGAAAAAGAAGAGGTAAAGGAAATTTTTGCGGAATACGGACTGGATAACAAAGCACAGCAACTTATTGTAGATCAGATGTGTAAAAATAAAGACCACTGGGTAGATTTTATGATGAAGTTTGAACTTGGGCTGGAGAAACCGGATGTCAACAGGGCGAGAAACAGCGCGCTTACCATAGGATTTTCTTACTGTGTTGGTGGTATGCTGCCCTTATCAGCTTATTTTTTTACCTCAAAACCGCAGGATGGGTTGATACTTTCTGCATTGCTGACCACCATCTGCCTTTTCGTATTTGGCTATTTTAAAAGTAAGGTAACCGGACAGCCACCAATAAAAGGTGCGTTAAAAGTGACTGCAATAGGTTTGATTGCTGCAGGAGCGGCATTTCTGATCGCAAGACTGATCACTTAGGTTGTATTTTTATTTTTCGCTCCTTAGGTTCATCATTAACAAATATTTAACAGATTTTTATTCAAAACTTCAGAATGTCTTCAGACTTTGTCTATAGTTTTGTTACAAGCAATCGGTTTTATTCTTATTCCCCGATGAAAGGATAGCCAAAGCCAACGGAACCCTAAAAACTTTTTATAGATAGAATTTTTTACACGATTTTATTCAGTTTATCCCCGTCGGTAACGAAGGGCTATCCATCAGGATATTGACTGAATATTTTATTGCATTGCTCATTTTAACTATAAAAGGAACATGGACAGAAAAGATTTTCTTAACAGCATCGGGATGAGTGCTGCGGCCTTTGCACTCATCAGCTGTATCGGTTGCAAAAAGACTGATGGCAGTAGTTCTACAGATACCACAAGCCCAACTGGTGTAAATTTTACACTTGATTTAAGCCTGGCAGCCAATGCGGCACTGTTAAGCAACGGCGGCTCATTAGTGTCGAATGGGGTTATTGTAGCCAAAACAAAGGAAGGGGCTTATATTGCCGTGCAGCGATCATGTACTCATGAAAGTTATCCCCTCACTTATCAATCTGTAAACAGCCGTTTTTACTGTCCTAACCACAGCGCAACCTTTTCTTAAAATGGAGTCGTAACCAATGGTCCGGCTTCACACTCCTTAACCATTTATAATACCCAGCTTACGGGTATTACCTTAAAAGTTTATTCTTAAAAATTATGAAACTACTTTTTGTCGCCCTAATCGGGTTGTTCGCTATTCCGGCATCATGGATGGGAAACTTTACTGAAGCGCAGAAACAGGCTAAAGCCACACATAAACAGATCCTCATCAATTTTTCCGGATCCGATTGGTGCGGTCCGTGTATCCGCCTGCGCAAAGAGATTTTAGAATCCGAAAGCTTTGAACAATATGCCGCTGCCAATCTTTTATTGGTAAGGGCAGATTTTCCAAGGCAGAAGAAAAATCAACTTCCTAAGGAACAAATTAAACTCAACGAAGCATTAGCAGAGGTATATAACAAAGATGGTAAGTTCCCTTTTACCGTTTTGGTTGATGAAAATGGAAAGGTGCTCAAAAGCTGGGATGGATTTCCTGGTGAAAGTCCGCAGGATTTCGTTTCTGAAATTGATAAACTAAAAAAATAAGCTTTAATGACCAAATATGTTTCTGTAAACCGGATACTAAAACTCATGGGAAACCGGTTTGAGTTTACTGTGATTGCTGAGCATGAGCAGGAGGGTAATGCAGCGATAGATGCCGCAATAGATGAAGTGCGAAGGATAGAATATTTGCTCACTACTTTCAGCGATCTCAGCCAAACCAGCCTGATCAACGGGCGTGCTGGTTTAAGCCCAGTAAAAGTAGATGAGGAAGTGATTAGCCTTATTGAGCGGTCTGTCAGGATCTCAGAAATTACCGATGGGGCTTTTGATATTACCTATGGCTCTATAGATAAAAGACTCTGGAATTTTGATCAGGGTATGACCAGCCTTCCTGACGAAGAAACTGCACTAAAATCTGTCGGACTGATTGATTATCGAAATGTAATAATAGACAAAAAAAAGTCAACTGTTCTGCTCAAAAATAAAGGCATGCGTATCGGTTTTGGTGGAATTGGAAAAGGCTACGCTGCCGATAAGGCAAAGTTGGTGCTGCAGAAACTGGGTATCAAAAGCGGGATTGTAAATGCAGCAGGAGATCTGATTACCTGGGGTACTCAAGCCAGTGGCCATCCATGGACAGTAGGTATTGCAGACCCCGAACAAACCGACAGACCTTTTTCTGCACTAAAAATCAGTGATATGGCGATTGCCACTTCTGGTAGTTACGAAAAATTTGTGACGATTAATGGCAAACGCTATTCCCATACCATAGATCCCAAAACCGGACTGCCGGTAAGCAGCGTAAAAAGTGTGAGTATCATCTGCCCAAGTGCTGAACTTGCTGATGCCTTAGCTACACCAGTTGTAGTGATGGGCGTAAAAATAGGGCTGGAGCTGATTAACCAGATTAAGCAAGTGGCCTGTATTGTTATCGACGATAATGATCGGGTATATACCTCAAACAATATTAATGTGATATAATATGAAAATTTCAAGAACATTTTTCCTTTCGATGGTTACCGCGATTTCGCTGGGCAGCATGCTTAGCGCATGTAGCAGCGTAAAGCCTTATCAAAAAAATAAAATTAATGATGCAGATATGATCCTTTCGGCCAGGAAGGCTCAAAAATTTGAGCAGAGTTTCCAGCTGTACCGTGAAGGTGCATCTGGTGCCAATGGAGGCAAAAGCGGTGGTGGTTGTGGTTGTAATTAATTAGCTGCAGAAATGAGAAAAATATATCTTCATGTGCTTTTTATGTACTTCGGTATCTTAAGCACTTATGCGCAAACCAGACCAGCACCCGCAAAAGTAGATAGCAGTAGGTATCAGTCTCGAAAACTCAAAATCGACGAAATTAACCTGGTTTCAGCCTATTATCATCAGAACGGGAATAATTCTGCTGTTACTGGCGGTATTGGTACTGAGAAACTGAGCGATTTTGCAAATACGATTGACCTGCAGATGTCTAAATTCAATAAAAGGGGCAGAAAAAATACTTTTCTTTTCGAGCTTGGGGTAGATCATTATACTTCCGCTTCGTCTGATAAGATCGATCCAAGTACCATTTCTTCAGCATCTTCGGCCGATACCCGTATTTATCCTTCTTTAAACTGGACACACTCCAATGAAGAAACAGGAAATTCCTTTGGTTTCACAGGATCTTATTCAACAGAATTCGATTACCAATCAATGGGAGCAGCCTTTAATTTAACCCGTTTATCAAAAGATAAAAATACCCAGTTTGACTTTAAACTTCAGGCATTTTTAGATCAGTGGACGGTCATCCTGCCGATAGAACTGCGAACGGGCAATGCCGGCAAGGGGCACGAACAATATGATACTGCACCGAGGAATTCTTTCAGTGCATCCTTTTCGCTGTCACAGGTGATCTCCCAGAAATTCCAGGCCTCATTGATCCTGGAGCCATCCTATCAGAAGGGTTTGCTGGCCACTAAATACCAGCGCGATTATTTTACCGATGGCTCGCTGCGATCGGAAACTTTACCCGATAAGCGTTACAAACTTCCTATCGGACTGCGGATGAATTACTTTTTGGACGATCGTTTTGTGATCCGTACTTTTTACCGTTATTATATGGATAACTGGGGAATCAGGGCGCATACAGCAGAGCTTGAAATACCGGTAAAGATCAATTCATTCTTTTCTATAAGCCCTTTCTATCGTTATAATAACCAGGTGGGAACCAAATACTTTTCCGCTTATGGCCAGCATTCGCCATCGGAACAATATTTTACCAGCGATTATGACCTATCTACACTCACCAGTGATTTTTATGGCGCAGGTATTCGTTTTGCTCCGCCGAAAGGTGTTTTTGGCTGGCAAAGACTCAATATGCTGGAATTGCGATATGGACATTATTCAAGGTCAACAAGTTTGGTTTCCAATATTGTTTCTTTAAATCTTAAATTTAAATAAGCCTACATAATTAAGGGTTTACAATCCAAAACGTCTGCCCTGTTTACCAATTTTATATTAAGTCAAATTCACTGGGAATAAAGGTATATCATCTTATATTCCTGGTGAATTAATATTAATTGATATTTAATTTATTCTTGTCTATAAACACAATAAGGCATTAACCAAAATCATATTGATGCATTTAATGATCAGAAAATTCTTTACTGATTGATCTCAGCAATTCATTATTATTTGATTTTTTAAAGATCACATCCTGGCATTTATTGAACAGGATAAACTCCTTTAAATTTTGGATAAACTTATCAATAGTTTTTTCATCAATTTCAACCGGCTCAAAATGGAGATTATGGACGATTAATGTTTTCTGTTTGCGGTCTGCTTTAGTGTCCATCCTTGCAATAAATCTCTCTCCAGACAGAATCGGGAGTGAGAAATAACCAAATTTTCGTTTTGGAGCCGGTACAAAACATTCAATCTGATAATCAAAGTCGAAAAAATCCTTTAAACGGGCGCGAAATACATTCAGGGTATCGAAAGGGGAAAGAATGAAAACCTCATCTGCTATACCAATATTAATATCGGTGTCCGAAAGCATATATAATGGTCCTTTCACTCCATTTACAATTACCGTTTTAACTTCTCCTGACTGAAGCATCTTTTCCAGTTCTTTTTTTACCAGGTTACCTTTTACACGGCGGGAACGCCAGGTCATTTCTTTTACAGAAGAAATTCCCAGTGCACCGAGGGTGCGTTTGATAACATAACGTGCATAATCTTCATCTGTCGGCATGGTTTGATCGATATCAAGGGGCACTACATCCAAAGGCAGGTGGTAAATTTTTTGGAAAGCGCTATTGCGGCTGATCATCAGTTTGCCTTCCAGATAAAGTTTTTCCAGCGCCACCTTTGCAGGCCGCCAATCCCACCAGCCCGAACTAGCCTCTGTACGGTCGTTCTCAAAATCGCCGACCATTACTGATCCTTCACGTTCAACCTGATCTAAAATCTGGTTCATTAAATCCGATTCCCGTTTCGTAAGGGAAGTACCCCGTGTTTCAAACGCCTTTTTAACAGGTAATGAAAAGCGAAAATCGCGCATGGGCATAAACCCGGCGTCAGAGGTGAAGTATTCAAAAATATCACCCTGTTCACCAAGTTCTGCAAGCCATTCTGTTTGGTAATCAGGTACACGGGCAAACATGGCATGATGATGGGCACGTTCAACCACATAGTTGGTATCTAACTGTATGTAGCCCAAATGGTTGATAACCCTGTAAACTGCATCAATCTCATTTCCAAACTGTGCTTTTTTTGAGAGTCCTGCCGCGTGTAAAATGATTTTCCGTGCCTGCGATCTGTTCAGTATAATGGCTTCCATTTCACTAATATATCGATCATTTACCTGTCATCAAAAACAGGCTTAATCCTTTTTCCACTTTGATAGGCTTGATATTGCCATTTGACCTGGCATTCTCCACTTAAGTTCAGAAATCAGTGTGGCTAAAAATATCATTCCCCCTCCAATCAATAACCTTGATGTAATTGCTTCACCCAAAATAAAGTGTGCGGCAAAAGCCCCGAAAATGGGTTCGAAAAGATAGATGATGGATACCCTTTCGGCACTAATGTATTTTTGAGAAATATTCGATATCGTGTACATGTAGGCCGTTGAAAATAATGCGCAAAAAATAATCCCAATCCAAAATGTTTCTTGCTGAGGAATCCAGGTGACGTTTCCCTGAATAAACGTTAATACAAAAGTTAATACGGCGCAAGTAGCAAACATAGGCACAATGGTGGGCACAATATCGTAGGCCTTCGATTCCTTTTCAATCTGGATTAAATATATGGCGAAACAAAAAGCACCGATAATGGTGTATAAATCGCCGGTTCCGATACTGAATTTATCAGTAATAGAGATTACAAAAAGACCAATCAACGCGGTGCATGCGGCAATCCATATTTTGAGTGCAGCAGCTTTTCTGTAAATAATAAGTTTGATTACCGGAATCATTACAACGGTTATTCCGGCAACAAATGAACATTGCGATGCTGAGGTATGTGTAATACCAAGTGTTTGCAAATAAATGCCCAGTACCAGCGGAATAGCCAAACCAGCGCCTCTTTTTATAGTGGTGGCATTGAGATTTTTTACCTGTTTCCAAAAAATAACCGATAATACCATTGTGGCGAGTAAAAAACGGTAGAACAAAAACAGAACAGGTTGGTACTGCCCGATAGCAAGTTTGGTAACAGAAAAGGAAATTCCCCAGAATGCGGTACCCAGAATCAGTAAAATCAGAAAAAGAGTTCTTTTTTCCATTAAGATACTTTTAATTCATTATCGTTGACCAATACTTTTTTCATCATCAAATCTGTTTGCTCATCATCTCCAAGCAAAAACTTATGTTTGCCGAAAGGGGTAAAGCCATTTTTTTTGTAAAACCGTAAAGCCCTGTGATTTTCTTCCCATACACCTAGCCATACATAACTGGCTTGCATGTAAAGCGCAATATCAATAGCTTTTTGATAAAGCAACTGACCAACATTTTGACCGTAAAATGCTTTCAAAAGGTAAATCCGCTCAATTTCAAGTGCATCAAGGTTTAATTTTTCGGTTTGCGCTTGCCCCATGTTGATCTTTAAATAGCCTATTGCTTTTCCATTAAGCAGCGCGAAATAAAACTGAGAATCCTGATTATTCAGTTCTCCTTTCAATTTTTCTTCCGAAAATCCTTTTTCGAGGTAGTCTTTCATGTTTTCCTCACTGTTTACCTCCGCAAAAGCTTCAGAAAATGTTGTCCTGCCAATCTCTTGTAATTTTTTAAGATCAGCTGCTGTTGCCCTTTCAATTATGATCTGCTCCATGGCACGAATGTAATAACTCTTTAAGTGTAATAAAATGCTATTTTTTCATTTATTAATGCGTATTTTGCATTAATGGATCTTCAGCGAATCAAGTATTTTCTGGCCCTGGCAGAACAACTTCATTATTGGAAAACGGCAGAAAAGGTAAATATCACACAGTCTGCCCTCACCAGGCAAATTCAGTCGCTCGAAAATGAATTGGGTTTGCAGCTTTTCGAACGCAACAAACGGAATGTAAAGCTCACTCCAGCGGGTAAATTCTTAAGAGAGAAGTGGGAAGTCGAATTAAATGAACTCGAATATATCCATCAGTTTGCCAAACAGATCCATTTAGGTGAACGTGGAACCATTACCATTGCACATCCCGATTCCATATCGGCTTCTATCATGCCCGATATTTTGGCGAAGATTACGCAGGCATTTCCACAGCTTCAAATTAAGCTGGTGCAGGTTTTATATGAAAATCAACTCGATTTTTTAAAAAATTATAAGATTGATCTGGCCATCACGAGAGATATTACCAGTGAGCAGGGGATTAAATCAAAAAAAATATACTCCGATCATCTGGCTTTGGTGGTGCCGTTAGAACATCCTTTTACAAAATTTGAGGATTTATCTACAGAAGGCCTTAAAGCACAAAAGTTTATACTACCTACGAAGGATGAAGGCAGTAGTTACAGCGAAATTATTCAGGCGCTTTTTAAATCTTACGATTTTGTTCCGGATGTATATCTCCATTCCGAATTTGGATCTACAATTATCGCCCTTGTTAGGAAAGGCCTGGGAATAGCCATTTTGCCTGATTCTTATATGCACCATCAAAGTCCTGGCTTACGTTTTATTCCCTTGCCCTTTAAAACCGATATATTGATTAACTGGCGGGCCGATGACCATAATCCGGTACTTGCGAATATCTTAAAACTCGTTTTTGGAGATTAAAAAGTTAATCAAAAAAAAATTTTATAGCAGTATATAATTTACATATTTTAAGCAAAAAAAGCATTCTGTTTAAATAACTTTGTTTTTCAACTAAAAAATCGAAAAATCGATTTAGTATATCTAATAACCAAATAATTTAAAATGCTTTTAATTATTCTCAACATTATTTTTTGCATCTCATTTTTAGGCTTTGCCTATGTAAATTTAAATGATAACGATGCCTTTCTTTGGGTGTCTATTTATTTGAGTGCTGCTATTTGCTGCGGATTGGCAGCTGCGGGTAAATTTTATCCTTTCGCTTATCTGTTTTTAACTGCTTTCTATTTAATTTATGCCATCATCCTCTTCTTTGCAAAAGATGGTGTAAGGGATTGGATGACCAAGTACAGACGCGAGAGTCTCGTGCAGAGCATGCAGGCCACAAAACCTTACATCGAGCAAACGCGGGAATTCTTTGGCCTGTTAATTATTGCTGGCGCACTATTGATCAACTATTTTATTTCTGCCGGGATTTCCGCATAAATGCCATTATACAATTTATCTTATTATGAGAGAAGATCATATGAAGGCGGTAAAGGAAATAATAGCGTCTGTTGTTAAAAACAATATCAATTTAGTGGCTGAAAATTGGCCAGAACAATTTATACTTGTTACAGACCAACCGGCGCAGTTAGCTAAAGTATTTGTAATGCTGCCGCGTAAAACAGGAAAGTTACCGGTTGCAATGACCAATGATCAGCAAGAAATACTTCATGCGGCAGGCTTTGGGTATATCGGTAACTGGACCATTGACAGGCTTTCCCGTGTTTGGTTGCTCAGCAATTTAAATTCAGAAGACAAAGATACATTCTATTCAACTGTTGATCGTTTATTCCTGGCCGCAGAAATAAATGAGGCGGTTGCCTTGTATTCGGTCCTGCCGTTTTTAGCCCATCCTGAAATTTGGGTGAAACGTTGTGCTGAAGGAATCAGAAGTAATATCGGTTCGGTTTTGGAGGCGATTATGGAAAACAATCCCTATCCTTCAGGAAATCTGGATGAAGCTGCCTGGAACCAATTGGTGCTGAAAGCGTTCTTTACCGAAAAAAATATCAGCTCCATTATTGGTTTAGATCAACGGGCCAATCCGGATCTTGCATTAACGTTGATTGATTATGCAAAAGAACGCTGGGCTGCCGGGCGAAAGGTAAACCCACAACTTTGGCGCCTGGTTGGTAAATTTATCAATGCCGAAATTTTTGAGACCCTTAAAGTTGGTTTGCAGCATTACGACCAGATTGAGCAACGTGCCATTGCCCTTGCCATTTCAGAGTCCGGTTATCAACCGGCAAAAGATTATATCCATACTTTTCCAGAACTAAAGCTGGCCCTGGCCGATGGAAGCTTAAACTGGAATTCATTTTAACCCACAAAAATTTAACAAAAAGATATGTGTTGTAGTAGTTCAATACAAAGAGATAAAGCAATGATGGGAGCGCCTGAAGCTTTCGATATCAATGCGGTAAAGGGAATGAAGTTTTTCGATCCACATGTTCACATGACTTCGAGAACAACAGACGATTACCAGGCAATGGCCGATGCGGGAGTTGTTGCTTTGATAGAGCCTGCATTTTGGCTGGGGCAGCCACGTACCGGACTGGATAGTTTTAGAGATTATTACAGTAGCCTGATCGGGTGGGAGCGCTTCCGGTCTTCTCAGTTTGGCATTAAACATTATTGCACCATCGGTCTTAATTCAAGAGAGGCCAATAACGAAAGTCTGGCCGAACAGGTAATGGAAATCCTGCCGCTGTTTGTTTATAAAGAAGGTGTTGTTGGTATTGGCGAAATCGGTTTCGACGATCAGACGGCTGCCGAAGAAAAATATTACCGGTTACAGCTGGAACTTGCTAAAGAAGCAGGCTTGCCTGTACAGGTACATACGCCGCATCGTGATAAGAAAAAAGGTACACAACGCAGCATGGACATTGCTTTGGAGCACGGCCTCGATCCTTATAGTGTAATTATCGACCATAATAATGAAGAAACAGTAAAAGAGGTGTTAGATAGAGGCTTCTGGGCTGCATTTACCATCTATCCGTTTACTAAAATGGGTAACGAACGGATGGTCGAAATTGTAAAACAATATGGCCCAGAGCGGATTATGGTAAATTCTGCTGCAGATTGGGGCATCAGTGATCCATTAGCGGTACCAAAAACTGCGTCTTTAATGAAAATGCGTGGTTTAAGCGATCAGGATATTGAGTTGGTTACTTACCGCAATGCAATTACAGCCTTTGCGCAGAGCGGACAGCTGAACGAAACAGATTTTAACGCACAGATAGATCTTACCGTGAAATTTGAAGGAAATACCATCTTGCGTGGCGGACAACAGCCAAGAACAGATAAATCGTCGATCATCATTAGTTAAAGTATTGAAAAGAATAATTATCTATCTGCGCATGATGCGCCCTGCCAATATTGTGACTTCAATAGCCGATATTTTAGCAGGAATTGCCATTTCTGATGTTTTAAACAATGGAGTTTCCATCCCATGGTTATCCATTGTGTTTTTGACGGCATCAACAGCCTGTTTATATGGAGGAGGAATCGTTTTTAACGATGTTTTTGATGCCGACCTGGATAAAATAGAACGCCCGGAACGGGTCATCCCCAGTGGGATAATCAGCTTACAACATGCAACCATATTAGGAAGTATATTACTTTTTGCCGGAATTGCTTTGGCTGCTTTAAATAGTTTAACATCAGGCGTACTGGCTCTTTTGGTGGCCGTTTTTGCTTTGTTTTATAATAAATTTGGCAAACACTATTCTTTTTTCGGACCGTTAAATATGGGCCTGTGCCGCGGGTTTAACCTGTTGCTGGGTTTGAGTATTGTGCCTCAAATGCTTCACAATCATTATCTGGCTATTATTCCGGTAATTTATATTTTTTCCATCACCATGACCAGCCGTGGCGAAGTACACGGAGGCCGTGCTAAAAACTTATACCTGGCCGCCTTTCTGTACGCAACCGTGATCTGTGCGATTGCTTATTTTGCTTTTGTAAACGAAAGGTTGCTATTGTCGTTGCTGTTTCTGGTTCCTTTTACCTTTATGATTTTCAGACCACTTTTAAAAGCGATAAAAGAGCCTGTTGGTAAAAATATCGGAAGGGCAGTAAAAGCTGGCGTAATTTCGCTTATCTTGATGGATGCCGCATGGGCGGTAACTTTCGACGCCCTGATTTTGGCTTTTATAATTGCAGCGCTATTGCCACTATCCATGTGGCTTTCTAAATTATTTGCCGTTACTTAACCCTCAAACACACAAATTGATATGGAACATTTACATCAATCCTTCACTGTACAATATAATTACAATGTTTTCTTTACCTCATCGCTTTTTCTACCCGAAAACGAACTGTTAAACCGTTTTTTAGTTAATCTAAATCCGGCTGTAACGGTAAAGAAGATTTTATTTATAATAGATGAAGGTGTAGCAAATGCACATAAAGACCTTAATACCCAGATTAAAACCTATTTTGCAAAATATAGCCAAACGCAGTTAGTTCAGGATATTTTGGTTATCCCAGGGGGAGAACAGGTAAAAAACGATACTCAGTATTTTGATCAGGTATTGGAAGCCATTAATCTTCATGGTATCGACAGGCATTCGTTTGTTGCTGCCATTGGTGGTGGTGCGGTGCTTGATATGGTGGGTTATGCCGCTACGGTTGCACACCGTGGTATTAAACATATCAGGATTCCAAGTACTGTGCTTTCGCAGAACGATTCGGGCGTTGGGGTTAAAAACGGGATTAATTATTTCAATAAAAAGAATTTTTTAGGCACCTTCTCGCTACCGGTTGCGGTTTTTAATGATGAGGTATTTTTAAGTACTTTATCCGATCGCGATTGGCGTTCGGGCATAGCCGAAGCCATTAAAGTGGCACTGATTAAAGACCGCGAATTTTTTGAATGGCTGGAAGTAAATGCCATTGCCCTTGCAAACCGGGATACTGCAGCCATGAACTACCAGATCTGGAAATGTGCAAAACTCCACATGGAGCATATCCGGAGTGCCGATCCTTTTGAAAATGGTTCTGCCCGTCCATTGGATTTTGGACATTGGAGCGCGCATAAGCTGGAATACCTGACCAATTTTGAAGTGAGGCACGGCGAGGCGGTTGCCATGGGCATTGCCTTAGATACGGTATATTCCAATTTATCGGGCAGGATCAGTGCCGAAGATGCGCAAAGGGTAATTTTCCTGATTCAGCAACTTGGTTTCGAATTAACACATCCTTTGTTAAAGGTTATCGAAGGCAATAGCCCGATTTTACAGGGATTGGAAGAGTTTAGGGAGCATCTTGGTGGCGAACTGACTATCACCTTGCTCACTGGCCTGGGCAGTGGCGAGGAAGTTCACGAAATTGATGCTGATATTTTAAAACAGGCTGCAGCAATATTAAATAATCAGGCCGCTATTATTCAACATTAAACTATGAAATTAACTTCCGGACATTTAACCTTCTGTACCAATATTTATGCAGGCGAAAACTGGATGGCACATTTTGCCGTGTTAAAAGATAGTTTTCCAATATTAAAAGCACAATTATCGCCAGAGGCACCGATGGGGATCGGCTTGCGCCTTTCCAATCTCGCAAGTATCGAATTGCTGGAAAAAAATCACCTGGAAGCATTTAAACAATGGCTTGCACAGGAAGGTGGCTATGTTTTTACCATGAACGGATTCCCATACGGAGGCTTTCACCATACCAGGGTTAAAGATCAGGTACATGCACCAGATTGGACAACAGAAGAACGTGTTGAATATACACTCCGTTTGGCCGAAATCCTTTCACAATTGCTTCCTGCTGATATGGATGGTGGCATTTCAACATCGCCATTGAGTTATAAACCATGGTTTACAACTACTGAAGCCAGAAAAAGTGCCACAGCTAGCGCAACTGCTAATATCATAAAGGTGGCCGGGGCTTTACATTATATACAGAGCAAAAGCGGCAAGGTGATCCATTTGGACATTGAACCTGAACCTGATGGTTTTCTTGAATCAGGCCCTGAATTTATCGATTGGTACGAAAATGTGCTTTTACCTGCTGGGAATGAGGAAAGCATGATCAAAAACCACATCCGTTTGTGTTATGATGTTTGCCATTTTGCAATCGGTTATGAACCGCATACAGCCATCATCAACGAATTGCAGCAAAAAGGCATTAAAATTGGGAAAATCCAGATCAGTGCTGCACTAAAAGCTAAATTGCCGGCATCTGTTGCAGAAAGAACTGCTGTGTTGGATCAACTGAGCCGTTTTGATGAACCCACTTATCTTCATCAGGTAATAGCCAGAAAAGATGATGGTCATTTAATCCGTTATCCTGATCTTAAAGAGGCCCTTGCAGAAGGCGAAAATCTGGCGGTAGAAGAGTGGAGAGCGCATTTTCATGTTCCTATTTTTGTTGAAGATATGGGCTTGATCCAATCTACACAATCGGATATTACCGAGGTACTAAACCTGCAAAAAAATAATCCTTTTACTGCTCATTTAGAAGTAGAAACCTATACCTGGGAAGTTTTACCAACGGCATTAAAAGCACCCCTGAATGATTCCATCATCAGAGAGCTGGCCTGGGTTAAAAATTTATTATAAGTAAGAATATGCATAAAACCGTTGTTATCGATATTGTAGCCTTATCTGCTTCTGTAATTGGAGCACATACGCCTTTTCTTCAGAAATATATTGCCGGGAACCATTTAACAACTATAGAACCCTTATTGCCGGCAGTTACTACGGCAGTGCAATCAAGTTATCTGACGGGTAAATATCCTTCAGAAAATGGTATTGTAGGTAATGGTTGGTACGATCATGCGGATGCTGAAATTAAATTCTGGAAACAGTCTAACAAACTGGTAAATGCCGAAAAAATATGGGATCGCGCTAAAAAGGAAAATCCTGATTTTACCTGTTCCAATATGTTCTGGTGGTACAATATGTATTCAACAGCCGATTTTTCGGTAACACCACGTCCAAATTACCTTGCCGATGGACGTAAATTACCTGATTGTTATTCGCAGCCTGCAGCGCTGCGCGACCATTTGCAGGCTAAACTGGGGCAGTTCCCCTTGTTTCAGTTCTGGGGCCCTGGTGCAAATATTAAATCAACAAGGTGGATTGCAGATGCCTCGATGGAAACTGAAAAGCTACATAATCCTACGCTTACCTTAATTTACCTGCCGCATCTGGATTATTGCCTGCAAAAGTTTGGCCCCGAGTTGGATAAAATCAGTACAGAACTCAAAGAAATCGATCAGGTGGTAGAAGAATTGGTGCGTTTTTACGAAAGTAGAGGCGCGCGTATTATCCTGCTTTCTGAGTATGGTATTGCACCTGTAAATAACCCGATTCATCTTAATCGTTTGTTCAGAGAGAATGGCCTGATCCAGATTCGTGAAGAAAGAGGATTGGAGTTGCTTGATCCGGGCGCTTCTAAAGCATTTGTAGTGGCCGATCACCAGGTTGCACACGTTTATATTAACGACAAAGGCGTAACAGAGCAGGTAAAAGCCTTATTGAAAAATATAACTGGCATTGAATTGGTGCTTGACAAAACAGCACAGGACAAACACCACATTAACCACGAGCGTTCGGGTGACCTGGTACTGGTTGCACAAGAAAACAGCTGGTTTACCTATTATTTCTGGTTGGATGATGCTAAAGCGCCAGATTATGCAAGGGTAGTTGATATCCACAAAAAACCTGGGTACGATCCTGTAGAAATGTTCATGACCTCTAAATTAAGGGCAGGGTACAAACTTTTAAGGAAAAAAGCCGGGTTCCGTTATGTAATGGATGTAATTCCGCTTGATGCTACTTTGGTTAAAGGATCGCATGGTGGCATTAACGGAGCCGATAAATTTAAACCTGTTCTGGTTACTTCAGCGTCGATCGGGAAAACCTTACAAGCACCAGATGTTTATCAGGTGATATGGGATAGTTTAACAGTTTAAAAAGAACGACTGTTCTGCTGATCTAATAGCTATCGAATCAGCAGAACAGTCGCATTTAATGAAGATTTTGTTTAGTTCAGGTTCAAATAAATTAATCTTTTAATAATCTTATCTATAAGATTATTATTCTCTTACAAACCTGTATCCACAACCCTCAATACAGGGAGGATTAAGTTCAAGGGATTTTGCCGAAACTTTGTAATAAAAAGTCAACGGCATTTGGTAATTGTTGCTGTAAACTTGCATTTTTACACTGTCCAAAATCCTGAATGAAAATAAATTTGGAAAGGCATCTCCTTTAAAATTTCCAGCTTTATCTGCAGATTTTTCTAAAGTAAGATATTTAATTTCACCGTTTACTTTTGTGTACTTACCCGTTCCATTACCAATATCGGACATGGCTTCCGTTAGTTTCCATTTGCCGTAAACTTCTTCAGGCCCGTCATTATTGTTGTCTGATTTTTTGCAGGATACATGAATAACGCCTGCAACCGCTAAAAGGAGTAATACTATCTTTTTCATAAAGCTTTAATTTACAGCTTATACGTTACAAAAATCAAAAACGCTACTAAACAGTTGTTTTTTCGTTAATTAAACATTTTCCTAAAGGCCAGGGGCGATACCTTGGTTTTTGCTTTAAATAATTTATTAAATGATTGCGGATGTTCAAAGCCCAGTTCGTAGGCCACTTCACTTACTGATAAATTGGTGCCGGATAATTTTTCTTTTGCTTTTTCGATCAGTTTCTGGTGGATGTGCTGTTGTGCATTTTGTCCGGTGAGTGAGCGGAGCAAATCGCTCAAATAACTTGGCGAAACATTTAAATGGTCGGAAAGGTATTGCACGGTTGGCAAACCTTTAAGCATGGTTATTTTATCGTTAAAATATTCTTCCAACAATTCTTCCAGTTTTTGCAACAGGTCGCTGTTTAATACTTTGCGTGTAATAAACTGCCGTTTATAAAAACGGTTGCTGTAATTTAGTAAAAGTTCAATCTGCGTGATGATCACATCCTGGCTAAAATCGTCAATCCTGCTGTTCAGTTCTTCCTCAATACTTTTAAAAATGCTAATAATGGTCGTTTTCTCCTTTTCTGATAAATGCAAAGCCTCATTGGTTGCATACGAAAAGAAACCATAACTTTTGATCTTTTTGGCAATTGGGTAAGATAATAGAAAATCGGGATGAATTAATAAGTTGTATAGCGAACAGACACTTGAGCTTAAATCCTCATCATGACCAATAATCTGGTTGGGAGCAGCAAACAATAAACCGCCTTCATCAAAATCATAATAACTCTGTCCATATTTTAGCCTGCCACTCAACTTAGGTTTGTACGAGATTTTATAAAAATTCAGGATATGTGAATTGGGCTGTCCGTTCATTTCAACCGGATGATCTTCATTGTTAATTAAACTGATCAGGGGGTGTTTAGGCTGTGGCAGGCCCATCATTCGGTGTGCTTCTGTTAACGAACTGAATTTATGTGGGCTATTGTCTACCTTTTTCATATTGATGTATACAAATATAACCGATAAGCTGTTGATTATCGGTTATATAGTTAATTTTCTGATTAATTAACCTTGTGCTGCATTTGATACGGCTTCCCATTCCTCCCAGGTTGATAAGCGCTCCGCATAAGCCGTGCGTACCCAAGGCAGGTTATGGCTGCCTAAGAATAAGCGGAGTGGTGGATTTTCAGCATCAACGATTTTGAAAACAGCTTGTGGCGTTGCGTCCGGATTTCCCCTTTCCATTTGCTGTAACCCTTCAAAAAACTTTGCTTTAAATTCTGTATAAACCTCCAAACCGTCTGCAAATTTTAACGATTCCTGACTTCCAAATTCAGTAGCATAAGCACCTGGTTCGATAATGGTTACTTTAATGCCAAAAGATTTTACCTCTGCTGCCAAACTCTCGTGGATGGCTTCGAATGCCCATTTAGAAGAAGCATAATAACCGATAACGGGTAGAACTACGTGGCCAAGGTTGCTCGAGGTACCTAAAATATGTCCGTATCCCTGCTTGCGTAATATCGGCAGCGCAGCTTGTATAACAGCCACCGTTCCGAAAATGTTGGTATCGTACATGGCCTTAACCTGATCAATGGTAGCCTCTTCAATAGTACCCACAAGCGAATAACCTGCATTGTTTAACACAATATCCAACCTTCCAAAATGTTTGTGTGCCTGTTGAACAGCTTTTTCTACCTGGTCATAATTGGTTACATCCAGTTCTAATGTCAATACATTTTCCTTATACCTTTCCTGAAGATCGGCTATACTAGAAATGTTTCTTGCCGTTGCAGCCACTTTATCGCCGCGTTCCAGTGCGGCTGTTGCCCATACCCGGCCAAAGCCACGCGATGAACCTGTAATAAACCAAACTTTATAAGCTGGAGCGGTAGTATTATCCTGATTTTCTTGTTGATGTTCCATAATTTTCGACTTAAATAAATTGATAATCCAAAGGTGACAATGCTTCAATGTTATTTTGTAGTCGAATTGAGGGCTTTTGTAGCCAAAATGAGAAAGAAAGAGGGAGTAGCTTAGCTTGATTTTAAAACAACCAAAATGAGTATAACACTCAGCATCAGAATAAAAAAAGAAAATTTGAAATAAACGGTAAAAAAAGGGAACTTTTTTTCCTGTGCACCATAATGGATTAAATTTTCCTGAAGTTGTTGTACGTATTTTTCGTTTTCCTGTTGATCCCGGCTCAGCTGGTTAAAATCTTTAAACTTTTTAAAATCCTGTGATGTTCCCGGTACCAGTATCCAAAGTTTTTGATCAGTTTGCAGGTAGATCACATTTAATAGCAATGCATCTTTCTTGATCTGGTAGTGCTTAACATTGATGAGGTTATCCGCAACAACAGGACCATTTTCCCATGTAACATTAATGCGGTGATATGCATTGTAGATAAAAAGTATACCAATGGCTATTGCTATGGGCAGGATAACTTCTTTGGTAAGGATGGCATCTACAATTTTGGGATAGGGGAGTGAATCGTAAGGATCAAGTTCTCCAATCAGCATAACCAGCATTAAAATATTGATTAGGTTGAAAACAAGACTAACAATAAAATAAGCTTGTTTTAAATCAGCACATTTTAGGTGTACCGGAAACATTTTCTGACCAAGGCCATAGGCTTCGGGTAGTACATCAGGGAAATTAGCAACTTCCTGTTGAAATTTTTTATTCCGATAGCGGATAATCATGCCCAATACCACGATACAGAGAAACGCTATTCCGATAAACAGGTAAAAGGTGTATTGTGAATTCAAATGGCTACAAGAGATTTAGATCTTACTGTTTCAAACTTTTGTAAAAGACAAATACAGAGGCATAAATGTTTTTCTGGTGCTTGTTTTTTGGTTGTTTAGTTATTAAGTTGTTTTTAAATCCGTGGTCTGTATCCTTTCAGACCATTAAAACATATTTTATTTCGGCCTGTGGGGACACAGACGAAGGAGTTGGTTAATAAGATTGGTGGGGACACGAACCATGGCAATGGAAAAATTCACGCTTTCGGTGGTAGTTTAATGATCTTTTATTTGGAGCGCAATCCCTGTGTAAAACAAGAAGTTTCTTCCCGTTTTCCGTTTTTACGCTTCGCTTCCTCGTGCCTCGTCGCTGTAGGGTAACACTTCAACCGGGGCTAGGTGGGCAAAACAGCATTTCATTTTTGGGGCTGCAGGGTGAAGAACCCTTGTTGATTAAACCTGATTGAGCGGAATAGCCCGCAGCGCAGCGAGGACTATAAGCGAAAGCGGGGCTGTAAACTGCCAGGAGCCACAAGCCACTCATTTCCTAATTTTAATAAAACTCTTTCTTAATCGTCATTCTGAATTTATTCCATTTCGGTCTGTGGGAACACCGACCGAGGAGTTGGTAGTTTTTCGCAGATCAATTTGTTTTTATTGTGCTCAAGAATGCTGGCGCATTTTGGAGTGCCAATTACCCAAAGCGCTTTGCGTTAAGTTGAAAGTATATGTCATTCCAGAAAGCCACTGTTTGAAAACAAAGGAGTTAGAATAGTAGTTCTTGTTCGTAGGCGCGTCATTTCAACCTTAGTGTAGTACCCGAGGACTATGCGAAGCAAAATCTTTGAACTTTCAATAATCATAGTTCAAAGATTTCTCCATTTCGCTGCGCTTCAGTCGAAATGACGGTCGACTTTGGGAATCTGCCATTATTATTTGGTCGGGAACCCAATGTTTAATAATGGGTATTTTAAGCTTCCCATTTTCGCGATAATGACGACTTTCCTATTGGGATCTGCCTCAGGCATCTTCCATTTTACCTTGTCCATCTTTTAAAGGCTTACCCCTCTTTTCCAGGGGATAAAATCATCCTGATTAAGCTGTACGGCTTTTGGAGTTTCTTCGCCACTGGCCACTTTAATACAGTATTCTAATATATCTTCGCCCATTTCATTAATGGTTTTTTCACCATTGATAACTGGTCCGGTATCGATATCGATAATATCACTCATGCGTTTGGCCAGGATTGAATTGGTGGCTACTTTAATGGTTGGGCAAACCGGATTTCCTGTTGGTGTACCTAAACCTGTAGTAAATAAAATTAAGGTTGCGCCGGCAGCAGCTTTACCTGTAGTGGCTTCAACATCATTACCTGGAGTACATACCAGGCTTAAGCCAGGTTTAGTTGCCGGTTCCGTGTAGTCTAAAACATCTACCACAGGAGCGGAGCCGGCTTTACGCGCCGCACCAGCCGACTTAATCGCATCAGTAATTAAGCCATCCTTAATGTTACCCGGAGAAGGATTCATGTAAAAACCCGAACCCACTTTATGTGCCAGATCATCATACTCTGTCATTAAACGGATGAATTTTTCGGCAGTTGGCTGATCAACTGATCTATCGATCATTTCCTGCTCCACCCCACAAAGTTCGGGGAACTCTGCCAATAAAACCTTTGCACCTAAGGCTACCAATAAATCGGCACAGTAACCAACCGCAGGGTTTGCTGAAATACCGCTAAAGCCATCGCTACCGCCACATTTAACTCCCACACACATCTTGCTTAACGGCGCCGTCGCACGCTCTTGTTTATTAATGAACATCAATCCTTCAAAGGTATCGCGGATGGCATTTTGGATCAATTGCTCTTCACTTTGTGACTTTTGTTGCTCGAAAATTAAAAGTGGTTTATCAAAATCAGGGTCAAGGGCAAACAGATCGCGTTTAAAATCTTCTACCTGCAAGTGCTGGCAGCCTAAACTTAAAACGGTTATACCGGCCACATTGGGGTGATGGGCATAAGCCGCCAGCAATTTGCTCAGCGTATCCGAGTCCTGTCGTGTTCCACCACAACCCCCATTGTGTGTGAGGAATTTAATTCCGTCTACATTTTTAAAGGTGCGGCTGGCTTTATCTACTTTAGGTTCAAAACTAATATGGTTAATATCTTCTCCGTTTTCATAGGCCTGAACCAGTTTGTGGGTATAAGATTTATATTTGTCATCTACGGCATAACCCAACTCACTATAAAGCGATTCTTTAATAATGTCCAGATTTCTGTTTTCGCAAAATACAGTCGGAATAAATAACCAATAATTAGCGGTACCCACTTCGCCGTTTTTACGGTGATAACCATTAAAACTGCGGTTGGCATATTTACTTACATCGGGCGCTTCCCATTTGTAATTAACATTACGATAAGCAAATGGCTCTGCAGCATGTTTGGTATTCTCCACATTCATTCGCATACCAGCCTTTACCTCAAATTGTACCTTTCCAACCAAAACGCCGTACATCATTACCTCGTCGCCTGCTTTCATATCCTGCATAAAAAATTTATGTTTGGCAGGGATCTCATCAACAGTAACGTAGGTATTTCCTTCATGCACTATTTTGGTATCCTGAGGCAAATTCTGTAATGCAACCAAAACATTATCAGCGTTGTTAATCTTGATGACTAAATTTTTCATTGTCAATTTTATGCTTCTAAACTAATTTCTTTTTCAATGTGATTGGGTTTCCATCCTTTCCAGCCAAAGTAGAAAACCACTAAAAAGCATACAAATGGTACCAAATATCCATATTGTATATTGTGTGTGGCATCCGATATCAAACCTAATATCGGCGGTAAAAAGGCGCCACCAACAATAGACATCACAATTAACGATGAGCCAAGTTTTGTGTCTTTACCCAAACCTGCTATACCCAGGGAGAATATGGTTGGGAACATGATCGACATAAAGAAAGAGACACCGATTAAAGCATAAACAGTAATCATTCCACTTGCAAAAATAGATACGAGCGTAAGTATAGCACTGATTAATGCATAAAGCATCAACAGCTTATGGGCAGCTACGTATCTCATGAAGAAGGTTCCGGCAAACCTGCCAATCATAAAAGCCAGGCCTGCAGCACCAGCGTACCATTTTGCTGCATCCTGACTGATACCTGCCGATGAGGTAACAAAACTGATGAATAAACTCAATACGCAAACCTGTGCACCAACATAAAAAAACTGACCGATAATGGCCCAACGCAAATGGCTATGGCCTAACACATGTGAAAAACTACTTTTTTCCTGTGCATTTTCTTCTTCTTTGATATCGGGCAGCTTGGTGAAAATAAATAGTATAGCGACTACAATAATCAGGATGCCTAAAATTAGATATGGCGCTTTTACCGTCGATGCCTCTTCGAGTATATAAGCCTGTTTTTCTAAGGGCAACATTTTCGCCAATTGAACATCGGTATATTTTACTTCGGTAAAAATAAATTTACCGCCGAGTACAGGTGCTAAAAATGCAGCTAAACCATTAAATGACTGAGAGAAATTTAAGCGCTGGGTAGCGGTTTCTGGTGGACCTAACACGGTAACATAAGGGTTTGCCGCTGTTTCTAAAAAGGTTAAACCACAGGCGATAATAAAAAGTGCACCTAAGAAAAAGATGTATTGTGCGGTATTGGCGGCGGGTATAAATAATAAACAGCCAATGGCAAATAAAACAAGGCCTAATATTATCCCACTTTTATACCCGTACTTACGCATAATGTAACCTGCGGGTAGTGCCAATAAAAAATAAGCGATAAAAACAGATGAATCAACCAGGGTAGATTCGAAAACGTTTAGTTGAAAAGCTTTGCGTAAATGCGGAATTAATACCGGATCGAGATTGTGGACAAAACCCCAGAAGAAAAATAGACTGGTGACCAAAATTAATGGGAATAAATATCCCTTGCCATTTTTTGGCGTATCTGATACCTGAAAGTTCGTTGATGGTGTGTGGCTCATGTTTTGTTAGTTATAATGGTTTAAGCTGGTTCTTTTTGGTTAGTTGCTGTATTACAAATTAAACCGATAAGTATTAATAAAAATTTAACTTTATGATCTAATTATTAAACGATATTAGCTCCATTTTTTACATTGCAAAATAATTTTGCATATTAGATTGATTTTTTAAGATTTTATGAAACCGCATTTACTTAATGTATCTACCAATTCAGTAGATTCTTTTAGCGCTCGAAGAGATGTTTTGCCCGATATTAACAACCGTTGGCATTACCATTCTGCTCTAGAACTAATCTACGTTAAAAAAGGCAGAGGTACGCAGTTTATTGGCGATAGTATTAAAAATTTTAAAGACGGCGATGTGGTTTTGCTGGGGAGCAATTTACCGCATTACTGGCGCTTTGACCCAGAATTTTTTGATGAAAAGGCTTGCGAACCGGTAGACGTTTATGCGATTCATTTTAAGGAAGATTTTTTGGGTAAAGATTTTCTCAATCTTCCCGAAAATCAGGAACTTAAAAAAGTTTTACTTCAATCCACACAAGGAATTCAGCTACAAGGAATTTCTAAAGAAAAAATTGCCAGTTTGATGCCGCAGATTATCGAATCAACAGGTACAATGCGGATCATAAAAATACTCGAAGCATTAACAGAAATAGCCAATTGCGAAGAAAAAAGCACGTTGGTTTCGCTAGGTTTTAAACCAAACTTTTTGGAGAACGAGAAAGATAGGATCCAATCTATTTATAACTATACCATTAGCAATTACAAGAATAAAATTGAACTGAAAGAAATTGCTGCGGTAGCAAAAATTAGCCCCAATTCATTCTGTAAATTCTTTAAAACTAAAAGCAGGAAGACGTATACACAATTTCTGAATGAGATTAGAGTAGGGCAGGCCTGTAAATTATTGATTGAAAATGATCTTACTGTGAAAGAAGTCTGTTACGACTGCGGATTTTATAATTTTACCAGTTTCCACAAATACTTTAGGGAAATAACGGGTAAAACCCCGTTGAAATATCAACAGGCTTTTTCTAAACAATAATTACCATTAATAATAGCCGATTATAGACTTTCGTTTGCGTTTTTTAACTAATATTTTACGGATTCTATCGCTAATCCGAAACCAGAAAAAAGAGTAAATGTTTTGACTTGAAAAGAGACGTTAATTTTGATGACGGGAAAAGAACTGGTTAAAATTTTTCATCATCGCTGGGAATCTGCTCAGCGGAGTGATAACAGTACAACATTGATCCAAAAGAGATAATGTAAAATACGGCTGTGATTAAAAGGAATTTGCTCATATATAGATATTTGGTTAGTGTAATTATAAAGTTAAGTTATCTTAAATAGGAGAGGATACCGCATTTATTTTAAATTAATTATTAACATAGTTGATTTTTAGTGTTGAAAACTATTCATTTAGTTTTTTTGTTGCGCTAGTTACCAGTATACCTACCTGATATTGATGATTTATCTGGGCTGAAATTTCTCGCGGTATTGGGTCGGTGTCATACCTACTGATTTTCTAAACACTTTTCTAAATGCTTTTGGATCGTTGTAACCTGAATTATAAATCACTTCCGTCATTTGCTGTGCGGTTTGCTCTAATAATTTTTTTGCGGCTTCGATACGGGTTTGTTGCAGATACTTAATAGGGGTAATTCCAATCACCTGCTTAAAACGGCGTACAATATTTCTTCTACTGGAAGGAATATCTTTAATCATCTCTTCAATCGTAGCTATATCCTGATAATTATTTTCAATTTTTTCTTGTGCAGAAGCAACAATATCATCATTGTGATGACGGATAGGCTGGAAGGTGCTAAAGTATAATTGGTTTACGCGGTCCATATCGATTGCAAAAATCTTCGCCACCTTAACAGCCATATCTTTTCCGCAATGAAGCTGTAAAAGATGTAACAATAAATGAAAGGTAGAGGTTGCGCCACCACTTGTAAATAACCTGCCGTCTTGTGTTACCGTTTTATCAGCCTTTAAATGCACTAGAGGAAATGCTGTAGAAAAAGCAGAACAGGCATCAACATGGGTGGTCGCCGCTTTGCGATCCAACAATCCCGATGCGGCAAGTAAAAAAGCACCGGTACAAAAGGTAGCAATTTCTGCTCCTGCTGCATGTTGTTTATTTAACCATGGGATGTAGCTGCTGTTGGCACCAATGCAATCTTTTATATCATGGTTTGCAAATGATGGAATCAAAATCAGTTCAAACTGCCCGACATTTTCTAAGGGTATGCAAGGATGTGTGCTAAAATTATAATTTTTATCGTCCAAGCTAATTAAACTAATGTTAAATGGAGTTTCAAGTTCATCTTTGGTGTAAAAACCATTTACAGTATCAAATACATCTAAAATAGCCGCTATGCTTAATAATCTAAAGTTTTTGGGCAGTAAAACACCTACTTGCATCATTTGGTTAGAATTAAGGAATCATAAATATATAAAAATTGTCTGAAATGCCCCTTAAGATTGACTTTTACGGCAAGCCTGTTCACTCGAATTAACAACTAACTTTATTTCAGGTTAATTACTAATTATTTAACGATATGAAAACTACACCAACGAGTGGCAGAATGTACGGCATTTTAGTATTGTACGAAATGCAAACAGATTTTTTATTAAGGGCTTTAGATGGCATAGCGCAAAATGATGCCCAAAAAAGATTAGATACCAAAGCCAACCACATCGCCTGGATTACGGGCAGTGTAGTGCAGGGGCGCTATTTTCTGGCTAAATCGTTCGGTATCGATCTTCTATCCATCACCGACGAACTTTTTGCCAATAACAAGGGCATTATCGATGATGCGGTTTATCCTCCGCTTGCAGATTTTATAAAAGATTGGAAAAAGATTTCTCCAAAGCTGCAGGAAGCTTTAACCCAGGCTACGGATGAAAAACTGGAAGAGAAACTCAACATACCCGGAATGGAAATTACCCTTTTCGAAATGATCAGTTTTAGTAGCTACCGGGAAGCCAACTGCATCGGACAAATTGCCCTGTGGCGTAGGTTATTGGGCTATCCAGGAATGAATTACATGTAAATTATGGAAAAAGTAATGAATGAAGCCAACGAAACCTTATTGGCATTGGAAAACGCTTTCTCAAAATTTGATACCTCATTGGTGAATAAAGTGCCTTTTGAAGGCAGCTGGACAGCAGGTCAATTGGCTGAGCATCTGGTTTTGTCGAATTCGGGCTTTTTACAGGTCATCAATGGCCCTGTAAGGGAAACAGATAAACCAGCCGATTTTATGGTAGCGCAAATTAAAAAGGATTTTTTGAATTTCAATGTGAAGTACGATTCGCCTAAAGAAATCTATCCTGAAAATAGAGCCTACAACCCATCTGAATTATTGGGAAATTTAAGGCAGATCAGGGTGGGGATATCGGAAGCGGCGGGAAACCTGGATTTAACTAAAACCTGTAGCGCTTATGAACTGCCCGGTTATGGTTTTCTTACCCGTTTGGAAGCTATTTATTTTGTGATCTATCATACACAACGACATGTACATCAATTAAAGAATATGTATAGCCAGCTATATAACAATTGATTTTTAACTAAATTTATGAGAAACAACAGGCTTAACCTATTAAATCCCTATATCGGTAAATGGAAAACAGAAGGTTTAACAAAATCGGGTGATATAATTGCTGGAACAGATATCTACGAGTGGGTTGATGGTGGCTTTTTCTTAACACACCGGGTAGATATCCTATTCGGTAATAAAAATGTCCAATCTTTAGAAATCACACATTACGACGATATGGAAGATGTTTTTAGGTCGCAATCGTTCGATAATGCAGGTTGTATTTCGATATCTACCCTTAAAATTTACGATGATATCATTTTAATATTTGCTGATAAAGAAAGATTTAAAGGGAATTTTAAAGCCAATACGATTGAAGGAATATGGGAACAATTTGATGGCAAGAACTGGGTGCATTGGATGGATATAAAGTTGACAAAGATTCTCTCCTAACCTCATGCTGAACTCATTTAACATCTTTGATTGGTTAGATATTGAAACAAGTTCAGAATGTCCGGTTTATGGAATTTGTCATTCTGAATGCAATGAAGAATCTTTGTTAAACAAGTTTTAAGGTCTGCTTTTCATAGGTTAACGATTCTTCGCTGCGCTACCATTGACGTTGTTTTGCAAATAATTATTAATCAGAACTTTAACTGCTTAGGCATTTCCACCCAGCTAGGCCATAGCACGATATCCCCGTTCTGCTTAAATCCGGCCTAACAAATTTTTCGGGTTGCACTGCTTAAGACAACCTACTAGCTTCGAAAGAAAAATTTTCAGCCGGTGTTTTTTGTTTCTTTTTGACACCAAAAAGAAAGAGCCCTTCGGCGGCGGCGAGCCGAGGCAAGACCGCGTCGTAGGATAAGAGAAGACAATTGTACTTCACTCATATTGATTTTAAACAATTAATTAACCCTAAATGACAATTAAGATAATGGCCAGTATACAATGAAAATCTAAAAAAAAATATTATTTTTAATTATAAACCAAAATTAAACCACTATGAAAATTGCAGTTATTATTGTGCGCGTGCTTTTAGCCGCCATGTATCTTTTTGCTTCTGTAAGCTATTTTCTTAATTTAATGCCGAAGGCTCCTGAAATGACAGCGGCACAAACTAGTTTTATGACTGGCGTAATGGCATCTGTGTACCTTTTTCCATTAATCAAAATAACCGAATTGGTTGGTGGTATACTATTGCTTATCGGCCGTACAGCACCTTTGGCAGCATTGGTTATTTTTCCGGTTACCTTAAATATTTTTCTTTACCATGCATTTTTAGGTCCGAAAGATTTACCTATGGTGGGCGTGATGCTTATATTTAATTTATTTCTATTTTATGCGTATCGTGCTAAGTATCTGCCGATCGTTTCAAGGTAAATTTTAAATTTTTTAAAATTTCATACTTTTTCTCTTTATTTGGTGTTTCGATATAAGGTGTAATTCATTATCTTTAAAAACTAACTAGAAATAAAAAATATGAGAAAGTTCCCATTGTTAATGCTGCTTTTTGTTGCAGTATCGTTTTCTGCATTTGCACAAAACAAAGATGCTATTGTAGGCAAATGGCTTAATCCATCGGGTGAAGGGCAAATAGAAATTTACAAAAAAGGCGAGAAATTTTTTGGGAAACTGGCCTGGATAAAGGAGCCAAACATCAACGGTAAGCCTAAACTGGATGTTAACAACCCTGATGCCAATCTGAAGAAACGTGCTTTATTAAATCTGGAAATATTAAAAGATTTTGTTTATGATGATGGCAAATGGACGGATGGAACGATTTACGATCCGAAAAGTGGCAAAACATATAGCTGTAACATGTCTTTAAAGAGTAACGATGTGTTAAATATCCGCGGATATGTGGGTATCTCACTTTTAGGACGATCTGAAACTTTTAGACGGGTTAAATAAGAACAGATGAAGAAATTAATATGGTGCCTTTTATTGGCACCTTTTTTTTGCGCCGCGCAGTCGTATTCCATAAAACCCCTGAATGAGCATACTAAGACCAGTTTACGTGGATTAAGTGTCGTATCAGATCAGGTTGCCTGGGTAAGTGGTAGTAATGGATCAGTAGGTAAAACCACTGATGGCGGCAAAACCTGGACCTGGATAAAACCCAAAGGTTACGAAAAAATCGATTTCAGGGATATCGAAGCTTTCAACGATAAACAGGCTATTATTGTGGGCATTGCTTCGCCGGCCTATATTCTGAAAACCATTGATGGTGGCGAAACCTGGACAGAAAATTATAAAAATGTAGATTCAGCAATATTTTTAGATGGTTTGAGTTTCTGGGATAAAAATAAAGGAATCATTTTCGGCGACCCTATTAATGATAAAATGCAGTTGCTTAAAACGGTAGATGCAGGTAAAACCTGGGAGAATATCTCTTCAAATTTAAAAACCAGTTTAACCAAAGGCGAAGCCAGTTTTGCCGCCAGCGGAACAACCATTAAAACATTACCGGGTGGCAAAACCTGGATTGCTACTGGTGGAACAGTAGCTAACATTTACTTTTCACCCGATTATGGACAAAGCTGGCAGATATTTAAATGCCCTATTTTACAGGGCGAGGGGAGTACCGGTCCTTTCTCTATCGATTTTTTAAACGAAAAAACAGGTATAACCGTCGGCGGTAACTACTTAAAAGATAAAGAAAATTCGAATAATGTGCTTTTAACAAGCGATGGAGGCAAAACCTGGAAAAAGCCAATTTCGCCTGTTTTAGGCTTTCGATCGGCTGTAACCTATATTAATGCTAAAACCATAATTGCAACGGGTACTTCAGGCACAGATATTTCTACAGATGGCGGTCAGAACTGGAAACACATTTCAGATCAAAGTTTTAATGCTGTTCAAAAAGCCAAGAAGGGCAAACAGATTCTTCTGGCAGGAGAGAAAGGTAAGATCTATCAATTGGAGGTTAGCAAATAAAATTTCAGCCCTATTACGTAACAGTTTTATTGATTAAGTATCTAATCAGTAAACGATTCAATAAATAAAAAAGATTGAAGCATTGAGATTGATAAAATTTTGTTTCTTTGCTGTCAACTAAAACTTTAATTTAAACATACACACTCGTTCAATGGATTTTTTGCATACAATTTTAGGTGATGATATACAGGCCGGATTATTAATTATTTTAAATTTAATTGTGATCGAAAGCTTGCTGTCGGTAGATAATGCTGCTGTTTTGGCAACGATGGTAATGGATTTGCCAAAATCGCAAAGAGAAAAGGCTTTAAAATACGGCATTATCGGTGCTTATGTTTTCAGGGGTATTTGTTTATTCCTGGCAGCATGGTTGGTTAAAATCTGGTGGTTAAAACCACTTGGTGGTTTATACCTGTTATACCTTGCTTTCGATTATTTTAGAAAAAAGAACAGTAAAAAGAATGAGGAAGAAGAGGAAGTAGATAAAAGCAAAAGCTGGATTTATAAATCGACTGTTGGTTTAGTGGGTACTTTTTGGGCTACCGTTGCTTTGGTAGAAGTAATGGATTTAGCCTTCTCTATTGATAACGTTTTTGCTGCGGTGGCTTTTACCGATCATATCTGGTTAATCTATATCGGCGTTTTTATCGGAATTTTGGCCATGCGTTTTGTGGCGCAGGCTTTTGTAAAATTAATGGAAAAATTCACCTTTTTAGAAACGGTTGCCTTTATCGTAATTGGTGTTTTGGGTATTAAACTTACCTCTTCATTATTTACGCATTTTTATCCCGAGTCGCCAATTTCTCATGCCATTGAAGGAGAAAAAACAGATCTTTTCGTATCTATTTTTACTGTAGCCATTTTCATCATACCTGTATTAACCTCTCTTTTCTTTAACTATCCCAAAAAACACAAAAGCGATATTGTTATTTCGGATGAAGCCGAAGAAGTATTGGATAAGTCTTAAAGCTTATCTGTCATAAATCTTACAATCAACCGCTTCTGATTACACAATCAAATTTGTAATATTAGAATCTATTAAACAGATTAGTAAATAAGGTGCAATGGCTTTTTACAAACATTACTCATTCGATCTTTGGTTAACGTTGATTAAATCTAATCCAACTTACAAGCAGGAACGGGTACAGTATTTTTTTAGGAATTTTAATAGCAAGCATAAAAGCATTGATGAAATTGGCATCACTTTCCGTCAGGTAGATTTAATGGTAAACGCCATTAATGAAAAAGCCGGTAAAAATGTTGATGCTGAAGAAATGTATTTAATGATCATCAGTATGATCAATGACTACGATTTCAACTTTAATGATGTAGACCTTAAAGTACTCGATCATGACATGGAGCAGATTGTATTTGACCATATGCCAAAGCTTTACTGTGGTCATTGTTTGGATGTACTGGCAAAAATTAAAGATTCGGGCAAAAGCACTACCAATATATTGAGTAACACGGGTTTTATTAAAGGTAAGACCTTAAAAAAAGTAATTGAACATTTAAGTATTGGTCAGTTTATCGATTTTCAGCTTTATTCTGATGAAGTGCGTATGTCGAAACCCAGTGCAGGTTTTTTTCAGTTGATGTTAGACCGCATCGACAGAACAAAACACCCCGAATTATTGTTAACAGATGTCATCCATGTTGGAGATAACCCCCATGCTGATGTTCGCGGAGCAGAAGCAATGGGAATTAATAGTATGCTGATCAATTCAAACAATTTATCTATCTCAAACCTACTCTATGATACCGTATAATTTCTCGCTCCATAAAATAGACAATACAGTCGATTTTGGCTTTAGTGCCGACGATTATAGTCGCTTTAAGTTTGGCGATGACCTTGTTGCCCGATCTTTCGGGAAAGACCTCGCTGATGGTTTTATCAGGTATTACCTGGCCGATAATCTAATCACCGATCAGATTGTGGTCATTTCCAGTCCTTATAGTTTTATTCCTACCGCAACTTTTGCCATGAAAAACTATTTCGTTTGCCAACTTAACCGTTGGTTGGTCGAAAATGGCGGTTTAGCGGTACAGGAAACCAAAGTGCACAGAACCATTACCTACAAAGAAGATTACGGCGAACTAAGTGCAGAAGAAAGGCTTTCGCTAATTGGTAACGATTCGTTTCACATCGATAAGGATTTTTTGACCGGTAAAACACTTTTGTTTTTGGATGATATCAGGATTACCGGAAGCCATGAACGCATGATCTTAAAAATGGCAAAAGAATATGGTTTAAAGAACGAAATGCATATGCTTTATTTTGCCGAACTGGTGAATGAAAATATCCATCCCAACGTAGAGAACTTTCTGAATTACCATCAGATCAAATCTATTTTCGACCTGGAAGAAATTATCGATGGTGGGAATTTTTGTTTCAATACCCGTATTGTGAAATACATTTTAAATACTACTTCGAGCAGTTTTACCATTTTTTTAGAACGCCGGAGTACAGATTTTATCAACCAGCTTTACGATTTATCTCTGGGGAATAATTATCATACTATAGAGGCGTATTCGAAAAACTTACATCTTATAAAAGACTATATCAAAAACAACAATTATAAATTAATTTAAATATGGCTATTAATTTGCAAAAGGGGCAGAGAGAAAATATTGATGCTCCTAAATTTACAATAGGTTTAGGATGGGATACCAACAGCTCTTCAACAGGTTCTGCATTCGATTTAGATGCTTCAATTTTTTTACTAAACGATCAGAAAAAATTAATTTCAGACGAAAACTTTGTATTCTATAATAATTTGGTTTCTCCGGATGGTGCTGTAGAACATACAGGTGATAACTTAACTGGCGATGGCGATGGCGACGATGAACAGATCAAAATTGATTTGACCAAAGCTGATGCTAAAGTAAGCGAGATCTGTATTGTAGTAACCATTCACGATGCTGAGAACAGAAGACAGAATTTTGGTCAGGTTAGAAATTCTTTCATCCGTATTTTTGACGCGGTAACCAATGAGGTGGTCTTGAAATATGAATTAGAAGAAGATTTCTCTATTGAAACAGCTGTAGAATTCGGAAGGATTTACAAACGCGAAGGCAAATGGAAATTTGAAGCTGTTGGCGTAGGAATGAAAGGTGGTTTACAGGATTATTTAAACAAATATCAATAATATTATGGCAATCAATCTTCAAAAAGGACAGCGCATCAGTCTGGAAAAAAGCAATGGTAGCAAACTTCAGAATGTTTGTGTAGGTATTAACTGGGGTGCTATTGAAAAGAAAGGCCTTTTCGGTTTTGGATCTTCGAAAGAAGCGGTAGATTTAGATGGAAGCTGTGCATTATACAACGAAAACAAACAACTTTTAGAGGTAGTTTATTTCGGTAACCTGAAATCTAAAAACGGTTCTGTAAAGCACAGTGGCGATGATTTAACTGGCGATATGGGAGGCGATGATGGTTTAGATAATGAGGTGATCACACTTGATTTTTCACAGCTGGATGCTAATGTAAATTATGTTGCCTTTGTTTTGAACAGCTTTAGAGGTCATGATTTTGGTACCATTCCTTTTGCTTCCATCCGTATTTATGAAGGCACAACGAAACGTGTTAATGAGGTTTTTGCTAAATTCGATATTGCTAACGGAGCAAATTTTGCAGGTCACGTATCAATGGTGATGGGCGTTTTTTACAAGAAAAACGGTGAATGGAAATTTAATGCCATTGGCGAACCAACCAAAGATAAAAAACTGGAAGATACTGTTAAAACCGTAACTCAAAACTATTTATAAGCCGTAAAGCTGGTAATTATCAAACTATGGAAACCAACCCGAACGTTACCCAAGCCCTTACTCCGGTTAAACTGGATAAAGATGGCAATGTGGATCTCGAGAAAATAACCTCGGAGGAAACGCTTAAATACAATGAAATTGCAAAATCGCTGGAACCATCAGATGTAAATTCGATCCTGAATTACGGAAGCGATGCACAAAACTCAATGGAGAAATACAGTAACGAGTTTTTATCGTCTGTACGTACCTACAATAGTGGCGAAGTTGGCGGTTTAATTAACGAATTGCTAACCGAATTGAATTATATCGATGTTTCTGAATTGGAACAGAGCGGCTTTAAGAGTTTCATCTCTAAAATCCCGTTCTTAAAAAGTTTAGTAGTTGATGTGAAGAAACTTTTTCAGAAATATGACGTGGTGGTAAATAATATCGACAAAATTACCAACAAGATTAAAGCTGGAAGGTTAAATTCAATTAAAGACAACAGTTCGCTGCAAACCATGTTCGATAGCAATGTTAGCTACATCCACCAGATGGAAGAACTGATTATCGCTGGTCAACTAAAATACAACGAATTGAATATTAAACTGGCCGAAATGGAAGGTCGGCCGGCAGATTACCAGGATTATGAAATTGCCGATTTAAGGGATTTCATTAGCCGTTTGGATAAAAGACTTGCCGATATGAAGATTGTGCGTTTCATTATGTTGCAGTCTTTGGCGCAGATCCGTGTGGTACAAAACAACAATACTTCAATTGCAGAAAAAGCACAATCGATTGTTTCTACCACTATTCCGGTTTGGAAAAATCAATTAACGATTGCTGTTGCATTACAAAGGCAAAAGGCCAATGTAGAGATGCAGAAGAAAATTTCGGATACCACCAATACCATTTTACAGAAAAATGCGGAGATGCTGAAACAAAACAGTATTGATGTAGCCAGAGAGAATGAAAAAACTGTGGTATCTTTGGAAACCTTGAAACGAACCACTTCATCGTTGATTGAAACGCTTAATGAGGTGAAACAGATTCACGAAGCAGGTGCGCAGAGTAGAAGAGTGTTAGATGGCGAACTTAAAACTTTGGAAACAGAGTTGAAAAAGAACGTTACGAGGGTGAGTTAATAAAAATATGGATGAATACCGTTTAAATATTCTCAAAAAATCAAGCGCAGAGATCAACCGTTTACAGTTGCTCTCTGTGTTTTTTGATGATGAGGTGATTTATAAAATTTACTTACGTAGTCAGGTTATTCATCAGCTTTTTGCTAATAATGAAGAGTTGGAGATCGAAAAATTAGATCTTTTCCATCTTCAATTTACCGATAGTGTAGTTGAACTGCTCAAAAAGATTAAAAAGAGCAATGAGAAAAACGTATCGCTCATCTACAATGAAATTGACCTGAACGAAGAACTGATCGATCGGATGGCAAATACGCTCGTTGATCAGAAAAGTTTTCAGCAGGATAAACAGAAACAGTCACTTAAAATTAACTTATCGTTACGGAAGCTGTTCAGTGTATTGTCTGAGCTCAGTTCCGATTTTCCATTTTCTAAAAATATCAACGTTTTTAGTTCTAAATACGCTAACGATTTTTATTTCGATCTCACTACGGATCAATTTGCCAAACTAATTGATTTTCAGGATAAACAAGTATATACCAATGTGTATGCCACCATCGAGAAAAAACTGATGGGTAAATTGTGTAAATACGATTTTCGGACTGAATTTTACATTGGCTTAAAATCAGGCGAGCTGGTTATAGAAGTTTATAAATTTTTAGATATTGACAATTATTACCTGTTTTTCCCCAGCAGAAACCTGTTTTTATTCTGCGATTTAACCATTCTGAAAGATTTGGATATGTCTAATAATCTTTCGGAGCGGGAAAGGATTGTACAGGAACTACAATATAAAAATGATAAATTAAAAAGTAATGCTGCGGTTTTAAAAACTGCCATTCCACATGAAGTTGTTAATTTATTAGAAGATAGTTACCATAAAATATCTGATATTAATTTCCTGAACCACCTCAATAATTTCGATGTGCAATCGAATATTTTGAAGACCATGCTGAAGACGGATTTGTTTTAGGCTGGTTTTTGCCACCTAAGACATCTGAGCGCAGCTTAGAAGTGTCTTGCCGATTAATTATCACTATCGCAAGAAATCGTCATTGCGAGGAGGAACGACGAAGCAATCTTACAACGCTGGGCTGAAAAAGCCTTCTCGCAATGAAGATCTTATGATAGAAATTATTACTACCGCGTCAACACCGCCAATTTATGCTTAAACAGATCAATTGTTCTGCTCCAGGCCAGTTTTGCGGCAGCTTCGTTATATCTGGTAGGTGAGGTATTATTGTTAAAGGCATGGTTTACACCATCATAAATGTAAATTTTGTAATCAATTTTATTTTCTTTTAAAGCCTGCTCATAAGTTGGAATTCCGGCATTAATGCGTTCATCCAGGCCGCCATAATGCAGCATTAAACTCGCTTTAATTTTAGGAACATCTGCTGCATTGGCCTGTGCGCCATAATATGCTACAGCCGCCTGCAATTTCGGATCGTTAACCGCTAATTTATTGGCCATTCCACCGCCCCAGCAAAAGCCCACACAGCCTACTTTACCATTGCCGTCTTTTCTGTTGCGTAAATACTCCAGGCCTTTTAAATAATTCTGTAAGTTTTTTTCAGGATCTAATTTACCGATCAACTCGCGCCCCTTATCTTCATCTGCTGGTGTTCCGCCAAGTGGAGAAAGCGCATCAACACCAAGCGCCAGGAAACCTTCGGCGGCAACACGTTTCGTTACATCAATAATATGTGGATTTAAACCTCTGTTTTCATGAATCACCAGTACGCATCCCAGGTTCTTTTTGCCTTTTGGTTTCGCCAGCACAGCTTTCATTTCACCATCAACACCAGCGTAGGTAATATTTTCAACATCGATACCATCACTGTTAAAATCTGCTGCAGCGGCATAGTTATTCTCCAGCATAGGCAGAATAGTCATGGCTAATGCTGTGCTGCCCGCCAGGATAGCCAGCTTTCTCATAAAATCTTTTCTGCTTACCTGACTGTGGGTATACTCATCGTACAGGTTGATTATTTTCTGATCCATCTTATTGATTTTGAATTAATATACAAGATAAAAAAGGATGGCGAGATTTAAGACAGCATTAGCTAAAAGTTACAATACATTTCTTCCCATTTTTTAATGAGCGTTATACGGTGTTTCGTGTAACGAGGGGTTAAGAACGCATTCGACCAATCATCGTAATTGTCATAAAAGAACTTCAAAAAGAAAATATGAAAGGTAATCCCCAGATAAGGAATGGCTTTTAATTCATCATCGGTTAAGTGGCGTACTTTTTGATAAGCATTTAGAAAGGTTTCGAAATCCTTTTCAGCCTGTTCTTTAGAGATTAGATTATTCAGCTGATGGAAGAAATAGTGGTTAAGGAAAGTCATCAAATCATTAATCAGGTAACCTTCGCCTGCAAAATCGAAATCAAAGAAGGTAATTTTTCCCTGCTCATCAAAGTGGAAATTCTTTGGAAAAAAATCATAATGGCAATAACCATAACTGAACTTTGAAGTATCAAATCCTTCGAACTTTTTAACGACTTTATCTGCGATGTTCGTCAGATATTCAAATTCCTCTTGCATTTCTGTAAAATGAGGTTTTAGATCGCGCAAAGGCTCAAATAAAGTCGTTTCAAAGTTGAATACCGGTCTTGCATTATTCAGTTTAATGGAAGATGTGCTTTGGTGTAAGGTGGCAATGTCCTGACCCAATTGAACAAGGTGTACATTTTCCAGATCCAAAATCACTTTTCCTTCAGCGAAGGAAAATAGTACACCATTTCTTAAACCTTCTATGGCATTAAACTGTTGGATTTGTTTCCCAAACACATCCGTTATCGGGTAGGAAACTGAGTTTCCATTTGTCTTTAAAATATTAAGCAATTCTACTTCAGCTTCAATTTCATTGTGTTTACGGTGTGCATCGCGGTAAATTTTGAAGATATATTTCTGATTCTGATTTTCCAGAATATAAGTATCGCTTACATTACGGATGAGTAACCGGCATGTTGTGGATGGATCTAACTGATAAGTTTCAATTAAATAATCTTTTAAAGCAAGGGCTGATAAAGTGGAGTATTGGGCAGGGAAAATATTTTGCATAAGTAGCGCTTTTGGGGTTTCAAATATAAATTTTAGAAATGACATCTTAGCCATTAATTAAGACTACCTTACCTCCCTTAGGCGAGCTGTTTTAAGATTAATCCTATCTGTTGGAGAAAATATTTGATTGCCTTATTGATAGTTTTATCAAAGATAAAGTGGGGATTGCGGAGAATTTTTTAAATGTTTCTTTGGCAGCACACCTTAAAGATAACCTGATCGGGTTATTTGAAAACAAAAAACTTTTAAATGCTGGTGTGGGTAATAATTTGGTTGTGAATCAGGATAAACTGATCAGGAGCGATGTCATTTACTGGTTAGACAAAAAGCATAACAACCAATACGAAAATAATTTTTTCGATCTGATGGACGAATTTGTTGCCTATTTAAACCGTAGCTGTTATACGGGCATTACTGGCTATGAGTTTCATTATACGCTTTACGAATCGGGTACGTTCTATAAAAAACATATCGATCAGTTTCATAACAATGGAAGCCGGCAATATTCGATGATTATGTATCTGAATAGCGATTGGAAAATAGAAGATGGGGGAGAGCTGCGCATTTACCATGTTGATGAGGAACAGAATATCTCGCCCAATAACGGTAAAAGTGTTTTCTTTAAAAGTTCAGACCTGGCACACGAGGTGTTGCTTACCCATAAACAAAGGATGAGTATTACAGGCTGGTTAAAGATCGGTTAATTTAATCCTCAATATCGAGCAACTGTTTGATTACCCCTTTATAATTTTTACCAATAGGAACCTCCTGACCGTTTTTAAGCACAATGGTATTTCCCTCTAAATAATCGACGTATTTTTTGTTGAGAATAAAGGATTTATGAATTCTGACAAAATAATCGGTTGATAACTGATCTTCAAAACTAGCCAATGTTCTGGGTGTTAGTAGAAAATTATCGTTTTTCCAGACTTTTACATAATTACCCAGGCTTTCCAGGTATTGTATTTCTTCGGTTTTTACCAGGATGTGTTTTTTGTCTGCTTTAATAGAGATTTGCCCATAGCTTTTGATCTCTGCTTTTTCGGTTTCAATAGGACCAGCAGTTTGTTTTTTGAGGTTATAAAATTCCAGCGCCCTGTTAACGGCTTTTAAAAAACGATCGAATCGGAAGGGTTTTAAAAGGTAATCGCAAACGGCCAGATCAAAACTTTCTAAAGCGTATTCTTCGTATGCCGAAGTAATAATAACAAGTGGTTGATGTTGCAACGTTCTTAAAAAATCCAGACCGTTTAGTTTTGGCATCCTGATATCTAAGAAAATTAAATCTATCTGTTGTTTACTCAAAAAATCCAGGGCTTCTGTAGCACGGTAGCAGTGGCCGGTAATTGAAATAAAAGGAATATCTTTTGCATACTCAGTAATTACACCGTGTGCAAGAGGTTCATCATCTATTATTAAGTAACGTAAGCTCATGTTAGCTTGAGTTTTAATTCCGCTTTAAAGATATCAGCAATGGTGGTAATTTCCAATGTATAACGGCTGGGATAAATCAGTTCGAGCCGCTTTCTCAAATTATCAATCCCAATTCCTTTAATCTCGTTTACCTCTTCAGGATCGAAAGAGTTCTCGCAACTGAAAATAAGCGTGGTATCATTACTGATTAACGACAGTTTTAAAGTAGTCGCATCTTCTGCTGGTTCTATACCATGTTTAAATGCATTTTCGATAAGTACAATAAGCAGCAGTGGGGCAATATCTATCTGATCGTTCGTAACCTGCTTTTCAAATTCGAAATGTAAGGTTTTGTGCAAACGGATTTGCTGCAGTTGAATGTAATCATTAATATAATCCAGCTCCTGCGAAAGTTTAACTGTTTTTTCCTGTCCTTTGTAAATCGTATAACGCATCAGTTCTGATAATTGCAAAATACTTTCTGGTGTTTTATCTGATTTTTGCAGGCTTAATGCATAAAGGTTGTTAAGCGTATTAAAGAAAAAATGTGGATTAAGTTGTTGTTTTAATAAATCAAGTTCAGTTTGCGATTTTTCTTTTTCTAAAGAGAGAATCCTGTTGTTCTGTTTCGCCCATTGCAGCGCCAGAACTACTGGTAAACTGATGAGCATAATGGCAAAGGCCCCAAATGCGTTTTCAAGCTCGAAAGGATTATTTACGAATATACTCCGGCCAAAAACCGTGTTTATCGGCAACAAAATTAACAATTGGGCCAATAGTGGATAAAGAACAGCAACAGTTGCTGAGAGTGATAAAAGGTAAACGATCAAACCTTTCTCTTTAAGGATTTTAGACACAAGTAAACGGCTATTGATCAGGAAAAGCAGGTATCCACATAAGTACATGATCAGGAATTGTGAAAAAAAGCCTAAAAACGTCCCAAAATTGAGCAAGAGTAGCTTAATGTCAAATTCGAAACCGACCAAACGGAACCCCTTTCTTTGGTAAACGGGATTGTCTAAGCTAGAAACGGCCATTACTGATATCGTTGCTGCGAGTAAAATGATGGTAATGAGAACAGCATTCTCCAGGCCGATTTTTTTGATCCACTTAATGTGCTGTACTTTCTTCTGGTAGTATTGATTAGCCATCAGCATTAATTCGAGGCTTACTGCTGCCAAAGCGGTTAAAGTAAAAACACCATCATCAAGCTTAACGATTTGCAGGTAAAATGCAATAAGTGTAAACAGAGGAAGTGCGATTAAGAAACAAATACCCCAATAAATAGCATAATGTTTTTTGCTGAGCCTGTTTTTTAATTCGGCTTTAGCAAAAGAAAAAATAAATACGGGGAGCAAACAGAAACCCAGGGCCAAAATGCAGTTGACATAGCTTAACCAAATATTGTTGGTTAAGCTGTAAGTGTTAAATATGGCTATCCACAACAAAAGGCCAATAAATATGAAAAAGTCCTGGTATTTATAACTGAATTTTAAATTCTTTGTATTGAGCATTTCGTATTTAATGTATCCGTGAGTTCACATACCACACTCGTATTATTATTTCGGTTCGTGGAGACACGAACCGATGCGATAATATTTTTTGTTTTTAATCTTTCCATCCCCATGGTCTGTGTCCTCACAGACCAATTTTTCTCCATTCTTTAAAATTAAGAAACTTTGCAGGTTGTTTAAAATATAGATGACGAAAGGTTCATTTTTCATGACGAAAGGAATATCAGGTTATTTTTTCCTTTCATCATCATTTCAGCTTCCTTCGTCACTTAAATTTAACAGATCGGTTTAATCGGTATAATTTGCTTCCATCTTATTTAAAATAAAATGGTACGGCTTAAAATACAGCAACTTACAAAATCTTATCAAAATGGGGTAAAGGCCCTTGATGATGTTACCCTTAACATTGCAAATGGCATGTTCGGCTTATTGGGGCCGAATGGAGCAGGTAAATCGTCACTTATGCGGACGCTTGCAACCTTACAGCTACCAGACTGCGGTCAGGTTCATTTTGATGGAAATGATGTGCTGCAAAATCCCCAGGAAATGCGGAATAAACTGGGTTATTTGCCACAGGATTTTGGTGTTTATCCTAAAATTTCAGCGCTTGATCTGTTGAACCACCTGGCCGTGTTAAAAGGTCTGCAGCATAAAAACGAAAGAAAAGAACAGGTGACTTCACTCTTGCAACAGACCAATTTATTTGAAGTAAGAAAAAGGGCTGTCAGCACTTTTTCTGGTGGTATGCGACAGCGTTTCGGCATTGCGCAGGCTTTATTGGGCAACCCGCAGTTAATTATTGTCGACGAGCCCACCGCAGGCCTTGACCCACAGGAAAGGAACCGTTTTCATGATTTACTGAGCGAGATCGGCGCTTCACGTGTGGTCATTTTATCTACCCATATTGTAGAAGACGTAAATGACCTTTGTTCCGAAATGGCGGTGATGGCTAATGGCAGATTAATATTACAAGGCAAACCTGCAGAACTGACCGGGAAATTAGATGGAAAAATCTGGCGAAGGGTAATCGAAAAGGCAGATCTGGTTCAATATTCGTCGGTTTTTAATGTAATTTCTACCAAAATTATATCGGGAAGGTTCAATGTATTCTTACTTGCCGACGAATGTCCTGAATCAGGTTTCGAGCCTGTTTTGCCTGCTTTGGAAGAGGTATATTTTTCTTCATTATTTGGCTCTGCCAATCAAAATCCGGAGGTGAGGGTATGATTATAGATTTATTAAAATTTGAATTGAAATTCCATTTCGGTCAGATCTCGTTCAAAGTGGCTGCTCTTTTGTTTTTTATGCTGGGATATTTCTGTGTGGTACAGGGTGGATTCGGCTCGGAAGACGTGCATAAAAATTCGCCCTATGTCATCACCAACATCATCGCTCTGCTTTCGCTTTTTTCTATTTTTTCGGGTACATTATTTAGTGCCAATGTGGTGCTGAGGGATAGTATGCACAAAATGGAAGCAGTTGTTTTTACCACTTCGATAAAAAAGCTTCCTTATTTTGTGATCAGGTTTTTAGGCCTGATCATTTCGGTTTTTAGTTTATTGGCATTGGTGGCCCTGGGGATTTATGTAGGCACTTTCTTCATCGATGCCGATCGGTTAGGTAGTTTTCATCTCAGCTATTTTCTACAGCCACTTTTAGTTTTTGCCTTACCCAATGTATTATTCTCAGCAGCAATCTTATTTTGTACAGCGATATTAAGCAAAAGTGTACGCGCAATCTACGTAATGGGGGTGTTGATTTACATTTTGTATATGCTGGCTTCGATATTTGGCAATTCCCCTTTGTTAGCTACATCGACAATGAAAGCTGGTAGTCCTGATATTTTACCTCTACTTTTAGATCCTTTTGCGCTAGCCTCCTTTTTTGGCGAAACCAGAACCTGGACTGATCTACAGCGCAATCAACAATTGTTCCCTGTTGAAGGTGCATTTTTACTGAACAGGTTATTTTGGCTTGGTTTTACAGCCTTGCTAATGCTGGTTAGCTATCGTTTATTCAATTTCCGCGTGCAGCAGCGACGACAGGTAAAAATTAAGACCTTTAAAGCAGAGCAGTTTGAGCTGATTCCTTACCGTGCTTTACCGGTATCATCAAATGGTTTTCGTTACCACATGAATACCTTCTTCGCGCAGTCTAAACTCGAAATGATATTCCTATTTAAAAACATCCCGATTATGGTAATACTCCTGTTGTGGGTGTTTATATTCGGGGTGGATTTGAAAGACCAGCTGTTTAATGGTGTTTATGGTATTCATAGTTATCCGGCAACAGGCATCATTATCGAAGAAATACGTTCAATGAAATTCGGACTTGTCCTGATTATTTTTTATGCTGCAGAAACCATTAGCAGAGAAAAATCAGTAAGTATTCATTCGTTGATTTACAGTACACCTGTTCAGAATTTAGCTTTTTGGATGGCAAAAGCCCTGAGTCTTTTTATGCTGGTTTTCATCCTCGTTACTTTAAATATTGGGATTGGTATTGTGCTGCAGCTTACTCATGGTTATTTTCAGATTGAATTGCCCTTGTATTTATCGTTGTACTATTACAGCGCATTCCCTTTGTTGCTTTTTGTGGTGCTCATTATTTTTATCCAGAATTTAAGTGTAAACAAGTATCTAGGTATGTTGCTGAGCATGATCGTGGTTTTCCTGGTTTCGTATGCAGAAAGGTTTGGTTTAGCACACTATCTTTTCCGCTTTGCAACAGTGCCTGATTTATTACATTCTTATTTTAACGGTTTTGGCTATTATGCGAATGCATTTAACTGGTATATGCTGTATTGGTCGGCTTTTGTAATGGTTCTTGCGGTTTTAACCGTTGGGTTGTGGCAGCGTTCGGTTGAAAATAAGGCTAAAGCGAGATTTGCATCCATAAGTTTGGCATTGAAGCAGCATAAATGGATTACCGTTTTAGCCTTGCTAGTCTGGCTTTCCTGTGGCGCATTTATTTATCATCAAACCAATATCATTGGGAAGTATAAAAATAAACAGGAGCAGTTAGATTGGAGTCTGGCTTACGAGCAGAAATATAAAGCGCTGTCAAGCCAGCCTCAGCCTGTAATTAAAGCCGTTAAAACGAATGTCGACCTATATCCAAATGAAGGAAAATATACTATTAATGGTACTTACCGTTTAAAAAATGAATCTAAAATACCTATTGCTAAAATATGGACCTACGCCAGCCCCGCTGTAAATTCATTTTCTATAACCATTATTGGAAGTAAAAAAAGCGAAAGAGATGAAACATTTAATCAGCTGTTTATCACTTTAAAAACGCCATTGCAACCTAATCAGGAAATAATAATGAATTTCGCTGTTGAAGTAATCAGAAATGGATTTACACCTTTTGATAGTGAAAATTCAATTGTGAAAAATGGAACTTACATCGAGATGGAGAAATTTGTACCTCAGTTGGGCTATTGTTATCATTTTGAGAGCGAAGATAAACGCGCCCGGAAAAAAGCAGGTTTAGCCGAAATAGCCAGCAAGCCCAATTTTAACAAAACATACGAACTGATCGATTTAGAAACCACAATTTCTACAGCCGTTGATAAGCTGGTAATTACTGTTGGTGAATTGCAAAAACAATGGATATCTAACAACAGAAGATATTTCAAATACATCACTTCAAGTCCGATTAATTTTATGTTTGCCTTAAGCAGTGCAAAGTATGCAGTAAAAAAGGAAAAGCACAAGGGAGTAGAGCTCAGGGTGTATTATCAGTCTGGACAAGAGTATAACCTGAAAAGTATGTTTAAGGGACTTAGAGATGCCATGGATTATGGTAATCTGAATTTTGCTAAATATCCGTTAAAACAATTAAGCATCGCCGAGATTCCTCAATATAAAGGTGCTGCAACAGCTTATCCCGGATTAGTTTTCAGTGCAGAGAACATTAATTTTCTGGGGAATTATAGTCAGAAAAGTGCCATTGACCAAAGTTACGCCATTGCCGCGCATGAAACTGCACACCAGTGGTGGGCAAATATATTGACCCCTGCAGATGCTGCAGGTTATGCCATGCTCACCGAATCGTTGGCTAAATACACCGAAAATGTGCTGATTGAAAAGGCTTTTGGTAAAATGTATTTGAGAAAATATTTAGCTTATGACAATAGCCTCTATTTTTTAAACCGAAATAACGGTGAAAAGGAATTGCCACTGGCCAAAACTTTAGATCAGGCTTATGTGCATTACCAAAAAGGAGGATTAACGATGTATGCGGTGAAGGAATTATTAGGAGAGGAAAAGTTTAATGCAGTATTAAGGCAACTCATTACCGATCATGAAAACCCGAAACCCAAGGCTACAGCAGCGGATTTGGTTAATGCGATTTTAAAGGAAACTTCGCCTGAACAGAAGAAATTTATAGATGATTGTTTTAATCAGGTGGTTACTTATGATTTGGGTATTAAAGTGATCAATTGTAAAAAGCTGAGTAATGGAAAATTTAAAATTGATCTTAAAATTGATGCTGAAAGATTAAGTGATGGCAACAAACAATTACCAAATCTTGAGATTGATCTCGCTTGTTTTGATCAATTAGAAATAGCTTGGCAAGCTGATACCAAACCTAAATACGCCCAAAAGCTTTATATAAATCAGCATAAAACCAAACTGTCAATCATTGTTGGGCATAAGCCAAAAACGGTGGCTATAGATCCTTATGGATATATATTGGATAATGATAGGGGAGGCCACGTAGCTGTGGTGGAATAAAAAGGAATTGCTATTGGAAGGACATTCTCAAAGATACGTCCTGCTGTCCCGATTCTATTATATCGGGATCAGCATCTATTTTTGAAAATCGTTATTGATGAGACCCTGAAACGAGTTCAGGGTGACGACCCTCTCCGTAGATTCCAGGTTTGGTTACACTCCACTATCATAGACAGTTTTAGTAAAGGATCGTCATTGCGAGGAGGAACGACGAGGCAATCTTTCATGCTAGTGATTCTGCTATAAAGATTGCTTCGTCGGCTGAAAAAGCCTTCTCGCAATGACGATTCTTCATTGCTTATCACAATACGTTAAGATGATAAAATAAAAAGCACCGTTTCCTAAATTTCAGGATATAGTTAAACGACTACCCCATTCTAGTTG
>NZ_JADCNK010000027.1:0-67241 GCF_014947265.1 Pedobacter sp. MR2016-19
ATATCCCTGTGCCATCCTTTAATCAAAACCCCTTCCTCCGAAGCGGGATGCAAAAGTAGGAAAATTATGTACAACGCCAAAGGTTTTTTATGGAATAACGCAGGCTTTAATATAAGTCGATGGTTTACAGCAAGAAAAAGTTTTGCCCTCAGCAAAACTTTTTGACAAATCAGGTGTTTGCACCTCTTATAAACCTCGCAGGTTTTTAAAACCTGCGAGGTTTGACCTAAAGACTTACGAAGTTCCCTGCACCCTGCCATTAGAAACTTCGTAAGTTACCCCTGCCCTCCACCACCTAAACCCGATTGCAGTGGTAGCTGTCGGCTTCACGCCGGCACTACAAACGGAAAGCGGGACATATCTATATAGTAGCACAACAACTGCTTTGCTGAAAAAAAACGAGTGTATACTATATTTCACCCTAGCCTTAAAAACATAGTATTCTTCGTAAATATTTTATAAATTAGTTAGATGCTTCTGGTTAAACAATGGACTTCTGATTTATTTGGCCTGCTATTTCCAAATTTATGCAATGCATGCGGCACTGCTTTGTTTCGCCATGAAAAGTTGATTTGTTTAAAATGCTTATACGATCTCCCTTTTACCGACTATCATCAATATGCAGATAATAGGGTTGCCAAGCAGCTATGGGGCCGTTTACCACTTAACGCTGCAATGGCCATGTTATATTTTAGAAAAGGAGCGAAGGTTCAAAACCTAATACACAACTTAAAATATAACGGCAGAACAGATGTTGGCGTATTATTAGGCAATATGCTGGGAGAAAGGCTGAAAACCGCAATGCTTTACCAGGATATTGATCTGGTTATTCCGGTTCCCTTACATCGCAAAAAATATAGGAGCAGGGGATATAACCAAAGTACCTTTATTGCCGAAGGAATTGCAGCCCAGATGGGAATTGATGTCAGTGAAGACCACCTCATCCGGAATAAGGTTACCGAGAGCCAAACTAAAAAAAGCAGGTATAACCGTTACGAAAACATGACAGATGTGTTTAAGGTAAATTCTCCTGAAGACATCATCGGCAAACATGTTTTACTGGTTGACGATGTAATTACCACCGGGGCAACGCTTGAGGCCTGTGCCAATGCACTCTTAGCTATAGGAGCAATAAAAGTGAGCATAGCAGCACTTGCATTCGCAGAATAATTACCACGATACAATTTAAGTGCTATTGTAAGTAGCCAAACATTTTTCTAAGTTTGATTTATGCGTTTAAATATTGGTTTAGTGCTTTTAATTTCATTCTTTGGTTTAGCTTGCCGGAAAGGAGAGCGTATCACCACAGATCCAAATGCTAAACTCAATATCTCTGATAAAGAAGTATTATTTGATACCATTTTTACTTCGGTGGGCTCAACAACCAGAAGAATAAAAATTGTAAATAAAAATAACGATGCGGTTAAAGTATCCGAAATCAGATTATCAGGCGGGAATACTTCGGCTTTCAGTATCAATATTAATGGAGAGCAAACCCAGCGTAAAAACGATCTCATCATAAACGGTCAGGATTCTATAAATCTTTTTGTCAAGGTTTCGATCAATCCAAATTCAACTAATCTACCCTTTCTGGTTCAAGATTCTATTCTATTAAATACAAATGGGAATAAACAGGTGATTCAGCTTATAGCTTATGGACAAAATGCTGTATTTATTAACGAATCTACAGTTAATGCGAATACCATCTGGACAAAAGCCTTACCCTATATTATTAATGGATCATTAACCGTTAAGAGTGGTACTTCATTAACAATCCAGACTGGAACTAAAATTTTTTTCCATAAAGATGCTAGTTTAAACATAGAAGGAAATCTGATCGTTAATGGCGGCCTTACTGAGCCGGTACTATTTTGTAGCGACAGGCTTGAACGAATTTATAGCGATGAGCCCGGGCAATGGAAAGGAATTTTCTTAAAACGCACGGGATATGGGCTAATTAAAAATGCGATCATTAAAAATGCATCTGTTGGCATTACCTCCGATTCTTTATCTGTTAACAACAACCCCAAATTAATTTTAAGCAATAGTATTATCAAAAACATGCAGGTGGCAGCTTATATTGGCTACCACTCAGAACTGCTCGCGTTTAATAATGTGATGTATAACTGCGGTAATTATTTGATATATGGAGTTGGGGGAGGAAATTATAATTTGAAACAGAATACCTTTGTTGGCTACAACTTAAATTTTCCGCGTAAAACTGCCTCATTGAGCTTTTCAGATTATTTATCAGCAAATGCTTACAATAAACTTCAAATCGATTTGACCAATAACATCATTTGGGGAAGTTTAACTAATGAACTCGATATCCAAAAGAAAAGTTCTGCAATGGTGCAACTCAATTTTTGGAGTAATTTAATCCGATGTACCAACAGCACTTATAACAGTAATGGCAATATTTTGAATATTGACCCCTTATTCATCAAACAGGAAATGGAAAATTTTGAGCTCTTGGCGAATAGTGTAGCCAGAAAGAAAGGTACTGATTTGAATACCGATCCTTATTTTACCGGTTATCTTAATAAAGATATCAAAGGCACTACAAGAATTTCTCCCTCAACCTTAGGTAGTTACGAAAAATAACGGCTTTTTTTTATTTTTCAAAAACAAATCGTCTGGAAATCTCGTTTATATATACGAGAGCGTTAATTTAGATGGTAAGGGTCGATATTTCTTCTAAAGAATATCGGCCCTTTACTTTTTTAATAAGATTTTAAGATTGCCACTCCATTCTTTCAGGTCATTTTTGCCTGTTGCCTCTATCCCTAACAATTATTTATTTTTTTTGAAAGTTAGCGTTGTTGCAAAATGGCAGCCTGCGGTCCCGCTTTTCCTCCTGCCGTTTTAATTTATCAATATAAAAAAATATACGGTTCAAAACGGCATCCGTTCAATCGGGCTTAGTTAACAATGTCAATATTAAATACCTCTACAATCAAAAAAGCAGCTACAAATAATGCAGCTGCTTTATCTGTTTGTTGTGTTGTAAATTATTCTACAGTTACTGATTTGGCCAGATTTCTTGGCTGGTCTACATTACAACCACGCATTACCGCAATATGATACGACAACAACTGAAGCGGAATGGTTGCTATTAGCGGTAAAAAGGCTTCATTGGCATCAGGAATTTCAATACAATAATCGGCCATTTTTTTCACCTCGGTATCGCCCTGGGTTACAATCGCAATTACTTTCCCTTTTCTGGCTTTTACTTCCTGTATATTGCTGATCACTTTTTCGTATGATGAGTTCTGCGTAGCGATAAAAACCACCGGCATTTCTTCATCAATTAAAGCGATAGGACCATGTTTCATCTCTGCTGCAGGATATCCTTCTGCATGGATATAGGAAATTTCCTTAAGTTTTAAGGCTCCTTCCAACGCTACAGGGAAACCACTTCCTCTACCTAAAAATAAACAGTTGGTAGAATCTTTAATCTTTTCTGCTACTTCTTTAATCAGGTCGTTCGATTCTAAAGCAATCTGGATCTTATCAGGAATATTATCAAGCTCGGTTAAAAGTTCGATGAGTTTTGAAGTAGTAATGGTTCCTTTTTGTTGTGCCATATAAAAGGCCATCAACGTTAAAACCGTTACCTGTGCAGTAAATGCCTTTGTAGAAGCTACGCCGATTTCTGGTCCGGCGTGGGTGTAAACACCCGCATGCGTTAAACGTGGGATGGAAGCACCCGCAACGTTACAGATCCCGAAAATAGTTGCCCCACGTTCTTTAGCCATCTCTATAGCCGCCATGGTATCGGCCGTTTCTCCAGACTGCGAAATGGCAATTACCACATCTTTTTCTGTGATGATCGGATTTCTGTACCTGAACTCGGAGGCATATTCAACTTCAACAGGAATACGGGCATATTCTTCAATCAGGTATTCGCCAACCAAACCTGCATGCCACGATGTTCCACAGGCCACAATGATGATGCGATCTATATTTTTTAATTTCTCTGCAAATTCTTTGATTCCACCAAGCTGAACTTTCCCTTCTTCAGGATAAATACGGCCACGCATACAATCTTTAATCGAACGCGGTTGCTCATAAATTTCCTTGAGCATAAAGTGATCGAAGCCACCTTTCTCCAGCATTTCTAACTTTAACTGCAACTCCTGGATTAATGGCGTTTGTACCACATTATCCAATCTTTTAACTAAAAGATCATCTTTGGTGATCAGCGCAATTTCATTATCATTCAGATAGATTACGTTTTTGGTGTATTCAATAATCGGTGTTGCATCAGAAGCGATAAAGTATTCTCCCTGGCCCACACCAATTACCATCGGACTGCCTTTTCTGGCCGCAATTAAACGATCAGGATGATCCTGATCCATAATTACGATGGCGTAGGCGCCAATCACTTCCTTCAAAGCCAAACGAACGGCTTCTAAAAGATCTATATTTTCAATTTCCTGGATTTCTTCTACCAGATGAATTAACACCTCCGTATCGGTATCGCTTTTAAATTCGTGCCCGCGGTTAATCAGCTCTTCTTTTAAAGTAGCATAGTTTTCTATAATGCCATTGTGTATAATTGACAGTTTACCATTGTTTGAAGTATGTGGATGGGAGTTACGGTCAGAAGGAACACCATGGGTTGCCCAACGGGTATGGCCCATACCAATAGTACCAGACTTATCCTGATCTTGAGCAAATTCTTCTAAAACTGCTACTTTACCTGCTTTTTTATATATATGCTCACCACTTTCATTCATTAATGCGATCCCCGCACTATCATAACCACGGTATTCTAATCTTTTTAGGCCTTTAAGTACAATTGGCCAGGCTTCTCTATAGCCAATATAGCCCACTATTCCACACATATTTATATCTATTAATTTGGGATAAATATATAAAACAAACGTTTGTTTTAAAGCATTAAGCGCTAAAGATCTTTTTATTTAATCAAAAAAGCAGCTACAAATTAATGTAACTGCTTTTTATATATTATCACTAAATCGAATTACCTGTCCTATTTATAAAGTGGAAATGCACTCACCAATTTAATCACTTCAGCTTTCACTGTATTTAGGTTAGCTTCATCTTCCGGATTAGTTAAAACCCTGTCGATTAATTCAACAATCTGTTCCATTTCGGATTCTTTTAAACCGCGGGTAGTAATGGCGGCAGTACCCACACGGATACCAGAAGTTACAAACGGTGATTTATCATCAAAAGGTACCATGTTTTTATTCACGGTAATTTCTGCTTTCTCTAAAGCATTTTCAGCTACTTTACCCGTAATGTTTTTATTGCGCAAATCAATTAACATCAAATGGTTATCCGTACCGCCAGAAATAATGCCATATCCTTTTGCTACAAATGCTTTAGCCATTGCCTGTGCATTAGCCGCTACCTGTTTAATGTATGTTCCATACTCCTCGCTTAAAGCTTCGCCAAAAGCAATTGCTTTAGCTGCAATAATATGCTCTAACGGACCGCCTTGTGTACCAGGGAAAACCGCCATATCGAGCAGGTTGCTCATTAAACGGATTTCGCCTTTAGGCGTTTTCAATCCCCATGGGTTTTCAAAATCCTGTCCCATCATAATCATACCGCCACGTGGTCCACGTAAAGTTTTGTGGGTAGTAGTGGTTACAATATGGCAATGTGGAAGTGGGTTGGCTAACAATCCTTTTGCGATTAAACCTGCAGGGTGAGAAATATCAGCTAAAACCAAAGCACCAATTTTATCAGCTACTGCACGGATAAAAGCATAATCCCACTCACGTGAATAGGCAGAGGCACCGCAGATAATCAGTTTTGGTTTTTCAGCTAAAGCAACCTCTTCTAATTTTTTATAATCAATTAATCCGGTTTCTTTTTCTACCCCATAAAAGAAAGGTTGATATAATTTACCCGAAAAGTTAACAGGCGAACCATGTGTTAAGTGACCGCCGTGAGAAAGATCAAATCCTAATATTTTATCACCCGGTTGCAGAACAGCAAGCATTACCGCTGCATTGGCCTGCGCTCCAGAATGTGGCTGAACATTTACCCAAGCCGCGCCGAACAATTCTTTTGCCCTATCAATAGCAATCTGCTCTACCACATCTACTACCTGGCAACCGCCATAGTAACGTTTTCCTGGTAAGCCTTCGGCATATTTATTGGTCAGTACCGATCCGGCAGCTTCCATTACCTGCTTGCTTACAAAATTTTCTGATGCAATAAGCTCTAAACCATGCTCCTGGCGGTTTAATTCTTTATCGATAAGTTCAAAAATTTGGTTGTCGCGTGTCATTGTATATTTAGGTTTGTATTTTTTCTGCAAAAGTAAGAATTTCAAATTTAATTTTGGCCGTATTAAGATAATGCTTTCACATTAAAGTTGTTAAAGCCGCTCCCAATGGTTATCTCTACCACTTGTTGCTGCAACATCTCTAAAATAGCCAGAAAATTATAAACAAAATGCACTTTATTTTCTGAGTTTTTAAGCACGAGGGCAAAATCGATCTGTTTATTGATATCAAGCAAATTGGCAATAAAGTGTTTTTGCTGTTCGATAGTGTAGGGATATTGGACCACTGTATGTTTAACTTCTTCACTGCGCAGCTCATACTTCTGCATGGTCCGGTGATAAACGGTTAACAGCTTATATAGATCCAGTGATAAAAGCTCATCCTGATTTGTAGACGAAGCGGCAGCCAATGTAAGATCATATGCAATGTTACCCCTGTGGTTTTGCTTTAATCGCTCCTCTTCAAAAACCTTCATTTCTTCTGCTGCAGATTTAAACTGCTTATAGGCAATCAGCCGTGCAATAAGGTCCTGCTCCGAGTTGATTTCGTTCCCAACCTCATCCACTTCAATCCTTGGCAATAACATTTTAGATTTAATCCGCATCAGGGTGGCAGCAACCAGAATAAATTCGCTGGCTACTTCTACATTTAAGGCAAGGAGTTGGTGAATATAGGCCAAAAAGTCGTTTGTAATCTTCGCAATCTCCACATCCTGTATATTAAGTTCATCGCGTTCAATAAAGAACAGCAACAAATCGAAGGGACCTTCAAATACCGGAAGCCTTATTTCAAAATTTTCTGCCTGCATGTGGAGTAACAAACATAATGAAAATTTTTAGGCCTTTAAAGGATAAACCTAATTCAAAAATGCTCCATACCCATCACTAGCTGCTCTATGCCAAACCCTTACCGCTCAACACTAATCGCCATACCTATATAACTAAACCCCAGCCGCTTAACCCGCTATAACAAACTGCTATTTTTCTCTTCTATATTAAAACAAATTTACCTTACTTTGTATCTTGTTTTTTACCCTAAATTTCGAATGCAAGTAAAAGCTGGCCCCTTATTATCTAAAATTAACTATCCTGCTGATTTAAAGCAATATAGTGAAGCTGACTTAGTACAAATAAGCCAGGAATTACGACAATATATTATTGATGTAGTTAGTGTTAATGGTGGCCATTTTGGCGCCAGCTTAGGTGTGGTAGAATTAACCGTAGCCTTACACTATGCCTTAAATACCCCTTACGATAAGTTAGTTTGGGATGTGGGCCATCAGGCATATGGGCATAAGATTTTAACTGGCCGCCGGGATTTATTCCATACCAACCGTGTATATGGTGGCATTAGCGGTTTTCCAAAAATTTCCGAAAGTGAGTACGATACCTTTGGTGTTGGCCACTCTTCTACTTCCATTTCCGCAGCTTTAGGGATGGCGGTGGCTTCACAATTAAAAGGCGAAACCAACAGGCAGCACGTGGCCGTTATTGGTGATGGCGCCATGACAGCTGGTTTAGCTTTTGAAGGATTAAACCATGCAGGGATCGAAAACAGTAATGTACTGGTGATCCTGAATGACAACTGTATGTCTATCGATCCGAATGTTGGCGCGCTTAAAGAATATTTAACCAGCATCACCATTTCAAAATCTTATAATCGTTTTCGTGATGACATTTCTCATGTACTAACAGGACTTTCTAAGCTTGGCCCCAATGCACATAAGTATGTAAAAAAGATTGAAAAAAGCATCAAAGGAACCTTACTTAAACAAAGTAATTTATTTGAGGCTTTGAACTTCAGGTATTTTGGTCCTGTTGACGGGCACGATGTGACACGTTTGGCGCAAACCATAAAAGATTTGTCTGCTATTCCGGGTCCTAAACTTTTGCATTGTATTACAGTAAAAGGAAAAGGCTTTGCTTTGGCAGAAAAAGATCAAACCAAATGGCATGCCCCGGGTTTGTTTGATAAAATTACAGGCGAAATCAAAAAAAGCACTCCAGATAAGCCACAACCACCAAAATATCAGGATGTTTTCGGACATACCATGGTAGAACTGGCTGAGGCTAACGATAAAATTGTAGGCATTACACCAGCAATGCCATCGGGCTCGTCATTAAACATTATGATGAAAGCCATGCCTAAACGCGCGTTCGATGTAGGTATTGCGGAACAACATGCGGTAACTTTCTCCGCTGGCCTGGCCACGCAGGGATTGGTTCCTTTCTGTAATATCTATTCAAGTTTCATGCAAAGGGCATACGATCAGGTAATCCACGATGTAGCCATCCAGAAACTGAACGTAGTTTTCTGTCTGGACAGGGCTGGCCTGGCTGGTGCCGATGGCGCAACACACCATGGCGCTTACGATATCGCCTATATGCGCTGTATCCCAAATCTAATCATTTCTTCCCCTATGAATGAGGAAGAGCTTCGTAACCTGATGTTTACGGCTCAACAAGAAAATGGGCCTTTTGTAATCCGTTACCCACGCGGAAATGGGGTAATGCCCGATTGGAAGAGACCTTTTAAAGCGTTAAAAATTGGGGAAGGGCGTAAAATTTGCGATGGTGAAGATGTAGCCATATTAACGATTGGCCACGTAGGTAATTTTGCTGTTGAAGCATGTACAGAATTAAATAGCGAGGGTTTTCATCCGGCACATTATGATTTACGTTTTGTAAAACCATTAGATGAAGCTTTATTAAATGAGGTGTTTTCCAAATACAAAAATGTGATCACTGTTGAAGATGGTTCATTACCAGGAGGGGCAGGTGCTGCAGTATTGGAATTTATGGCCGACAATAACTATAATGCCCAGGTAGTAAGACTTGGAATCCCTGATAAGTTTATCGACCACGGAGAGCAACCGGAGCTTTGGGCAGAATGTGGCTACGATAAAAATGCAATTATTGAAGCGGTAAGAAAAGTTGGTATAAAAAGAACAACAGATAGTATGGCAGGGTAGGAGTTCCCCATTATATTTTTATCATTCTGAGGATTAATTTATTGTATAAAAACCGGTATAAATTATAGAAGAATTTAAAGGAAATGAATCTCTTCAGCTAATTGCCATTGCGAAGAATCTCAATGATACAAATAAAGATTCCTTCCTATCATCAGCATGAAATGTAAATTAACATGATAGCCCCGGTTAGTGAGATAACTGAAGCTTTAAATTTTATAAGGCTTTGCTAAAAATCGGTATATAAATTCCGGAATGAACTGCGTAAACCGAAAGTAATTAAACCTGTATTATTTTTACCCAAGCTATTACTCTCACGCCTTAGTATACCTCCCAATTCTAAACGTAAATTATATTTCGGATTTACAACGTAAGCTACTCTTCCCTCTGCATAAAAAAGACTCGTATTTATACCCTGCGTGGTGTAATTTCCCTCCTGCTTGATTGATGCAAGATAAGGCTCAAAAATATTTTTACCGTAATTTTGTCCTGCTTCATCTAATCCATACCTGGCATACATCAACTCTCCTGTAAAATCAAAACGCTTATAGGAATAATTTAATAAACCAACAGCTTCTCTAAAGTTAGCACCTAAAGGATGTGCCAATGGCTCATTATAATTGGCATAATTACCAATTCTTGTTCTGGACGAATAAGTATAAGGCTTAGCTGTATTATACTCAAGCAGATAATTTAAGCCGGCAACTTTAAAAATGTCTGCTCCACGAACCCCCAGTTGCCAGCCATACTTATTTCTTACACTGCCTTTTGAAGAGAAAAATTCTTTAGCCTGAAATTCATCAAGAGAGAACTGACCATAAGCCACAACTTCTTTTGCAAATTTATATTTGGAAGTAAACCCTAATAAAGCATTATCTGGCGAACCACTTGAAGCTTCAACTGGCCTTAAGAAAATAATAGGATTAGCATATCCCCAGTCGAAACCTCTTTTATTTCCAGCATCGTCTGTTTGTACCCAAACAATAGAATCAAAAAAACCAATAGATAGCTTATTATTAACATTCCAGTCTAAGTAATGAAAAATTCCGCCTTTTTTTCGGTTACCGGCATCATAAGATAATTTCTGCGCACCAGGATCCTGCATGGCAGCCCACATTACCATATATTGTACATTTCCTAAATTACCCGTTAATTTTAAGAAGGGATACGGAGAAGAAAAATCGGATAATAACATAGAACGATAACCATCACCAATAAATGTTTTATCGTAACCAGCTGTAATATTTAAATATTTTATTGGGGTATAGGATAAAGTAGCCGTTACATACGACCAATCTTTGGTTATTTTTCCGGAACTCCGATCATAAGATTGGCCGGGTACTACATTTGTAGTGTTTACATAGTTATCATAATAAGATGCAAAACGCCCTTGGTTTTCGTAACCACTAGTATAAAAAGAAAATTTCTTGCCTACAGTACCACCAATCTGATAACCGCGCGTGTTTAGAAAAGTATTTTTTTTACCAGAAGCATCCCTTCCTATCTGAAAATCGGGCAGAAAATCGGCATAAACAGTAAAATCTTCCATCTGCATATCAAACAAATGTTCGCTAAACAATTTACGTAATACCCAAGATTTGCGAACTGAATCTACCCCAACATTTAACAATAGTTTACTTTTATACTGCAGTAAACTATCATCTACAAAAAAAGGTTTCATTGAACTGTGTAACCTCGTATCGGGATTATAAATTTCTGAACTTAATTTTTGATAAAACTGAAATGAATATGGCTGGTAAACCGATTGGGCCTTTAATCCAAAAGTGGCAATAGTTAAGCTTAATAGGAGTAGAACTTTCTTCATACAGGGATAATTATATCCACAAAGAAACATAAATTATATCAATTGATGAATATAAGTAACCCAAATCCATTAGGAATGTATTTATGTTAACTCAAAGGAATAGCGTAAATAGCTTAATGTAGTAAAGCATGCTTATACACAAGAGAACAGCCAGCGAAACAACAATTTCCTAAATTAATTTAATAACTTGAGTTCGATTAATAAAGTGGCTTTTAGAGCTATTCTTTAGGTATTTTAGTATTAGTGTCGTCACCCTGATCCGATAACTATCGGATTCATTTCAGGGTCTTAATAGCAGAAAAAGATGCTGAAATAAATTCAGCATGACGATCGCGTGAGGTAAAGCGACTGTAAACACTCACTATGATTCAAATATTAATCGAACTCTGGTTAATAGGCATTTTCTTCGCCCTTAGCCATATTAATTACGGTCATAAAGATGATTTTTACATCCAGCATTGCACTCCAATGTTCCAGGTACCAGATATCGTGTTCTACACGTTTTACCATTTTGTAATCTTCTTTTGTTTCGCCTCTGTAACCGTTTACCTGTGCCCAACCCGTGATGCCTGGTTTTAAAAAATGGCGCACCATAAACTGATCTACAATGCCTTTATATTGTTCGGTATGACTTAGCATGTGTGGCCTGGGGCCAACAACACTCATGTGCCCCATAAAAACATTAAAGAACTGAGGTAACTCATCTAAACTCGATTTGCGTAAAAACTTACCAATAGCGGTAATACGATCATCATTTTTACTCGCCTGCTTTTTATTGCTAAAGTCATTCATCTGCATGCTTCTAAATTTAAAGCACCAAAAAGGTTCATCATCCCGGCCGCTTCTTAACTGTTTAAATAACACAGGGCCTTTACTCTGGATTTTAATGAGGATGGCAATAATGGGATATAACCAGCTCAATACAAAAAGGATAACCAAACCACTAAATATCACATCAATTAAACGTTTTTTAAAACGATTATGGATTTTTTCAAGAGGCTCTGATCTTAATGAAATCACAGGAAATTCATTACCTAAATAACTAACCGTATATGGAGATAATAATGCACCACTTATATCAGGAATAAATTTTAAACGAACACATTGCCTTTCTGCTTCCTCTGTCAGCAAAGCCATATCAGCCATGCGCTCTGGCGCAATGGTTACATAAATATCTTTAATCCCTTTATCTACTGCCATTTTGAACTGTCGGCCTACCATTTCAGAGATTTGCCCATCGCGGGTTAGATAATCTTCAGGCACATCGTTAATAAATCCGTGGAACTCTATATAACGCTGCTTTTCAAAATAAGTAGCCAATTGCAATCCTGTAGCATTATTGCCCATAATTGCAACAGATTTAACGCCACGTAAATGATTAAATAATAAAAATTGAAAAGAAGTACCAATAAAACGATTCACCAAAAACAAAATGGCTAGTATGCCATAAAAAATCACTAAGAACGATCTTGAAAAATCATTTTGCTTCGAAAAGAAAAGGTAAATAGAAAATAATACGGCATGCAACACCACACTTTTCCAGGTTCCGCGGTAAATGCGTTCAACCCGCCTTGACCCATAATCTGAATACAAACTGAAAGCAGTAGTACTCACAATCCAAATCAGGTTACACACAACAACATAATGCCACTGCAATTCAGAACTTACCATTTTACCCATATAAGAAGTAAATTGATAAGCAAAAAAATACACAATGTTGACCATGATCAGGTCTGTTAAAGGCAGGATGTATCTTAAAATGTATAAATAACGTGTTTGCATAGACCCTTGGGATGATTCCTTAACAAATTATTAAACAAAAATAATACATAAAATTGATATTTATTTATATATAAATTAATTCACTTTTATTAAGATTTGCTAATATAAGATCAGCCAATATTATTCCACTAAAAGAGTATTGATAGGAACAATTTTAGTCGATATAAGTATATAAGGAGTAGATTCAATTAATCAACGCTACGCTAAATAAGTATCTTAAATTTTCCAATCGGAAAAGCTGATAATCCCTTGTTACCAATGGGGAGTTAAAAAAATAAAAGCCCTTAAACTATTAAATGATTTAAGGGCTCCAAAAAATTTATGAGATTTTCTTAACGATTATATGTAGTAAAATCTTTATGTTCTATTTTATCCAATGCTGTTTTTGGTAACGATTTAAAGTATTCATAGGTAATTTTTAATCCTTCAGCACGACCAATTTTAGGTGTCCAACCTAAAATTTCAGTTGCTTTGGTGATATCTGGTCTGCGCTGCTTTGGATCATCCTGTGGCAGCTCCCTATACACAATTTTTTGGTTGGTACCAGTAAGTTTAATAATCTCTTCGCAAAACTGTTTGATGGTAATTTCATCAGGATTGCCAATGTTTACCGGCTGGGCATAGTCGCTCATTAATAAACGGTAAATGCCTTCAACAAGATCATCTACATAACAAAAAGAGCGCGTTTGACTACCATCACCAAAAACAGTTAAATCTTCGCCTCTTAAAGCCTGACCAATAAATGCAGGTAAAACACGCCCGTCATTGAGGCGCATTCTAGGTCCATACGTGTTGAAGATTCTGACAATTCTGGTTTCTACCCCATGAAAAGTATGATAAGCCATGGTTATGGCTTCCTGGAAACGTTTGGCTTCGTCGTAAACGCCACGAGGCCCCACAGGATTAACATTCCCCCAGTATTCTTCTGGCTGTGGGTTAACGTTTGGATCGCCATAAACTTCGGAAGTTGATGCGATCAACATCCTTGCATTTTTATTGCGTGCCAATCCTAATAGGTTGTGTGTTCCCAATGAACCAACTTTAAGGGTTTGAATAGGAATTTTAAGATAATCGATTGGACTTGCCGGTGATGCAAAGTGCAGGATATAATCTAGTTTGCCAGGAATATGGACAAACTTGGAAACATCGTGGTTATAGAATTCAAAGTTTTCTAAAGCAAAAAGATGTTCAATATTCGATAAATCTCCAGTAATGAGGTTATCCATGCCGATCACATAATAGCCTTCTTTAACAAATCGGTCGCACAAATGCGAACCTAAAAAACCGGCAGCGCCCGTAATCAAAATTTTCTTCATCCTCTTAATTTTCAACTAATTTACGCCCAATACTGTTATAATAATATCCCATATCGATCATTTTTTCCAAATCATATAAGTTTCTTCCGTCGAAAACAACTTTATTTTTTAATAAAGTATCAATTTTATCAAAATCAGGATTCCGGAAAACAGACCATTCTGTTGCAATTAACAGGGCATCGGCATTGTTTAAAGCGCTATATTGATCAGCTGCAAATTCGACTTTGTCACCGATCATATTTTTCACATTTTCCATTCCTTCCGGGTCAAAAACCGTTACCGTTGCACCTGCTTTTACCAGGGCATCAATAATATACAAAGCAGGAGCCTCACGTACATCGTCTGTTTCAGGTTTAAAAGCCAATCCCCAAAGCGCAAAGTGCTTGCCTTTAATATCGTTTTTATAATATTTTAAAACTTTATCAACCAAAATGGTTTTCTGTTTTTCATTGATTTCCATCACCGATTTTAAGATCTGGAAATCATAATTATTTTCATCTGCAGCTTTAACAAGTGCCTGCACATCTTTAGGAAAACATGAGCCCCCGTATCCAATCCCCGGAAATAAGAAACGTTTACCAATACGGTCGTCTGACCCTACTCCCTTTCTTACCGCATCAACATCTGCGCCTACCAGCTCGCAAAGATTAGCTACCTCATTCATAAAAGTAATTTTGGTTGCCAGAAAAGAGTTTGCAGCATATTTAGTCAGTTCTGATGAACGCTCATCCATAAATAAAATGGGATTCCCCTGCCGAACGTAAGGGCCATACAGATCAGTTAATACTTTTTTTGCTTTTTCACTGCTCGTGCCAATTACTACACGATCAGGCTTCATGAAATCTTCCACAGCAACACCTTCTCTTAAGAATTCAGGATTGGAAACCACATCAACTTCAATATCGGTATTGGCGGTAAAAACAGCTTTCACTTTATCCGCAGTTCCTACCGGAACAGTTGATTTATTGATAATAATTTTATACTCGGTAACAAGTTTAGAGATATCTTTTGCTGCTCCTAAAATATAAGAAAGGTCTGCTGCACCATCGCCTCCCGGAGGCGTAGGTAAAGCCATAAAAATCACTTTCGCCTCTTTAATTGCCATAGCCAGATCCGTAGTAAAAATCAATCTGCCCTGGGCAATGTTGCGGTGAAACAATAGATCCAAGCCTGGTTCATAAATTGGAACCTCGCCATCCTGCATTTTTTTAACCTTGGCTTCATTAATGTCTACACATATAACATCATTACCTGTTTCTGCCAAACATGTTCCGGTTACTAAACCAACATACCCTGTACCTATTACAGCTATTTTCATTATTTATAATATTTAAATTGATTAACTTCTACAATACGCTTTTAAGAAAGATTATTGATGAGATCTTTTAATATGGCATCAATGGAAAGATTTTCCAACGCATAAATATGCGATTTTTTGCGCATTTCTGAATCATCCATCATCAAGCCCTCTTCTATTTTTTGATATAATTCATCTGCATTTTCGGGAGCAGCAATTAAGCCCATTTCATTTTCGGCAATAACCTTGTATAAGGAAGTGTCCTTATTTGCAGTTACCAGTGCCAAACCACCCACAGCTAAAATAGTAGTGAGCTTAGATGGCATAACTAAATCACTTGCATCTTTCTTCTGAAGAATTAAATGAATATCTGCCATATTTAAAAAATCATTAAATACATTATTTTCCTGAAGCGGCAAAAAATCTACATGATGGAGATTCATTTGCCTTGCCAAATCCACCAGTTTAGGTTTATAGGCGCCTGTACCACAGATCAGGAATTTAACATTTGGCCTGTCAATAAACTTTTTAGCAACAGCTAAAATCCCATCCAATCCTTGTTTTTCGCCAATGTTGCCCGAATATAGAATAATTTTATCAGCTGCTTCATAACCCCATCGTAATTTTAGCGCTGCCTTATTGGCAACCGGATAGTAATTTTTAAGGTCGACCCAGTTTGGAAATTCTATTATATGCCTTTCTGCTTTTTGCCTGATTTTCAATATCATTCCTTCAGAAATACTGCTTACATGATCCACTTTTTTAATAATAAATCTTTCGATTTTGATTAGTACAGAAAGCAAGATTTTTGATTTAATCAGGCCTAATTCTTTAGCCGCATCCACTTGCAGGTCCTGTATGTGGTATAATATTTTTGAGCCTTTAAAAAAACGGTAAAATAAACTCACTAAACCTAAATGAAATGGTGGTGCAACCGTAATTACCACATCGAATTTTGGAAGGAATAAAAGTTTAATAAAAACAAAAAAGGATGAGATCAAAAAACTTGCATCGTGCAGCATTCTTTTTAAACCTGTTGGCTTTGCTGGCACATATAAAGGGCACCGGTAAACTTTAACACCATCAATTATTTCACTATGCCATAATTTGCCTTTATATTTTGCATTAATCTGCCATTGTGGATAATAGGGCACTGCAGTAACTACTGAAACATGGTGGCCCTGCCCCGCTAACCATTTCCCCATCTCACCGCTATACTTCCCTATACCGGTTAAATCAGGGCTGTAGTTAATGCCGTATATTAATATCCTCATTTAAAAATCTATTAGACCTAATTTTTGGCCTCTTGTGCTTCTCTGATTTTACAATAAATTTCATTGAAATAGGCCATTTTTAGCATCGCAAATGATAACCCTCTTTTTCCATCTAAAAAGCCTCCCATCAGGATAAAGCTACCTAAAAAATAAACCGGGCCAATAAATACACTACGCATAAGCCTGTATTTCAGTTTTTGTTTAAATGTCCAGCTCTTTCTTAAATCCTGCTGATCTGCAGATTTTAGATATCGCGAAGCCTCCCAATTTGCATATTCGTTATGCTTTTTTAAATAATGACTTATGCCTCTAAAATCCTGATGATCAATTTTAGCCTTAATCTCACCAACTCGCCCGGATAATATTGGATGCTCATGAATTTCCATATCCAGTTGGCTCCAGCGCTCTTCATCAATTCTTTCATATAAGCCTGCACCAACTTTAAATAAGGCGAGCTTTTTTAGTGGATATCCTCCCTTTAGGTTTTTACCCATAAAAAAAACGGTATAATTTAACCAATAGCCAGCCATATTACTTTGCGAAGTTAAAACCCGGCTCAATTCCTCTTTAAATGATGGAGTGATATATTCATCTGCATCTAAAAAGAGAACCCATTTTGTTGCCGGGGTATAATTCATCAAATACCAGTTGCGTTTTTTAGGATATTTCCCATCCCATTTGAAGTCGATTACTTCTATATTGTTGGCTTTAGCTATAGATAACGTTTCATCAGTACTGCCCGAATCAATAATTACGATTTTTTGCACCAGCTCTTTACCAATTGCCTGTAAGCATCCAGATAAATTCCTTTCTTCGTTTTTAACCGGAATAACAATAGTAAGATCTAGCTTAGGTGACAACATTTTAAGATTTAATTGAGGACTGAAATACTCTTTCTTTAATTGGTTTACAAGGATGACCGGAACAAACAGTCCAGGCAGGCATATTTTTAGTTACCACCGATCTGGCACCAATTACTGCTCCTTCTGATATAGTGATGCCGGGATGTACAAAAGCTTCCGCAGCCACCCATACCTGATCGCCAATCACAATGGGCATGGTAATAAGTGGAAATCCTGGTAAGGTATAGTCGTGTGTGCCTGCACAAAGATGTGCACCTTGAGAAATAACCGCTCTTTTACCAATCGTAATTTTACCCTGACTATACAAATTTACACCACTGGCAATGCCACATTCATCACCTAATTCAATATTCCAGGGCGCCCAAATGATTACTCCAGGATATACGTGTACACCCTTTCCTATTTTGGCACCAAAACATTTCAACAGAAAAACACGCCATTGGTGAAATGGCTTTGGACTTAATTTAAACAAAAATAAAGCTACAATTCCCCATACCAACCTCGCTAACCTGTTTTTCATGGAAAAAGATGGGCCAGTTACTGTATCCGTATTATGCATAATTTAAATTTAGCGCTTTCTCCAGGTTTATTGTGGCAATAAAGCAGAAAAATAATCCTGAAATGATTTATTGCACAAAGAAACCATTTTTTCTTTATCATTCGAAGGCAAAGTCAAGCAAGTGTATAAAATATGCAGGATTTTCATACTCATCGTTTCGAACTCAAAACCTCCTGGTAAAGCTGGAAATATTGGTTAGCTATAAGATCAGGGTTGAAACGCAATTTATTTACTCTTCCTTTTTCTATTAATGTTTCACGATAATTATCATCATTAATAACCTTCAAAATTCCATTTCGTATGTCTTCAATACTAAACGGATCAACCAAACAAGCTGCTTCATTTGCAACCTCGGGCATCGATGATAAATTACTGGTAACCACAACTCTTTCAACAGCATTGGCTTCAACTATTGGCATTCCAAATCCTTCAAAAGTAGAAACAAAAGTTAAAATATCGCATTCGTGATACTTTTCTAAAAGCCTTTCGTTTGAGACATTATATTCATTACTGTAATCAACATTAAATTTGCTTAAAGCCTCCAGGTATTCGGGGTTAAGCTTACCAACAATTGTTAAATGACATTCGATATTATTTAACGATTCTATTAACCTAAGTAAATTCTTATTGTGACCTGTACCGATGTGTAAAATTACTGGCTTAGTTTTATTGAATTGTTTATGGACTGGCTGAAAAACAGGGGCGATTGCAACCGGTATAACTCTTATTTTATCAGGATTGCAACCAGTATAGCCAACAATTTCAGCTTTTGTAGCCTCAGAAATAGAAGTTACGACTTTAGCCCTTTTTACCGGGCCTGTAAGATAAAGCCATTTTACAATTATTTTGGCTAATCCTGTTTTTCTCGGCATCATGCCACAGTCTAAAACGGTTAGTACCACGCGCTTTTTACGCATCAATAAATTAAGAAAATGAATTTCGCCGGTAACATGGTTAATATCATTCCCCTGTCTAAACGCTGCTTCTATTATATTAATAAACTTAGAGTAATATCCATCATTATAACATTTTGAGATAAATACCCTGGCATCAATCTTATCTGTCAGCCTTTTTCTTATATCTTCAAAGATATATTCCAGGCTAAAACTAAATCCATTTCTTGGTTTTCTTTGGAAAAAGTTAATTTTTATTTTTTTATTTACCATTTTCGATTTCTTCATTAATTAAAATCGTTAATACATCATAAAAAGACATCTCGTATTCCCAACCCAATTTTGCTTTAGCTTTTGTATTATCACCATAAATATCAATTATTTCTGTTGGGCGGAAATACTTTTCATTAATCACCAAACAATCAAGCGATATATTTAAATAGTTAAATACATATTCAATAATTGACCTCAGGGAAACAGAGTGGTTTGAGCAGATCAAATAATCGTCGGCATGAGGTTGTTGTAACATCAGGTACATGGCCTCTACATATTTAGGTGCCCATCCAAAGTCTCTTTTAATATCAATGTTACCTACCTCTAAAGTTTCTGCTTCACCATTTTTGATTTTAATCGCTTGTAAAATTACTTTCTTAATAAAAAAATTATCACTTCTTAAATAAGATTCGTGGTTAAATAAGAAGCCACTGCAGCTAAAAAGTCCGTAAGAATCCCGGTAATTTTTGGTTATCCAATGCGCAGAAGCCTTTGATATGCTATAAGGGCTAATTGGATTTATACCAGAAGTTTCTTTTATTGGCAGTTTTGCTTCACCGAAAACTTCGCTACTGGAGGCCTGGTAAAACCTGCATTCGGGATTAAGCATTCTAATGGCTTCAAGTAGATTTAAAACAGATAAGATATTAAATTGGATCGTACCAATAGGCTGCCTAAATGACAAAGAAACAGAGCTTTGTGCCGCCAAATTATAAATTTCATTGGGGTTATATTCTTTAATTATAGACATAACCTGTGATAGATCTGCAAGGTCGCATTCTAGCAGCTCCACTTTATCTTTTAATTTTAAATATTCAAGCCCCTTAAAATTAATGTGAGAGTAGCTCCTTATCAAACCAATTACCCTATAACCTTTACTGTGAAGTAGTTGGGCTAAATAGGCGCCATCCTGACCCGTTATTCCTGTAATAATTGCGACTTTAATCATATACACATTCAGAAAAAAACTTTTTTATACTCATTAGACAGATTTCAGGCGATATAAATAATAAATCAACAAGCTATTACGCTTATGTTAGTTTTTTTAATTGCTCCAGTATGCGCGCATAGCTGTAATTTTCAACAATATTCAAAGAATCGCATTTAATCCCGGCTTTTACCTCCGCAATTACCAGTTTTAATTTCTCTGCAAGATCGCTTATATTTCCGGTTTCAAAGGTATAGCCATTTTTGCCATTAACAACTAAATCTTCTGAACAGCCTGTTAAATCTGATATAATTAAAGGCATATTAAAATTCATAGCCTCATTGACCGATAGACCCCAGTTTTCTCCTAAAGCTGAACACATTACAAATACATCACCAATAGAATAATAATCTACAATTTCAGATTGATTTATAAATCCAGTTAAAACAACGTTCTTCAGTTCCAGCTCTGCTATCCTTTTTTCCATAGCAGGCCTTAACGCTCCCTCACCTATCATAACCAACCATGTGTGCGCATCGTTTAAAAGGGAAAACGAATTAATAAGGTCCAGTGGCAGTTTCTTATCAATATATTTGCCCGAAAACAAAATTACCCTATCGTTTTCGGGAATCTGCAACTTCTGTTTAAAAGATTTCCCACTTTTTTCGATTTGTAATTTAGATTGAACAAACCGATCATTATCAACAGCATACGGGCAAAACAAGAGTTTATGATCCTTAATCCCATAACTTTTATAAAAAAGCCTGTTCTGTTCCCCGATATATAAAAACCAATTAATACGAGGGAACAGGAAATACTTATAGAAAAAAAATTTAATCTTTTGTTTTACACCCTTTTTTAATTTTTCCTGTTTCAAAGGAACATCACATCTGATACAGATTTCGTGTCCTTTCAGCCCGCCAATCAGTAACACCAGAAAATGAGTAAAATAATGCCACCCATGAACAACGATAATTGATTTAGGAATTTGAAATAATTCTTTAATCAGCCCTAAGTTAATTAAACCAAAAAATCCTTTTTTATGAGAAGGTTTCCATGAATGATTTTTAAAAAATTTATGCTCGTAACCCTCTAATAATGGTATATCCCATTTAATCCTGGTACCAAATTCAATGTCCAGACCGCCTTTAATCGATTCATCAGATTCATACCAGGCTTTTGTTTTTACCCCATGATCATTCATATACTTGTACATAGGCGCAAAGTATTGTATGGGATGGGAGTTTATGAAAATAATATCTTTCAAACTGTTTGTGATTTATTTTTTAAATATAGCTGCCTATCTAAGCTTTTGATTGTTATCATAGCGCCAACTGCCATCCACCACCAGATAGATAAGGGAGGCTGCAAAGCTAAGGTACCTGTTATCCCATTAATGATAATGTATGCCAACAAAAAGGATGCAGCAGAAAAGTAATTTACGATATGCATTCTTTTCCATATTTTATATGCCATGTAAATAATATAAAGCCTAAAGCTATACCAGATTAAGGCCAGATATAACCCTCCTTCCCAGAATGTGGTAGATAAATCTGTTTCAGTCCACATTTTTAAGCGGACCTGGTAAGCATATTCACTTATTTTCTCAGCGCCATTACTCATTACACCAAGACCATTACCAAGAATAACACTCCCAAGATCTTGTTCCCAGAACCAGGTCGTCCAATTGGTAAAAGTTGATAAAACCCTCCCCTCAATTTCTTCAGAATGGCTTTGATTTTCTGATCCGGCGGAACGTTGCTCGTACGCGGCAAAATATTCAGGTTTAACAATCCGCAAGGCTGCAATGCCTATTATTAAACAAGATGCAAAAACAATTCCTTTACTCAACATCCATTTCTGGCGTTTAAAGCCTAATAAAACAAAGCCCAGAACAAGACAACTGGCTACTCCTAAAACAGCAGTTCTACCGCCCGTAATAAATGCCCCCACAATTAAACATAATGTTAACAACACATTAATTGGAATTTTTAACCGATTAAACAAAGAGGGATTATTTTTTTCTTTGGGGGAAATAAAAAAATGAATCATCAGAAAAGCAGCTTCAACATTTAGAAAATAAGAATACTGCCCGGTAAAAGAGAATGTGGAACCAACTCTTAAATAACCCGCAGCAGAAAAGGCTTCGAGTGATGTTCCTGCTACGGATAAATTTAACCAATGAGTGGCAGGCAGAGAGTTTTGCAAAACCGCTATAAAAGTTGTTGGAATTAATAATAAAACGAAAAAATTAACAAATTTCTTAAATTCAAATCCGTTATCTTTTGTAAAGCCTGTCACGGTTAGCAGTGCAACTATAACATATAATAAGTATTGCTTTGCACCAAAACAGGTTATTAAAAGTCCGTGAAAGGATGTAATAATAAATAACGGAACAAATAGAAAAAAAACAAACGACCAAACATTTTTTAAATTTTTACCTGCTTTGTCAAACTTTCTACTCAGAAAAACGTATAGGCCAATTAAGCAAATAACATCTTTAATAAAAAACACAGGTGTACCTAGAAAAGGAGGTAAAACCTTTCTTAGTAAACCTTCAAACACAAGCATTATCACTAAGGCATAAATTAAATACCTAAAGGCTATACCTAACTTCAGAAATCTATCTTGAGTTCTTTTTTTCATTAAATATAGTGGTTAATGTATTTACCAAATTGCTAGTGGTTACATCCCATCCGGGTAAATCCTTAGATTTAAATTTAGCCGCCTGTTTCATTGATGTTAAAAGCGCTTCATTATCTGCAAGGAGTTGCATCTTGGAAAGAATAGCTTTATCGTCGCAAATTGGCACAATAAAACCTTCGTATCCATCACTAATAATATCACTGGCTCCGGTATTAGTGGTAGCAATAATAGGAAGACCGGATGCAATTGCTTCGCCAAGTACCAATGCCAAACCTTCTTCTATTGAGGGTAAGCAAAATACATCAGCATTATGGTATGCATCTTCAAGGTCATTTCCTTTTAAAACGCCACGAAAAACAATGTCTGAGGATAAAGAAAGATCAGCAATTCCTGTATCATGATTAGTTGGGCCAACAATAACCAATTGTTTATTTGGATGTTTAAGCTCATTAAAAGCACTTATCAAATATCTTAATCCTTTCCTCACCGATATACTTCCAACAAATAAAACGGTGAATTTGGTATTATCTTTAGCAACCTGATGATTACTGGCCTGAAATTTATTGAAGCCGTAAGGTATTTTAAGTAGTTTCTCTTTAGCAAACCCCATCTGAATAAAGCTGCTTCTTACGAATTCTGATGGCATTAAAATAAAGTCAGCTTCCTGATACTCCTTAATTCTTCTTTCTTTTTCTTTTTGGTATGATGGTTTCCATACCAGGCCAAGCTTCTCATATTCTTTTTTAAGTATATCCTCCTGAAAGGAAATATGAGAATTTACAGCTTCTACTATCGTAATTACTCCATTTTTTTTTGCGTATGCACAACTCGAAAGTCCGCTTCCGTTATAAAATAAAAAAATGTCGCAGTCTTTTACATATTTTTTGCAGGCAAGGTCTTGTTCAATTTTGGCCAGGTATGCAATTTTCCGACATAAAAAATCAGGTAATTTAAATTTTAAGCATGCTATATATATGGTTTGTAAAATATCTGCTCTTCGTATTTTCGGAGCCAATTCTGCTTGTTTTGCCCTTGGGCTAAACCTCGAAAACCCACTAACGAAACGATAAAGAATATTTGCCTTTAATAATCCTAGTGCGTATATATAATGGTGGCTCTTATTGGGAGCAGTGTATACAACTTTCATAATTTTATTTATCCAATTAACCAGGCCCTGTTTGCGGCCAAAAAACTACATGGATTATATTCTAATTTTTCGGTTCTCTTTTTTGTCAGTACCTGAGCCGGATTCCCGGCTACAATCTCGTAATCGCCAACATTTTTACTTACAACTGCACCTGCTCCAACAACAGCGCCTCTGCCGATATGAACTCCCGGTAAAATGATAGAATTGGTACAAATCCATGCGTAATCCTCAATAATAATTGGTGATTTTACATGTTTCCATTCAGGATCTTTTAAATCATGAGATGCCGTTAAAAATAATACGCCATCATTTACACAAACGTTTTCGCCAATTACAATTTGATCGTGAAGTGAAAATTCTACCTGACCGATAAAGGTGTATGCACCAATTTTAAGATTTTTTTTGTTTCCACCCGCCTTTACCTGCCCAATTTCAGCTCTTTCATCAATACAGGCCCCTTTTTTTACCAGGCGGGATCTCCTCCTATTTCTTCTTATTAATTCAGGCAACGTTTGAAAACGCTTAGCCCATGCCTTAATATGTGCATAGGATGCGAATGGAAATACCGCTCTATTTTTAAACAAATAACTAAAACCTGCCATATTAGATTATATTAATGCCTCGCAAATCATTTAAGTACATTTGAGTAACAGCTGCTATTCCGAAGGGATGTGTTCGGTTCCTATCTTCCGTATGAGCGAAGTTATCAAAATAATCATTACAAGAGATCATTTCGCTGGGAATCGGGACATTATCAGTGCCTCTTACTTCCCACTTTCTTGAGATATCCAGAATGATTAACCCGTGCTCGCGCATGGCTGCAACAGAACCACTTTTCTCTGCCAATAATAGTGGAGTAGTAGAAATACCTACAACCGACTGGCTTAATATTTCCGAAATGGTACCTAAAGACTGTTCTCCAAGTACAACAACTTCGATTCCTGAATTACGAACCAAGGGCAACCACTGATCTAACTCACCACCATTTCTACCAACAAATACAAGTTTCAAATCATATTTAAATTTTTCCTTTATCCGGGCATTCAAATTAATTAAATCTCCAATACCGGCTCCCGGGTGTATCCCCCCAAAAACAACGAATTGACGTTGATTACGGTGAGGAGTAACGGCAGTTACCGGTATATTGCCAAAAAGAGGCAGATAGTTAGATTTTACACCAATATTGGCTAATTTTAACTGATATAGCCTGGTATGCGTATGAGTAATTACAGGATTAAGTATTGCTACCATCCTTTTGATAATGAATTTCTGGATTTTACCCCAAATGTTCATTTTAAAAGTAGCGCCCTTATCCATCCCCACCCATAACTCATGAAACATGATGTGCCAGGGAATATTATTGCTTATTTTCTTTAAACTTTTTGCTAAAGAAAAAGGTAAACCTTTATGATTAAATGAAAACACAACATATTGAAGGCTTATCAGATCTGGTTTTTCCTCCCTGATAAATTGAGCTGCCAAATCTAATTTCAAGTTCATTTCTTCACTTTTCGCTAATCTTAATGCAGGTATAGCTTTCCCTTCACTATTTAATACAGTTTTAAAATTGGTATCCACATAAGGATCATTTAACGAAATAATACTTACATCATAACCTAAAGTTGATAATGAAGCACATAATCTGGCTGTATAATCTCCTACACCGTCCTTTCCCTTTTCAATTGAACCACAAATAAATAATATTTTCATTATCTTGATTGAGTGGTTAAATGATTTTCTCTTTGCCCAATTTTTTTTGCGGGTACACCTCCCCAAATTTCGTATGCTCCTATCGGTTTATTTACAACTGCACCTGCTGCAACAATAGCACCATCACCAATTTCAACACCTTTTAGTATAACTACATTTGCGCCTATCCAAACATCATTTCCGATTATAATTGGCTTTTCTACACTAGGCTGTAACCGCATTAAAGTATCAGTCTTCATTCCGTGGTCATGATCTATAAATCTGGAACCGGAGGCAATCAGGCAATTATCTCCAATTACAATTTTTTTACTGATATTAAATTCACAATTGGTTCCAACAAAAACATTATTACCTAATATTATCGACTTACCCGTTCTCCATATCCCATCAAACTTAAAATAAATGCTTTTTTCGAGTATACATGAGTTGCCGATAGAAATTTGGTTAGGCCAGGTAAACAAGATTTTTGAAATACGGCAAGCCGTTCCAATTTCCATACCATATAACCGAAACAGTTTAATGCGGAAGAAATTGAGGAAAGCATCAAAAATCCTGAACCTTAAAAAGAAAATCCCTTTATCATAAATACCTTTCATAAATTCTATTGATTTTTGCTGCTATATCGGTCTTTAAGTTTAAAAAATGGCTTCTCTATTAAGTAGTAAGAAAGATTTGCACAGATTAAAATAATTAAAATCACCACTAAAAAAGGCATTCGGTGTAAATACTCGCGATCGGCGGTAAATAACTGTTGCCATAAATAGATGCTATAAGATAACGTACCTATGTAGTTGAGTAATCTGGTATTCAAAAGTTTAAACCATAAATTTCTTTGCGATATAGATATCATAACGATTACGGCGACACATAAATTTGTAAAAAGGCCAATATTACCAAACAAGCTGTATGCTATTGCAGTAACTGTAATGAGCAATTTAGAATGATCATAGGTACACAGGTGGTAAAAATAATTATAGATCAAAACAGAAAAGCAAAGTGCTACCGGAACAAGATATTTAACCCATTTGTGCTTAAAAAGCAATTCAATTATTCTGTCATGGTTTAGTGCAAAAAAACATCCCATCAACAAGGCATCACTTGTTACAAAAATGGTATTTGCCATTAACGGTAATGGATAAGCAAAGAACAAAAACCTACTTAAGGCTCCTAAAACAATGAGTACAGGCAATACTTTTTTAATATTCTTACCTGAAAAGATAAATAGAAAGGGAAAAATAAGGTAAAATATTTCTTCAACGGATAAAGACCAGAGATGGGCAGTTTCATGTATCGCACTTGGAAAAAATTGTTTCAGATAAGTTAACATCCCAATCCATTCTAAAGAGGTGATGTTAAAATATTTAAACATGAAAAGCAAATAGTACACAAACATTAAAAAATAATAAGCAGGAAAAATTCGCAAAGTTCTCCTGATATAAAACCCTTTTAATGAGATAGATCCGTTTTTTTCTTTTTCTTTGATTAATAGTGTAGTAATCAGGTACCCACTTATAATGAAGAAGACATTTACCCCCAAAGGCCCGTTACTAATTATCATACCTGCGTATCTGAATAAAGCGTTATGAGGTAGAAAATTATGTTGTGAAAAATGGTAGAGCAATACCATTATGATGCTTATAGCCCTTAATCCATTAAGACTGGGAATCATCTTTTTAGATATTTCTTGTGCTGCCATTTAGGTTAAATTATTAGCGCGTAATACTTGATTTAGTTGATTTTCAAATGCTTTCCAGTTTAATTGCTGAACACGTTTTTTTCCATTGATGGTTAACCTTTCCATTAATAAATCATTATTAATTAAGTGGTCTAAACTGTTATATAAGTTTTCAGCATTAGGTTGATCCAGCACTATAGCTTCTACTCCATCAATAAGATCATAAGCAATTCCGGTTGCTCCGGTTATTACCGCGCAGCCACAAAACATGGCCTCTGCAACAGTTAACCCAAAGCTTTCACAAACTGATGGATGAATAAATATAAGTGATTGATTATAATGTACAATTAAATCTTTTTTATGATCAACAAAGGGTATTAATTCTATATTTTGAAGCACATCTTCAGGAAATACCTCATCAACTTTAAATTCATAACCAGCACCTATAATCCTGAATTTAAACTGTTTGTATTTTCTTAAAATTTTCGGCATGGCCTGAATCATGGCATCAATGCCTTTTCTATCAATCCATGAACCACAAAATGTAATTATCTGCTCTCTTGCAACACTAGGCTCCACCTCAAAGAAAAGATCGGGCAGTGCCGGCTCTATGTAAAATACTTTTTCAGCAGGTACGTTTAGTGATTTTTTAGCAAAATCTGCATCGTATCTCGAAACGGTTAAAATCGCATCTACATTTAAATAACAGTATTGAAATAAAAAAGCGGTATTGAAATGATACCATTTCTTTTCTGTATGCTTTAAATAAGATTTAAATTCCTTTATTTTTTTTTCAACGTGAATTTCCAATCCATTAGAGTGCAGGATAATGGCCGCCTTTAATTTTAAAAAAGACTTAATGAGGTATAGTGCAAGGTAACTTTCGCCCCCATACAAAAATATACTATCATACTGCTTAAGCTTCTTCCTGTTTTTAATTACCCATATGCCCATGCCCAGGGCCATTCTGTATAGATTAGCCGTACCACTTAATTTTGGTAAAATGATCAGGTCTTCTGGCGGAACCATATCAACCCTATGCCCAAGGGCCGATAAAGATTTAGCTGTGTTTACAATTACATAGCCAGATCCCTGAGATTCAACTAAGGGACAATTACTAAGGAATAAAATCTTCATTTAATGGAATAGTCTTTTATACATTGATGTATGTTTTAAATCCTTTCTTCTTTCTTTTTTGAATTTTGCGGGTACGCCATAATAGATCCCATAAGGGAGTGTATCTTTTGTTAGCAAAGAAGCACCGCCTAAAACAGAACCATAATGCATTTTTACATTTTTGAAAATTTTTGCTCCATATCCAATAAATACATAATCTTCAATAACTACCTCATCTTTCCGGGCTATGCACATCTCGTCTTCAAAGTCATGATCTGCTGTAACAATACTTACCTGTGCAGAAATAGAAACGTTGCTGCCAATGTAAATACCGCCCCGGTTATCCATGTGGCAATATTGGTTTATTGTACTATTTGCACCCATCGAAAACAAGCCTGAAGTATTAAACCTGCAGCCTAAATGAATGCTGGCATTTTTACCTATCTTAAACTTCATCACGTATTTATAGTAAAACAACCTGATGCCATGCGAAGGAATATAAGCGATTATAAAATTGCAAATCCAGAGTTTGAAGTCCGAAAAAAAGGATTTTAATATTTCCATTAGTAAAATAAAATTTCTTGCTATTATGAAAAATTTATAATTGCCAAAATTTCTGCTGAATATCATTTAATAGAAACATTTTTTCTATTAAGGCCTTCGCATTTACTGATTTTTCTTTACCGTTTACGATTAATTCCTTTATGGATTCAATCATGTCGTCTTTCTCCAATGTAGTGCAAGATACAGCAGCTCCATTTTCTTTTAATAAGTTACCAGCTGCACTATCAAAAGGGCCATGATATAATATTGAACCCGAACCACCAAGGTAACCTACCATTTTGGTAGATAAGCTATATTTATAAAATTCAGGAACCGTAAACTTAATCGGTAAATATAGTATATCTGCTTCGTCCAATTCCTTTTTAAGTAACGCAGAGTCCATTGTTACCGGCAGATACTCGACAGTAAATTTTTTATTGTTTAAAAAATCAACATCCTGTGTTCCCCTAAGGGTTAATTTAAATTTATATTGATCAGAAAGGTCATTTAGTGCCTCCGAAAAAACGTTAAATAACGGAAGATAACTGATATGGAGTAAGCCTGCAAAATAGACATTGATGATATCATTATCATTAATGTCGCGAACAATGGAAACCTCAGATGCAGCAACACCGTCAGTTATCACTTCAAATGCTCTGGGTCCAAATAACCTTTGATACTCCAAACCCATTTCATTGGAAATTACCAATCTTCGATCTGCAATATTCCAAAGTTTCTCCGATATAGCGTGCGTTCCTCCGGCAGTTAAAAAGTGATCATGGTAAGATACCCAGATTTTGTGGTTACTATTAAAAGAGGATAAAAACGCCATAGAATATTTCCCATGGTCAACAATATGCAGAACATCGGCATCTATACCTTTAATTTTCTTTCTGATTTTATTTAAACAGTTATTGAGCAAAAGGCTTTCTCTACACCAGGTAGCAATGTCGCGGATAAAAGAGCGCATCCACTTTTTATGTACCGGGCTAGCCGTAATAATTTCTTCGGTAATATCGCCAACGCTAGTTTTACTATTGTTTTGCTTTACACCAATTGAAATAACCTGTTTTTCTCTATTTAGGTATAACCTTCTTAGAATTCTGCTTCCGCCACCGGTATCGTATAGCGAGTATTGTTGAAAAGAAATTAATTTCATCGTTTTATTTTTAAGCAAGTCTGGCTTTTGTAGCCTCAACAATCTGCCTAATGGTTTCTTCTAATGAAACTGTAATATTCCAGTTCGGATAGTGTTCTCTCATTTTTGACAAATCAGAAATGTAACAGATATGATCACCAATACGATTTTCATCCACATAGGTATAAACTTGTTGTTTACCCGTAAATTTCTCTGCGATTTTAAAGGCTTCCCAAATTGAGCAGGAATTATCTCTTCCTCCACCAATATTATACACTTCAGCAATTCTTGGTTTGTTGATAAATGCCTCAATAAAGCTGGCAACATCATGAGAATGTATATTATCCCTTACTTGTTTTCCTTTGTAGCCAAACACTTTGTATTCACGCCCTTCTAAGTTGCACTTTACCAAATAGCTTAAAAAACCATGAAGTTCTACCCCCGAGTGGTTTGGGCCTGTTAAGCAACCTCCACGTAAACAACAGGTAGGTATATTAAAATAACGGCCATATTCCTGAACCATTACATCTGCAGCTACTTTAGAAGCACCAAATAAAGAGTGCTTGGACTGGTCTATCGAAAAGCTTTCTTTAATACCATTAGCATACTCTGGATCGGCATAATCCCACCTGGTTTCTAATTCTACCAAATCAATTGTATTCGGCCTGTCTCCATAAACCTTATTTGTAGACATGTGCACAAAAGGAGATTCCGGACAAGCCTGCCGAACTGCTTCCAATAAATTTAAAGTACCTACTGCATTGGTATCAAAATCATCAAAAGGAATAGCAGCAGCCCTATCATGAGAAGGTTGGGCAGCAGTATGAACAATTGCATCAGGTTTTAATTCTTTTAATAAATTTAAAATTCCGGAACGATCACGAAGATCCAATTCATGGTGAATAAATAATGGTCCCAATTGTTCAGCTAATCTGCTTTGGTTCCATCGGGTATCACCCTGTGGACCAAAAAACACCGCCCTTTGATTATTATCCAAGCCATGGATTTCCCATCCGGCAGCAGCAAAATGTACACATACCTCTGAGCCGATAAGGCCTGATGAGCCGGTAACAAGTAATTTTTTCATATCTAATTTTATATGTTAATATCTTCAGCTATTGTAACCTGAAATTTTTTAATGTTTATTCTGATCCAATCCTCATCCTTATCCCACCAACTCAAATCAATCAATTTTTGCATAACGATATCGTTATGCCTGTATTTTATAACTTTACAGGGTACTCCTCCGGCAATGGCATAGGCTGGAATATTTTTAGTTACCACACTGCCTGCCCCTATTACAGCTCCATTACCTATCTCAACGCCATCTACAACCAATACATTAGCCCCTATCCAAACGTCGTTTCCAATCTTTATCCGCTTATATTCAACAAAACCTGTATTATCCTTAATAAATGGATTGTTTAATGCCGCTACGCTATAGAAATATGGGCTCGAGCTAATTGTATCAGTGGGGTGAGTACCTAAACCGGCAGTAAAGTTGGGTCCAATTGAGCTGAATTTCCCTAACTCGACATTGTTAATGTTCGACCTGTCAGCTATATACGAGTAGCGCCCTATATCTGAATTTGAGATAGAACAATCTTTTCCAATTTTATTATAGCCGTTTAATGTAACATCATGGACACGGGTATCACTATAAATGTTAATATTATCATGAATAAAAGAATTATATAAACGCACTTTATCATCAATACGAATCTTTTGCCCTAAAACTGAGGATTTTCTTATGATAACGTTAAAGCCAGATAAGCATTTATAATACTTAATATGTGTTAACACCGAGAAAAATAAATCTGATAAGAATTTCTTTATCATATAGATTTTGTTAAAAAGTATTTTACGCTCCTCATCTTATCTTTTATCAGCCACAATAAAGGATATTTCAAACTATATCCGGTAATTTTCCTTAACTGCAATATTAACTGGGGTAAAACAATTCTGGAGTAATGAATTCCATCCCATAAATATTTTTTAACCGTTTTATTATCTTCAGTTACTGTATCGTTTAAAACACCAATTGTAGGTATTCCATACTGCCCACATTTTGCTATATATGCCTGAATTAAGCACTTCGTTATTTCATTACGTTCTGTTTCACTTCCAAAACTCGGATATTCTGGTGTATCCTCTTCTTTAAATTTTGTTGGAGGAGGCAATAGCAGGCAAACATTATAGCCTCTATTTTTAATAGTTGCCAGATAGTCGATAAACTTATCTGTTAAAATACCACATATTTCTTCAAAGCTTTTGTTTTGCCTGATAGCTTGTTTTATCAAATGAACTCTGCAATCAATTTCACCAGCACTAACTACGATCCAGGAGTTTACAGGAATTGTATTTATAATGTTTTCAAACAATTGCTTTGCGTTTGTAGAACTGGTTTCCTCGCAAAAATTATACGCTGTTACCGGCCCTAACCTGAATATCTCAAAATGATTAACCAAAGATTTTCTTTGCTCGGGCACAATTGGAACCAGCCTGTCTTCTCCTGCAAAAACAGAAACATGGCTATCGCCAATGCAATAGATCTTATTTTTTTTATTCTTTTTCAACAGACCATGTTTTAAAGAAACCAAAAACAAAATGTATCATAAATTCAGAAACAGCTATAAAAATGTTTAATTTAAGTACCCCTGAAATTTTCGTTAAATCAAAAATAAATATCCCTGAAATAATGGGTAAAACACTTAATATGATTGCGTAAACAGGGTTAATAATCCATCCTCTGCTGGTGTAAAGTGATAATGCCAGCCCCATTAAAACATTAGCACAAGAACCAATCATAACGTATACTAATTCTTTTTCCAAATTTGCATACTTGTTTCCTAACACCCATAATAACTGGGAAGGAAATAACATGACAATAAAGGTTATTCCTGATAAAATGACAAGCATAGTTGCCAGAATAAACAAGTACCGTTTAAGCAAAGCCTTACCAGACTCTTTGGTTCTTGCAAACCTGGGTACAATAAGGATCGAAAACATAGTTGATATCACTCCAAGAAGCATCGATAACCTCCCTAAAGCGCCAACTTCTGCAATATTGGTCGTATTTCCGAACACAGAAATCAACCACACCGTTAACTGGCCGGCTAGGCAATAGTAAATTGCGCCGGGCAATATTCCTTTAACAATCTTAAAAATCTCTTTTTGAACCCCTAAGTCAATTTCATTGCTGGTTTCGGTAAATTTACCTGCAATCTTTCTCAATTTTATATTGCCCAAAATTCTTGGTATCCCTGCAGCCCAGATGGCTATAAATGTAAACGGGAATAAAAATACAGTTAGCGCACTGATTGTTAAACGAAGTACGCTAACTTTAATTTGATTTTCTTGCAGGGGTCTGATATCCTGGTGCAATTTTAGAATAATCTCCAGTAATGAATCGGATAAGGCGGCATAAAAAGCGGGTATTAATGCTGTAATGATTAATACAGTAGCTAAAATACTTGCCCCATGATGTAATAGCAAATAGGCCAAAATAGGAACTGCAACAATTAAGCTGAAAAACGCAAACTTTTTTCTCAGGTTCAAACCTGTTGACAAAACAATTCCAAGCTTTTTTTTATCCTCCCACACCTTTCCTCCAAGTGCCATTACACCTGTAGAAATACCTCCATCTGATAATAATGACATTGTTCCAAGCATCGTATTGGCTAATGTATAAAGCGCATATTCCTTAGTAGGCAACAGCCTGATGATCAGCAAACCACAGAGTAAACCAGTAAGTTGTACTATTGCCTGCGCTCCACCAGTTATAGAAATTAACTTTATCCACTTTAAAAGACTACTATCTTTAGCGCCCGACATTGAATTGAATTAAATACTTATTTATTCGTATTGATTTTTTACATTATAGCCATGGCCTTTCAATATTGATTCTTTTTTGAAAAGCTCAACATCAGCCGCTACCATTTCTTTTACCAGCGCTGCAAGGTCATATTTTGGTTCCCACCCCAATTTAGTTTTAGATTTGGTTGGATCACCAATTAACAAATCTACTTCGGTAGGACGGAAATAAGCAGGATCAACCGCTACTACTTCCGTACCTTCAACAATTTGATAGTCCGGATTTGAACAAGAAACGACATAGCCCTTTTCTTCTGCTCCATCTCCTTTAAATTCCACAACAACTCCTACTTCAGCAAAAGCCAAACGTACAAATTCTCTTACGCGTGTAGTTACTCCGGTTGCAATCACAAAATCTTCGGCAGTGTCTTGTTGCAGTATTCTCCACATGGCCTCAACATAATCCTTTGCATGGCCCCAATCGCGTTCAGCATCTAAATTACCTAAGTACAGTTTACTCTGCATGCCCTGGGCTATCTTAGCTACTGCACGGGTAATTTTACGTGTTACAAAGGTCTCACCACGCAACGGGCTTTCATGGTTAAATAATATGCCATTACAAGCAAACATCCCATAAGCTTCCCGGTAATTTACTGTAATCCAATAGGCGTACATTTTTGCTACGGCATAAGGTGAGCGGGGGTAAAATGGAGTGGTTTCTGATTGAGGTACCGCTTGCACCAAACCATATAATTCGGAAGTACTGGCCTGATAAATTTTTGTTTTTTTAGTTAAACCCAGTATACGGATCGCTTCTAATAACCTTAAAGTACCAATCCCATCCGCGTTGGCCGTGTATTCTGGGGTATCAAAACTAACCTTAACATGGCTCATGGCTCCAAGATTATAAATTTCATCTGGCTGAACTTCCTGAATAATGCGAATCAGGTTTGTACTGTCACTTAAATCACCATAATGAAGCTTAAACCTAACATCTTTTTCATGAGGATCCTGATATAAATGATCAATTCTATCTGTGTTAAATAAAGAACTACGGCGTTTAATCCCGTGAACGGTATATCCTTTTTCTAATAAAAGTTCTGCAAGGTAGGCACCATCCTGTCCTGTAATACCTGTAACTAATGCTACTTTAGCCATTTTGTTAATGTTTTTTTTTAAAAATTAATATTAATTCTGCAGCAACAATTTACTCCTTGTGCGTATTTTTTTGCTTACAAAAGAAGAAAATTTATGTGAGGGTTTTTCGATAATCAGGTAAAAAACGTATGCGAAAACCAGTGAGCAGGTTAAAATTGGCAGCTGCATATTAGTTAAATCACCTATTTTATAATAAATAAAAAAACCAATAGTTGCAGGGTGAATAATGTATAGCGAGTAGCTCCATTTCCCTCCCTTCTCTAACAACGAAGAAGGATTTGCATGCTCAAAATACATAATCTCATAGGCTAACCACATCATGGCAGGAATAGCAAAAATATTTAACGTGTAGCAATTGCTCGCAAATACTGTTGGCGCGTGAAACTTAATTATGTTTAAAAGTAAAGCGCCTGTTATCATGCAAAACCGAAGTACCCAGATTTTACTGATAGTAGGAGTTGTAAAACGATGATAATTCTCCGAAAGCCAACAACCCAGTAACCAACAAGGCAAACCTATTACCCATGTAAAAATCCCCATTGCGGGATAATCATTGGATTTAGCGATTAGTAAACCTGGATTTAAAAGCAAAGTAGTAAAACAAATAATATAAGCAGCTATAACGATATACTGCCATTTTATTATTTTTCTGATATAAAATAAAATGGGGAAAATTAAATAATAAATTACCTCACATATTATACTCCAAAAAACGCCATAGTCCGGAAATTTGCCTAATGAATTAAACTTATAACAGATCATTGCGGCAACTATTGCCGGTATGCCTATCCTTAATAATCTTCGGGAGTAATAAGGTAACAAATCTATTTTTTTTTCTTGCTGATAAGGATAATTTATACAAAACCCGCTAATAATAAAGAATACAATTACAGCAGCAGGACCATTGAAGGTTAGGGAAAAAACTTTAATCAAATTTAGCAACAAACCATCAATATTTGGGTTTTTCATTAAATTCGGAATAAACGGGATCCCGAAATGTCCTAAAAGCACATAAATTGCGCAAATAAACCTAATCGAATCCAGTCCCTTTATTCTTTTCATTATTATTTGTATGTAGTTTATTAAATATTAACTGAACATTTTACTAACTTTTTTCAATAGGCTTGGTTTCGTTTCTTCACCATAGGTTCCATATCCATATCCATACCCGTAATACTTATTGCTAATATCATTAATCACTAACGCAATGTTTTTCATTTTTTTACTTTGATGCAAATCTTCAACAATACTCAGCTGTGCTTTTTGGGTTACTTTCTGACGAACCAAATAAAGTGTAACATCAGCATAATTCGCCAGCAACTGTGCATCAGCGATAACCCCTATAGGAGGGGCATCCATAATGATATAGTCAAATTCTTGCTTCAGGGCATTAACTAAATCAGGCATCCGCTCACTCATAAGCGTTTCTGCGGGATTAGGAGGCAGAGGCCCGGATGATATAATAAAAATATTCTTATTGATATTTAACGGCCTTACAATATCTTTTACCGCTAAATTTTCGTTTATGGTATAGTTACTAAACCCAATTTCGTTTGAAACGCCAAGCTTTGCCGACAAGCCAGGTTTACGCAGATCCAATTCCATTAGCAGTACTTTTTTCCCTGCCAATGCTAAAATATTACCCAGATTTATTGCCGTAAATGATTTACCTTCTCCAGACATACTTGAAGTTAATAAAATAACCTTTTGATCTGTATTTCTAAGGTAAAAGGATAAGTTTGTTCGTAAAGCCCTGAACTGTTCGGAAATGGCAGACCTGCTTTTATTTGCTACAATTAAGTTATCGTCGTCCATATTATGGCTTATTTCGCCGATTATTGGCACCTGGGTTACATTTCTAATATCCTCTTTTGTTGATACGGATGTATTTAGAATGTTAATTAATAAAATTAATCCCATTGGGATAATCAATCCGGTAAAAAGCCCCCCTAAATAAATGTTATTTCTTTTTGGGCTAACGGGCATGCCATTGGTTTTGGGCGGATCTATAGTTTTAGCAATAGAGATATTGGCTGTTTTAGAAATAGCTGTTTCCTCTGCCTTTTGCATTAAAAAAATATATAATTCTTCTTTAATTTGCTTGTTTCGAGCTAGTTTTAAGTAATCTTTTTCGATTTTAGGAACATCGTTCACTTTACCCTCTACTGTAGCTATTTGATTTCTAAGCTTATTTCTGGTGATCAGATAGCTACTTTTACTGGTTTTTACGTTCTCTAACAAATCTTTACGCAGATTCGAAATCTGTTGATCAAGATTTTGTATAAAAGGACTGGTTTCCGTAACACTTAATAACTGCTTGTCTCGTTGAACAAGTAAAGAATTGTACTTAGAAATTGTTGTAGAAAAAACAATATCACCAGACATATCTATACTACTCGGGAGAATCCTTTTATTGTTTTCATTGCTCAAATAAGACTCCAATTGAGTGAGGTTGCTTATTTGTGTTTCCGTTTTAGATAGGTCCTCAACAAACGCATTTGTATTTTCAACCAGTAGCTTACTTTGGGCACTCATATCAGCAAGCTTGTTTCGCTGTTTAAAATTTTCTACATCAGTTTCCACATCACCAAGTTCTGCAGCAATTAAACTCAATCTGCCTTTAATAAATGCTGTTGTACTATCAGCAATAGCATTTTTATCTTCTAAATTTGCTTTAATATATTGTTTAATAAGTGCATTTAAAATGTCCTCTCCCTTCCTTGGATCAGGATAAGCAAGTCCGAGTTCAATAATACTTACCTTATTGTTTACCAATGCTATAGATAACTGGCCCAAAAGCTGCCCAGCCTTATTGTCAACTGAAATAATGGTGCATATATAAGGCCTTTCGTTAAATATTACATTTGGATTTCTAACTACTTTTACCGTACCGATGCCTTTTAATTGAAAAAGCTGGTTAAAGCTTACGTTACTAACCTTACCATCAATTTTTAATTTTACACCATCAGAATTTAATTTGGCAACTTCAACTCTACTGTAACCAATGGTATCTAAGCCCTTAATAATCTCCAATTGAAAAGGAGCCTGATAAAGCTCCATGTTTTTAAGCCCCACTCTTTGACTGTAAACGATATTTAATTTCAACTCTTCAACAACCTTAGTCATTAAATAACGGGTTTTTAAAATTTCGATCTCGTTATCAACAGAGTTCTTAGATCCCAACAAGCCACCCAGATCCATTAATCCATCTCCGCTGCCTCCTTTACTCTCACCATTAGAAACTAAAATACGGGCACTTACCTGATAAACAGGGGGAGTATAATTATAATAGATATAGGATATTAATAAGCAAACAGAAACACTCAATACAAACCATGGCCATTTTTCGAGGAAACGGTTTAGAATTTTTTTTAAATCAATTCCTTCTTCTTCTGTATCAAAGCTTTTATTTTGAAGGTCAAGAGATTCTTGCATACAGTATATGGTAAGTTAAGAGTTATTTGAAAAGAGAAATTGCCAATACCAATACAGATAGAACAGAAGAAATTATACCAATTGTTTGTACCTGACTTGCATTATTAGCCGATACCCTGGCCTTATTTGGCTCAATGTAAATGGCATCATTTTGTTTCAGGTAATAAAAGGGGCTTCTAAATATTGTTGTAGAGTTTAAATTTACTCTTCCAAATTCCTTTTTACCATCATTATCTCTTACGATTAAAATATTATCTCTCTTACCGAAAATTGTAAGATCACCAGCCCTGCTCAAAGCATCTAGTATAGTCGTTTTTTCATTAGGGAAAGTGTATGTTGAGGGCAAATTTACCTCACCAAATACCGAAACCTTAAAATTAGCGAATCGAACTTCCACACTCGCTTTATTGTAAATTTCCCTAACTTTTCCACTAATTAGCTCTCTTGCCTCAAATGTTGTTAACCCGGCAACTTTAATTCGTCCAAGCAGCACCAATTCGATTTCCCCGTTTTTATCAACCAGATAACCAGTTGTTGCAGCAGTTGATGTACTATTCAGTGCTCCGGTTGCAGGTGCCTGATTAACAATAGCTCCACTTTCCGGATCCAAAGTGAAAATATTTACCGTTAAAATATCATCGTTTTGTATTTTTGGCTCAACATACTTTGCTGAACTATCCAGACTAGCCTGGTTAACCGTCTGTATATCTTGAAAATAGGCTATCTTTTTATTGCTGACACAAGAAGTAAAAAATGCCAGTACGAAAAGAAGAGGAAACAGCCTCCACCTTTTATTCACATTAGTTTGTTTTTTCATATGGGAATACCATCCAATAGGATTAAATAGCTTGCAAACTTAATCATTTAATCGTAATATCTAAAAAAATGACTTTTGCTATTAAGGTTTAATTCCAAACGTCAAATTAATTACATCCAAACACTTCCTGATTTTTGAATTCGTATTTACCGATCAACTCGTATAATCGACCTGATTGAACAGCTTCAGTTAATGTTGCCAAATGTTTATCGTGGTGAAGGTCGGTACCAGCAAAATCGTACATTTTCTCTTTTAATAATTTGTCTGCCAGTTGTTTTACATCTTTGCCATAATATCCTAATACAGATAACAGATTTAATTGCATTAAACAACCTTTTTCCTTGAATCGCTTTAAACGGGTTAGGTCTTTAAAATAAAAAGTATAGCGTTCAGGATGAGCCAATACTGGCTTAAAGCCCTTGATCTCTATATCAAATATGGTTTGACTAATACCAGGGCTTTCTGTTAAGTACGACATTTCTACCAGCAAATGTTTCCCATCTAAAGGGCAGAGCTTCTCATTTAGTGTAAAATCCTGATCAATCATATATTCTGCACCCGCCTCAAGTTTTATTGAAATATTGGCTTTATCCAATGCATCCTTTAGCTTTTCTTTAGCTAGTGATATACTTTCGGCGGTATTGGGATATAGCTCTTTAAAAATATGGGGAGTAGCAATTAAGTGATTAAAACCCAACGCATTCAGTGATTTTACAAATTGTAAAGAAGTTTGTATATCAGGTGAACCATCATCAATGCCAGGTAAAATATGCGAATGCATATCTATACCCAGCCAGGCGATATCCGTAACTTTATTTTTTTTACTAAAAATGTTAAACATAAAAGAGTAATAATAAGAATTGATCAAAAATATGCAAAAAAGCCTTTAGGATTTAGTATTGTTAAATTGTCAATCAATTACTCCAAAAATAAATGGTTTGTGCAGACGGGAAATATATAAAAACATTACGTTTATCATTTTTTTCGCAAAATGACCTTTATATTTTGTCTAACCAAAAAATATAGCTTACAGCTTTTCAAAAGTAGATTAATATTTATATCCAGTAGATACCTTAGTTAATTATTTATAAAGTTTATTTTATACCTGGGCTCCTTCATTATTTGAAAAGAACCAAATTGTAGAAATTCTTTCCTTATTTAGAGAAATTCCCAACTAAGCCAATCTCATTTTTGTACTATTAACTACACAGTAATAAGTCTAAAAATCGTGATATATATTCCTAAAAGAACTTCTTATACCAATCGTTAACAAACTGGCTTTATTTATACCCAACTCATTACTTTCTTTTCGATAGGTACCGGCAACCTCTAATCTTAAGTTATATTTTGGATTAATGAGGTAAGCTACCTGCCCCTTCAAGTAATAAAGATTAGTGCCGATTCCCTGACCGATATGGCTTCCATATTGAACAGAACGGGTATCGTAGCTTTTAAATATGTCGCCCCCGTAGTTCATACCAGCAGGATCTAAGCCATACCTTGCATAAGATGCCTCGCCCTGAACATCAAATCTTTTATAGCTATAATTTAGTAAACCTAAAAACTCTCTAAAGTTGCCTCCAAGTGGATGTGCTAATGATTGATTATAGTTGGCATAGTTAGAAAGACGATCAAAGTGAGAATAGGTATAGGGCCTTGCACTATTAAACTCGGCCAAATAATTTAGGTTAGTCACTTTAAAAAGGTCCGAACCCCTAACACCAAGTTGAACAGCGTACTTATTTGCCCAATAGCCTTTACCTGCAAAAAACTCTTTAGCCGTAAATTCTTCCAGCATAAATTGTCCGTACAATGCAGTTTTTTTCAATAGTTCATATTTCAGGTTAAGCCCTAACCGCATTTTATCAGGCGAAGTGGTATTCGTACTTTCTATTGGCCGCAAAAATATAAAGGGGTGGATATAATTAAAATCAAATCCACGTTTAGCACCCTCTTGTGCATCGGCCCAGGTTACGGCCTGAAAAAAACCAACAGAAAATCTTTTGGTTGCGTTCCAGTCTACATAATGAGCGGCCATCCACTTTCCCCTGTCTCCTGTTGTCCTATCGCTAGATAGCCTTGGAGCACCCGGGTCTAACATATAAGCAAAAATGGTTTGGTATTGAACACTGCCTAGCGTAGCACGAACCCTGAAAAACGAATAGTTGGAAGAAACATCAGAGAGCAACATCGAGCGGTATCCATCGCCTATAAAATTTTTGTCGTAGCCCAATCCAAAATTAAGGTATTTACTCGGTGTGTAGGATAGCAAAGCAGTAACGTACGTCCAGTCTTGTTTATCAGTTCCTAATTTTCCATAGCCTTGCCCTGGCACAACCTGGTTATTTACAATGAAGCGATTCACATAATCAACAAACTTACCCTGATTTTCATATCCGTTTAAATAAAATGAAAACTGCTTGCCTACTTCTCCGCCTACCTGAAAACCCCTGGTATTCATCCATGTTGAACGTGAACCTGAAAAATCGCGACCGATCTGCAGGTCGGGAAGAAAATCAGCATAAATATGATAGTCTTCATTTTTAAAATTGAGAAGATGTTCCTGAAACAATTTACGGTGCACCCAGCTTCTTTTGTTTAAGCTGTCTGTGCCTGCGTTCATTAACGAATCATAACGCAACTGCAATGCACTGGCATCACTATAAAAACCCTTTATGGCTGAATGGAATTTACTCTGCTGATCGTAAACGGCTGGGTTCAGCTTTTGATAAAATTGATAATCATATGGAATATTTACATTCGGGGTAGCTTCCTGTGCAGAAACCTTCAAAGAAAAAATGGCCATCACGGCCATTAAAAGTATTTTTTTCATCAATAGTTAATCTTTTAAAACTTTATCAAGTTCTTCAAATATCGAATTTTTACTTATAAATTCAGGAACTAATTTTTTCATATTCATTACTACCTGCCAATCATCATCAGATGTTGCTGATGAAATCAACTCATATATCTGCCTTTGTATATCAGAGAACACATATTCCCTAACTTTTCCAATCATTATTTTTTCATGATGGGTAGGCATGGTATTTTCTGCATCATTTAACAATTCCTCATAAAGTTTTTCACCAGGTCGCAATCCTGTATATTCGATTTTTACATCAACATTAGGTTCAAGACCAGCTAAGCGAATCATTTTTTTGGCCAGTTCTACGATTTTAACCGATTTACCCATATCGAAGATAAAAATCTCACCTCCCTTACCCATACATCCGGCTTCTAAAACCAAACGGCAAGCCTCTGGTATAGTCATAAAATAGCGTGTAATTTCCGGATGGGTTACCGTAATAGGCCCTCCCTTTTTGATCTGCTGCTCAAATCTCGGAATAACAGATCCGTTTGAACCAAGCACATTACCAAAGCGGGTGGTAATAAATTTAGTGATTGGTTTAACCTCAAGGCTATTGATGTAACTTAATCCGTTACTAAATATAAAGTTATCCTGGTGAAGCGAATTATTTAACGATTGCACGTAAATCTCGGCAATTCGTTTAGATGCGCCCATGATATTGGTAGGATTTACAGCTTTATCAGTAGAAATCATTACAAATTTCTGCACGCCGTATTTAACAGACTTATCAGCGATTGTTTTAGTACCCAAAACATTGGCTTTGATTGCTTCTGCCGGGTTATCTTCCATTAAAGGCACATGTTTATAAGCCGCAGCATGATAAACATAATGTGGTTTATAGGTACTGAATAACACCTCCATACGCTGTTGATCACGAACATCGCCTATAAAAGCGTGAAAGTTTTTATTAGTATTGTTTTCCTCCAGCTCAAGATAAAGCTCATGTAAGGCCGACTCTGCCTGATCGCAAAGAATGATTAAACCAACATCGAATTTTGTAAGCTGACGAACAATTTCGCTCCCTATTGAACCTGCAGCTCCCGTAATCAATATGCGCTTATTATTGAGCATATTACCCAAGCCATCAATGTCGATTTTTATAGGTTTACGGTTAAGCAGATCTTCAATATTTAATTTCTGTATCTGTGCTGGTTTTAACTGTCCGTTTGTCCATACATCACGTGGCGGAATATTCAGGACTTTAATGTCGTTTTCTAAACATAAATCAATTACGTGATCTTTCCTTTCATCAGGAATAGCATAGGAGGCAAAAATAATCTCATCTAATTCATGCTTCTCAATCAACACCGACAATTTAGAAGCGTCTAAAATTTTTACTCCGTCGATTGTTTTACCAATTTTCCTTTCATCGTCATCTACAAATGCTACAATATTTTTGTTCACACTTGGATCATGATCGAAAGTTCTTTTAGTTGCTAATCCTGCCTCGCCTGCACCGTAAATAATCACTTTCCTTTTATCCAGTTTTAGATTTTTAACATAAAGGAAAAAATATTTAATCAGTACTCTATAGGTAATCAGTAATAAAAAGCTCGTTAAACCAGCCGTAATAAGTACCGTATTGGGAACCAAAAATCCTTTAAAAAAGGTAATATAAATAAGGTTGATGAATAAAAATATACCATTTGAGAGGGATATGGAGAACAATATCCTGAAAGAATCCTGGACGCTGGTATATCTGATAATTCCTGCATAAGTTTTAATGGCAAAAAAAACGCCAATATTAATGGCCGCAAAAATTAACAGGTTTCTGGAAAGTTCGAATACATTTACTGCCGTAAGGTCTAAATTGTGTTTTAAACCATAGGCAAATACCATAGAAAAGGTACAGATGCTGATATCAAGCAAAAAGATGATCCAACGTGGTACAATATTAATCTGTGTAAACAAAATTCAATAGGCTTAGTATAAAAAATATACAGTTTAACAATGCGCTTAATGTAAATAAAACTGAACTAAAAACTATTCAGTATCGTGTAATCACGAATCCACATTAAATTTTCTTTATTTATTATCTTTTCATACATAACGCTAAATTGTTCTTAAACGCTACATTCGATAATCATTATTTTAGATCAACAGGATTCAAATCCTTTTCTCAAACTGAATGTTGATCACAATCATTTAATGGATGCCAGTTTTAAACCAATTAAACAACCTGGGCTTTAAGCAATCGTTGTTTACCTTCCATTTTAAATCTTACGGCCATAAATATAACTACGCAAAATAAACACAATAACAGTGCCGAAAATATATTTTCGTTAACAACAGAAACAAGAATTATATTTATAATCAATTGTACCAAAAGATAAATTGTTGCTACAATTAAATGGGGAATCTTTTTTTCGTTAGAAAGAAATTGATAAAAATGGCTTCTATGCGCTTCAAAAATATTTTCATTCCTGATTACTCTAAATAAAATAGTACTTACTGCATCTATACCATAAAAAAGTAAAAGCAAAATGTAATTAAAGTTATGAGTAGCCAAAATTAACTGACCCATGAAGAAAACAATCGTGAAGGCTATGCCAACACTCCCAACATCGCCGGCAAAACATTTTGCTTTCTTTCTGAAATTAAAAAAATTGAAAACCAGTAGTGAAAGTGCAATGGTGATTAATAAAGCAGGTGAAGTAAAAGCATATATGTTTTTGTTTATGTAATAAAGCGTAATAATGGCAAGGAGGCTGTAACTCCCTGTAATGCCATTTATTCCATCCATAAAATTGTACGCATTAATGGTACCTATAACAAAAACCAGCGCTAAGGGAATCCAATACCAGGCTAAATCGAAAAGACCCCATTGGTAAAACATCAACAATACAGAAATTAAATGAACGCTCAATCTTATTTTATTGTTTAGCGTAAGCACATCATCAATAAAACTGATTGTCGAAATTGCAAATAGGCCAACGATAAAATAAGGGTAGTGAAAACCGAATAAAACAAAATAAATTATACTGGCTAAGCAAAAGATAACCCCACCTCCCCTAAGCGTAATACTGTTGTGAGAACTCCTTGCATTCGGCTTATCAATAATATTGAAATGGTCAGCGAGCTTGAAGTAGGCTATTTCTAAAAAAAACAGTCCGATAAGAATCAGAAAAGCAAAGGTTGGCATCATATCCACAAAAAATGTGAAGATAAAGAATTCAAATTGTTAAATTACAAACAGTAAGTTACTTTATTTATATTTATCTCCAAATGCTTCAACCATTTCTGATGCAACTTGTTTAATTTCCTGCTCATCAGACTTAGGGTAAATCAACAGCACCTTTCCATCATCCACCACAATAAAATTAGATAGACCTTTAATTACCGCAGCTTTGCCAATTGGTAATTGAATCACGCAATTTGTTGTTTCTGACAAACTTAAATGTGCACAATTGATGGCGTTACTTTGCTCATCTTTTTCGGCAACAGCATGCAGTGACGCCCAAGTTCCCAAGTCAGACCAGCCAATATCTGCCGGAATCGTATACACATTCTCCGCCTTTTCTAAAATGGCATAATCAATGGAGATGTTTGGGGCTTTTGGATAATTCTCTGAAATAAATTCAGCTTCTTTATCCGTATTATAAAATTCATTCCCACGCTCAAATAGAGCGGCAATTTCCGAAGCATAGTTTTGGAAAGCATTTTTGATCGTCTTTGCCGACCAAATAAAAATTCCTGCGTTCCAAAGATAGTCGCCACTCGCGATATAATTTTTAGCAACATCCAGAGATGGCTTTTCCATAAAAGCATTCACTTTTTTGATTTCGGAAGCATCATCTAGATGTTCAGTACTAGAATCATGAAACTTTATGTATCCATAACCCGTATCTGGACGAGTTGGACTGATACCCAAGGTTAATAAGGCATCATTTGCTTCAGTAAATGCCAAGGCTTGACTAACTTTAGCTAAAAATTCTTCTTCTTTTAAAATCAAATGGTCGGAAGGCGCAACGACAATATTTGCCTGCTGATTAGTCTGTGCTATTTTATAACTGGCATAAGCTATACATGGCGCCGTATTATTCCTGCTAGGTTCTAATAAAATATTTTTTTGCAAAACCTCAGGTAGTTGTTCTTGTACCAAACCTGCATAGTCTGCATTAGTCAAAATGTAAATCTGCTCGCTTGGGCAAATCTTTAAAAAGCGTTCGTAAGTTAACTGCAATAAAGATTTACCTAAACCTAAAATATCGATAAATTGTTTAGGAAAGTGGTTGCGGCTCTTTGGCCAAAAGCGTGAGCCCACGCCACCTGCCATGATTAGTATGTAGCTGTTATTAGTTCCAGTCATTGTCCTTTATTTCGTTATAGACTTTTCTTATTCCATCTTTCAACGTAGTCTTAGCCTTCCAGCCCATTGCGTTCAATTTCGATACATCCATTAACTTTCTTGGAGTACCATCAGGTTTACTGGTGTCAGTAATAATCGCTCCTTCAAATCCCACAATTTCTTTAACTAATTTAGCTAAATCTAATATAGAAATATCATCACCCACCCCAATATTGACTAAGCCAGGTTCATTATAATTGCTCATTAAATAAACACAAGCTTCAGCTAAATCGTCTGCATGTAAAAACTCCCGTTTCGGTGTTCCTGTACCCCAAATCGTTACTTTTTCATCTCCATTTTGCTTAGCAACAATAAACTTGCGTAGCATAGCTGGCAATACATGTGAATTATTTAAATCGTAATTGTCGTTAGGGCCATAAAGATTGGTCGGCATTACAGAAACGAAATTACATCCATATTGATCGCGGTAGGCATCACACATTTTAATACCAGCAATTTTTGCAATAGCATAAGGTTCATTGGTTGGTTCTAACTCGCCAGTTAGCAAATATTCTTCTTTTAAGGGTTGAGATGCCATCTTAGGGTAAATACATGACGACCCAAGAAACATCAATTTTGAAACTTTATTCATATAGGCTTGGTGAATCACATTATTTTGGATCATTAAATTTTCGTAAAGAAAATCTGCCCGGTAAATATTGTTAGCAATGATACCACCTACTTTGGCAGCGGCTAAAAATACATAGTCTGGTTTTTCGGTATAAAAAAATTCGGCTACAGCAGAGGCATCCCGCAAATCTAATTCTTTGGAGGTTCGCGTAATCAGATTATTAAAACCCTGAGTTTCCAAATTTCTCAGAATAGCAGAACCCACCATACCTCGGTGACCAGCTATATACACTTTATTGTTTTTGTTCATTACTTTGTCATTGCGAGGAAGAGTGGCAAAGCCATCTCCCTCTTATTTTTATTCGAATTGATTTTTAACACTATAACCAGCTGCTTTCAATAACAATTCTTTTTTAAAATGGTCAACATCAGATGACATCATATCTTCAACCAATCCTGCTAAGTCATATTGCGGTTTCCAGCCAAGCTTAGTTTTTGATTTTGTCGGATCACCAATTAATAAATCAACCTCTGTAGGTCTGAAATATTTAGGATCGACAGCCACCACTTCCTTGCCAATCTCCAGTTTGTAATCTGCATTAGAACAAGATGCAACATAAGCTTTTTCCTCTACCCCCTCACCTCTAAACTCTAATTCTATTCCTACCTGTTCGAAAGACATTTTCACAAAATCCCTTACTGATGTAGTAACACCAGTAGCTATCACATAGTCTTCTGGTGTATCTTGTTGTAAAATTAACCACATTGCTTCCACATAGTCTTTCGCATGCCCCCAATCCCGTAGGGCATCTAAGTTTCCAAGAAATAATTTGTCTTGCAAGCCCAAAGCTATTTTAGCTGTTGCCCTGGTGATTTTACGGGTTACAAAAGTCTCCCCTCTTAGCGGACTTTCGTGATTAAATAAAATACCATTACAAGCGAAAATATTATACGCTTCACGATAGTTTTTAGTAATCCAGAAGCCATATATTTTTGCTACACCATAAGGTGAACGGGGATAAAATGGAGAATTTTCATCATAAAATCCTTTGTCGTTTTTATTTTCAGGCATTCCGCCATATAGTTCAGAAGTAGATGCCTGATAAACTCTTGTTTTCTTTTCCAAACCTAAAATTCTCACAGCCTCCAATATCCTTAAAGTACCAATACCGTCTACATTGGCTACATATTCAGGCGAATCAAATGAAACTTTAACATGGCTCATCGCACCTAAATTGTAAATCTCATCAGGCTGTATTTCCTGTACTATTCTGATTAAGTTCGTTGAATCTGTTAAATCGCCATAGTGCAATTTAAATTTCAAATTGCTTTCATGAGGATCTTGATATAAATGGTCGATTCGATCGGTATTGAATAAAGAACTACGGCGTTTAATGCCGTGTACTTCATATCCCTTTTTCAATAATAAATCTGCCAAATAGGCTCCATCTTGTCCTGTTATTCCTGTGATTAATGCTTTTTTCATTTTGTATTATTTTATTTTAAATCCTTGCAAGACAGGACTTGGTTTCCAGTTTAATTCTTTTTTTGCTTTCGTATCGTCAAAAGTGAGATCTGCCATAATCTTTGCCAATTTTCTAGAATTAATCGGCGATTTATTGCCCAGTAAGTCTCCTAACCTTGCCATAATGTTCGCTACCCAAAGTGGTAGGTTGAAAATCCTTTTCTTGTTTATTGTTTTTGCAATTGTTGAGGCGAGCTCGGCAAATGAGGGGTGATAACCATCTGTGAGGTTATATATTCCGCCACTTTTAGAAGCATCGGGAATTATTTTTGCCACATCTTTTGCAAATACCATACTCTTTTTAGCTTTTCCTCCTCCAATATTAAAATAATAGCCTTTTTCAATTCCCCTGATCATAGCGCCTAAATTTCCTGGAGGATTTTTTCCAACCAAAAGCGGTAATCTCAAAATTGTGCAAATTACGTTGTTTTTAGCACACCAGTTCTGGATTAATTGCTCTGCTTGAATTTTACTTAATCCATAAGCGTCCTTTGCATTTAAAGGATGATTTTCGTTGATCATAGTACCAGATTCACAACCGTAAACTGCGACAGAACTAATAAACACAAAAGCTTTAGGCAACATGTTACTGTTCTCAAAACCTTTAAGCAAATTATGCGTGCCATTTAAATTAACGTCAAAAAAAACTTTTTCTTCTGATTTATTTTTAGGGACAGAGTGTGCTTTTCCTGCGGCATGTACAACTAAATCAAAGCTATGGGGAAATTTAGGAATTTCAATACTAATATCACAAACAATGTTAGTTGTAGGATTACCCAAGGTTGTTACCTCAAAATTACTTTTATTTAAGACAGATAAAATGTTTTTCCCAAGAAATCCTGTAGCTCCAGTTAAGATTAATTTATTCATGAATGACAATAGCTGAGTAATTCTTCTTATTAATATTATTATTTTTTTAATATTCACACATTTGCTTTTTATATTTTTACGACATAAATGTTTCACCCTTATCGTTTGATATATTTCAAGCTATCATCTCTTTTCTTTGAATAATCTTTTCATTTTAGTTTAAGATTATAAGCCTACTATCCGCTATATCAATGATAAGATTTATTTCATAATATTTATATGTTTGCCTTTAACAACTCTTAGCTTTTGATACTTAAGAGTTCTTTATAAATCGACATGTATGATTCAATCATTTTTACTAAAGAAAATTCTTCTGTAACCCATTCTTTAGCAGCAAGACCCATATTTTTTCTTAGCAAACTATCATTTATTAATATCCTTAGTGCACTACTAAACTCCTCTGGACTTTTGGGTCTAACTAATATTCCAGTTTTATTATTCAATATAACTTCAGGGATACCTTCCACCAAGGTTGAGACAGATGGTAATGAAAAGAAACCTGCCTCAACAAAAACTAAACCAAAAGCTTCGTAAATTGATGGAATGCATAATATATCACTAGTCTCATAGAATGGTGCAACATTTGATTGCCAACCTAACATACTTACATAATCATTGAGATTATTACCATTTATATATTTTTCACAAATCGAATACAATTCTCCTGTACCAATAATTCTTAAATATAAAGAATATTGTTTTTCATCAATCAATAGCTTAAACGATTTTAAAAGATTCAATGGATCTTTTTGTTCATCTAAGCGCCCGACAAATAACAAATCCACCCTTTTATCTTCCCTATGTTGTAAAGCATCATGCCCTAAAGTTATTTTTGAAAAATCAATACCATTATGAATAACTTTAATTTTATTACTAAAGAAAGAATAATACTTTCCATAAAATCTGTTTACCAAAATTAACTTATCACAAAAAAGAGTTGAAAAAAATTCAATCAAATAATATATTATTCTTTTTATAAAAGTTTCATTCTCATGGAATGCAATTCCATGTACTGTATGAACGACTTGGCAACCAGCTAATTTTGCAGCAATTCTTGCTATTATCCCTGGCTTGGTAGAATGGGTATGTACAATATCATATTTTTCTCTTTTACAGAGTCTATATATATCAATAAGCGCTATAATGTCATGTAATCCTATTCTTCTTTTTAGGTTTTTATTATGAAGAACGGTCGTGTTAATTTTTGAAAATTCAGCATCAAATTCAGCATATTCCTTTTGTGTACCTTCGCCGCACAAAATATATTTATTTTCAAAATCATTTAAATTTTCTAAAATAGAAAATGAAATTTTTTGAGCTCCAGCAAAAACTGGCAGCACAACGATATGTAATATTTTCATTTTATTAACGGTTCCTACCTATATCTGTAAAAGAATATAATAACACGATATTCTTTTCGTATAGAAAAAATTTGATCACTTATTTAACACTTATAATTATATAGAACCAAATTTTCCTTTTATTCCATCTTTTAATCCTCTAAAAGAAAATTTTAAATACTTCATCCTTTCTTGAGAAATCAAACTGAAAATAAAAATTCGGAAAACATTAAAAGTGAATTCTCTTAATTTGTATCCCCATGATACATGAGGAGACCGTAACATGTAAACGCTGTTACGAGTTAGATAATAACGTCTAATAGGTGAATGAACAGAAATCATACGTCCAAATACTGAAACCCTATTATCTCCAATTTCATGATGCATTAAGGCTTTTTGGATTGCAAATAATTTAAAACCTTTTGATTTACACCTAAAAGACCACTCAACATCTATATAATCAACAAATAAATCTTCGTTCATCAACCCAACTTCATGCAAAACATCTATAGAAATTAGAGATCCTGATGCTATTAAAAATGATGCTTCAACATTTGAACCTTCAGTAGGATTTACCCTGTTTATAAAAGGGCCGATATAACGTGTAATCGGATATTGTTCATTTGTTTTTTCATTAATATACACTGGCCCTACCGCTCCAACCTTAGCTCCCTGATTCTTTAATTGTATTGTAGAATTGACTAACTCATTAACAAATCCGGGCGTAAGAACTGAATCATGATCCAAAATTAAAACAAAGTTTGAATCCAATTCAATTGCCTTTTTTATACCCTGATTTTGAGCATATCCGAGTCCTAAATTAGAAGAATTTGATATTATAAATAACTTAATCTTTTTTTGTTGTACAAAATCTAGAAATAACTCATTAATTAAATCAATATTTTTAGAACCATTATCAACATAAACAATGGCATCGACTTGTTCATGAACACTCATAAATTGCCTTTGTAGAGTGGATAGGTCTGGATTATATGTAACAACTATTGCTGTTGTTTGAAGATTCATATTTTTATAAAGATTTAATTATAATTTTTTCACTAGTTTAAAATAGTCCTTTGGAATATATTCTTTCTTGAAATGTACATTATCAGCAAAAAGCGTATCAGGAAGGTATTGAATTTGCACCTTATAATTTGAAACAATCCTGTAGGCCTTACTGTTACTATCTACTTTTATATTTTGAATTTCGGAAAAAAAGCTTTTCTTAACAGGCGTTGGTTTTAACACAAACTTCACATCATTTCTTGCACATAAACTATCAATTTTAATCAGATAAGATTCAGAAATAGGAGACAATAACTTTGACTTCTTCAAATCTCCATCATAACTCGGTGAGAAATTTACCGCTCTTGTAAATGGAAATTGTGTTAATTTATAAAAAGGGATATGTGACACTTGCTTTTTTAAATTATCATCAAATAGAGATATATACTCATCGTTATAGAAGGGCTTTAACAAATAATTAAACGCAAAATGATCAAGGTTGTTCTGAAAGGAAAAAGGAGTATATACTAAAATTACCTGCTTAGGTAAATCATTTTTATTTGCCTTGAAAAAATTGTTTAATAAAAAAAATTGTCCGGCAAGTGTAGTCGCTTGACTACAAGGAATAGAGTATATCTCTCCATTATATTCTGTCACTGGATATAGCTGACCACAGACTGAATCTCCAATTAGCAAAGTATTTGCATGAGATTTTCGTTTACTTTTAAATATGGATTGATAAACTTCGCTTGCATTTGAAATAGAAGTTAACCATTCCCAGTATTTCATACCATACCCAATTAAAGTAAAAACAAATAGAAAAAAAAATCCTATAACCGTTGTTCTAAATAAAAAGTTTTTCATTAAAATTTAAAATAAATGAATGCTGATTGGTTTCCTCCGTACTCCATAATTAAGAAAAAAACAATTAAATATATCCCTATACGAACCATTGGAGATTTAATTTTAGAAATATTCAGTGTATGAGTCTCTGTTCTTTGTAACCATTCTACAAAAAGAAGCAGAATAATAAAGAACAATGCTTTATATCCGATAACTTGAGGGAATGAAAATAAAGAGGCACTAAAAATACCTTTAATATAATCGAATGCTTCTTTTATAGTATTAGCTCTAAATATTATCCACCCTAAGCAGACCAAACAAAAAGTTTTCAAAACTTTCCATATCTCATTAACACTAGAGAGCGGTCTTCCGAATCCATGGCTATCCACATGCTTAACTTTTACATTAAAAATTAAGTGAGGAATAAACAATATTGCATGGTAGGCTCCCCAACAAATAAATGTCCAATTAGCACCATGCCATAATCCACTAATAAGGAAAATGATAATTGTATTTCTAATCCTAGTTATTTTATTTACTCTATTCCCTCCTAGTGGTATATATATATAATCTCTAAACCACGAGGTCAAAGAAATATGCCATCTCCTCCAAAACTCTGTAATATCTCTTGAAAAATATGGTAAGTTAAAATTATTGATGAGTTTTATTCCAAATAATTTACCAATCCCTACTGCAATATCAGAATAGCCAGAAAAGTCACAATATATCTGGAAAGTATAGTAAATGGCGCCCAATAACAAGGTAGAGCCCGATTGATTGTGAATATCACTGAAAATTGGATTTACTAATGTAGCACAACTTTCAGCAACGACCATTTTTTTAAATACTCCCCATAAAATTTGGCGCATTCCGTCGACGGCCAAATTGTAATCAAAATCTCTTTTTTTTAGAAATTGAGGTAAATATTCAGGCGCTTTGGATATGGGGCCTGACGTAAGTTGAGGGAAAAAACTCATATATGCAAAAAAAGCTACGCCATCATTAGTAGCTTTAATTTTATTAGAATAGACATCGAATGTATAGCCAATAGCTTGAAATGTATAAAAACTTATCCCAATAGGCAATATCAAATACAAAGTTGTCAAATCAAAATGAATTCCAATTCCTTCGAACAGCAAGTGAAGGTTATCTGTGAAAAAATTATAATATTTAAATACACAAAGGATTAGAAGGTTTAATAAGATATTAAATATGGTTATTGCTTTTTTAAGTTTAAAATTGTTATAAAACTTCTCATAAAGAATTCCACTCAAAAAAGTAGAAAAAGTTGTGATAAATATTAAAATCAGAAAACGCCAATCCAACCATCCGTAAAAAAAATAGCTTGCGGCTACAATAAACAGATTCTGCGATTTAACTTTGTTAAAAACAAACCAGTAGAGCAAGAAAACAATCGGCAGAAATATTAAAAATGGTAAAGAAGTAAAAAACATACAATATAATCTATATTAAAATTTAGATAACTTATTTTCGATAGGAAATATAAAGAAATAGTAAACAAGCAACGAAATTCCTAATAAAAATGGAATTACCACTAGTATATTATTTAATTGAAAAAAGATATAATTTATATCAGTTTCAATACCTATAAATATACTATAAAAAAAAAGTAGAAGTATTTTCGAAAAAATTCTTGATGAATAGGCGTTAAGAAATAGTTTCCTTATATATCCAAGGGAGGTACCAAGAATAAATGAATAAAGTATTGAAAAATATGGCCCAAGGTAAATATATCCAAATATGTTATGTCGGGGATTTGGACCCACAATCATATCAACTGTATAGAACATTTTTGTAAGGGAATACCCTATAGGTTCAGGAAAAGCGGAAGAATCCACAATCCGGAAAAAACCTAAAAAACTAGAGAACACTGCTATAAAAAAATGATCATGAGGAAGCTTTTCAATATATGCATTTGGATAAGCATGCCAGTAAACATCGCCATATCCTACAATTCGCTGTGCCAAAAAAAGAAAAGCATTAGAAGGATCGCCATCAAACGTTACCAAAATTATACAAAAAGCGAAAATCAAACCTACCAAAACTATTTTGAGCTGGTATTGCCTTAATTTTAATATCAAATCTTTAACCCGTGGATTATTTTTATTAAGCATAAGAAAACAGAAATAATTCATTGCAAAAAACCACACACTCGATTTGGAGCCACTTAAAAAAGTAACCACTATATGACCAAATAAATAAAAAAATAATGAAGATTTAAATAGCCTTGAAACATTTTTTTCTATGATAATAAAATGTAGAAAGAGATAAAATGCTACGGCACCTGAGATTTCGGCAAATCTGGTAAAGATACCATAACCACCTGCATCAACCGTCAAATCAAGTCTAGATTTTAAAAAAAGAGGAATGCCTAAAGTTGCATAAACAGTTATATTCGATAAAAAAAATGTAATGAATGAAACGACAAAAAAACATTGTAAAAAAAATACATTGTCGAATTTAATTTTTGATTTTATAAAAACAGCGGGCGAAAATTTATTAAAAAATAAAAACCCCGCTAGAAAAGCAAACTGTGTCGCTAAATAATTAATAAAATAAAAAGATGAAATCGCTGATGTTGCAAATAAAAATACAACCACAGAAGCTCCAAAAGCTGACCCTACCAAAGATATAAATATTGGATCAAGCATGGAAAAGCAGACTTTTCTAAACAGAAAATAATAGAAAAGACAAACGCCAACAAAACAAGAAAAATATATTAAATTATTATTTATCAGTAATTCAAAAAATTCAGCAGTATTCATTACTTAACCAGTTTTAAGCATGAAATAATACAATTCTTGATGACCCTGATTACCAGATTCCGAAGTAATTCTAAAACCGATATTTTACGGAAAATATAGTCGAAACATATCTTTTGATACCAGGTCCAATTTCCTGCGGAAACCCCAGGTGCAGAATTAATAGATATTGGAAAGAGAGATTTCTTGATCAATGCAGAAGGAATAAGTTGAAAAAATAAATAATCAGATATTATATATTTCTGACTTACAATATATTCACCATATTTTGAGTGAAGCTCTCTTTTATAAATTACTGATTGATGCAAGACTATACCCCTATCATAACTTGCATGAATTAACTTAAGGCGTTGTTTTTTGTAAACGAAGAAGTCAGAATATATGAAACCAACCTTGTCGTCAAGGTTATTCAAAGAGTTCAAAATTGAATCTTCGGAATGAAATAAGTCTCCCGAATTCATAAAATTAAGCCATATTCCTTTGGAAGCCCTTATTCCCTTATTCATTGCATCATATATCCCTCTGTCTGGCTCACTAACAAAAATAGTTAAGCTATCCTCGTATCTCTTAATGATATCAATGGTTCCATCTGTACTCTGTCCATCTATTATAATATACTCAACATTAGGATAACTTTGAGCTAATACAGATTTTATGGTAGATTCAATAGTATCCACACAATTATAAGTAGCCGTTATTATTGAAATTAATGGTGCAGTATTATTCATGAAAAGTATTAATATAAGCTAAATGAAGTGTGTTTCGAAATAAAAATGGGAGATAGTAACGGAAATACCAATACCTTTTTGATTGTCCTCCCCTTATTTGATAATTTTCCCATAGTGCTTTCTTAAACTTTCTGCTTGAAACCCCCTCCATGGCTTCATAATTAGAAATAACCTGATCAATGTAACAGAAACTGTGCCCATCCTTATACATGCTGTAGAATAGGTGATCGTCTGCTACAATTTTATACTGCAAATTGAAATAATACTTTTTAAACTCTTCAGTTAACACTAGGGATGATTGATGGCAAAAAGGTAAATGGAAAGCAATCTGTCCAATTTCAGCAGGTTTCACTACTTTACTATAATTAGCATACAACTTGTTTGTATTACCGTAAATGACAGTACAATTCTTATTAAAAACCTCCGCTTTTGAAAATAACTCCACGAGTGTGTTAGTATTGTAGAAAGTATCACCAGAATTCATAAAACATAACCATTTCCCCCTAGCAATCGCAGCTCCCTTATTCATAGCATCATAAATACCCTTATCGGGCTCAGAGACCCATTGAGTAATTTTATTGCTATATTTTTTAATAATTTCTAATGTTCCATCTGAACTTCCTCCATCAACTACAATATACTCATAATCTTTACAATCTTGACTGATTATATTCAGTATAGTTTGTTCGAGAGTTTGTACAGCATTATAACAAACGGTTATTATGGTTATAAGAGGTGGCTCGATTATTTTCATATTATTAAACAACTTCACTGGTTTAGTTCACGATTCTGAACATTAATATCGTAAACAAGTAAGATATTTTTTATGCAGTGCATAAATCTTAATTTACCTGAATAACTTTTAAATAATTTAGCAGCGAGAAACTTCTTCCACGAATATCTTTTCTATTTTCGAGCTGTACATTTTATCCCATGTCATTTCGAGGGTATCACCAAATGCACGCTCCTGTAACCTTGCCAGCTTTATTGGATCATTAATTAACGACACAACAGAGTTGGCAATCCTACTGGCATCATTTGGATCCAGTATTATAGCATTGACATCATCAGTTAATAATTCAATAGCACCCACTGAGTTAGAGACGATAACTGGTAAGCCAAGATTCATAGCCTCAAAAACTGCCAATCCCCAACTTTGATCCACATTTAGAAAGAAGAAAAAATCGGAATTTTCATATTTTGAAATTAATTCAGTTTCAGAGATATCGCCAAGTATATCGCATTTGATATCCAATTCATGAACCAAATTTTTAATTTTTTCGGCATAAACGTTATCAAACTTTGTTGATCCAATTATTGAACTTTCTACATTATACCCTAAGTTTTCTAGTTCCTTATGTACCTGCAAAAATGTTTCATAATTTCTGTATTTAAGAAATACACCTGTTGATAGGAGTCGAATTTGCGTTGGATCAACAGATTTTTTAGCTAATACTTTATTTCTCAAATCAACCCCACAATAAACAACTTCAGCAGAAACCCCCAGGGCTTTATCCACTCGATGAGCGTTTTTCGTTACATTTACTGTTATTTTAGTAGTATTCTTAGCAAGAATTCTATAAAACCATCTTCTTAACGGAAACGTTATACTTCCCTTAGAATCTTTATTATTACCTAATAGAAATGGACTTGGCAGGTCATTTATTTGCCAGATAATTGGAATCTTCCGATTTAAGATTCTTATGAAAAAACTTGTAAGACCAAATCCATTGTCATGTACATTTACACATTGGCCATGATTAACAGCCACCTTCGCAACTTTGTATGACGCAACAATATTCTTTATAAAATTATTTAGTCTACCACTTTTTCTATCAGTAGAAAAGTATTGTTCGAAAGACTGGATAGAAAATTTCTCAACGCCAGGGTAGCATTTCTCTGGATCAAAAAACTTTGTAAGCAAAAGTACATCATGCCCTCTGCTCTGAAGATATTCTACAAGTCTATGCGCCTGTTTATGCGTTCCGCCCCTGACATTAAACTCATTAATTAACAAAGTTATTTTCATAAATCTAAAGGGCTTTCTTTACTGATGATTTAATTTTACTCGCCAATGCTATACTTTTTTCTATACAAATATCCATATTATAGTATTGCCACTCTCCAAATCTTCCTAGCGTGTAAATATTTGTCAGCTCCTCTAAGTAGTCTTTTATAGTTGAAGTGCAACTGTCATAATTTTCATCAAATACAACATATGCATGCTCTGAAACATTATATGCAACTGGCTCTATTAAAAACGAATCCTTCTTGCCATTTTCGATCATTTCTTCCTGAGTTTTGTGCCCAACTACTTCGGTAATGGAATAATTTTTAGAAGGTGCATAAAAATTTCCAATATGAATATATCTATGAAAAAAATTATCCTTTTCAGGAACATATGTCCAAGTTCTATCTGTTCCTTGGGTTTTCCAGAGCATTGTAGTTACTTTATTGTATCTTAATTTATCTGCAGCCGCTAATATTTCGGGTTTTGCATTATCAATTATTTTTGGCAATACATTAAGAGGCAATGTACTGATAATGATGTCGTAGACCTTATCTCCGTTAACAGTCCATTTTTTCGTTTCACTATCAAATTTTACATCTTTAATATCAAAATTGTAAGTAATATTTAAACCTTCAGCCAAGGCATCGATAAAGGTATTTTGATTATTTGTATCTGGATAAAAGAAGCTAGAATGCGGCATTTTATCGGCCTCTTTACCAATCAAAGAATTAAAAAATGATTTCTTGTTAGGAATCGGCAATTTCCCTTCAACCCAGGCATGACTCATCTCTCTCGGTGGCCTATTCCAGATCTTCTCGTTATATGGCAAAAAATATTTTTCAGAAAGGGTGTTGCCAAATTTTTTTCTAAACCAATCTTCTAAATTAGGATATACTCCATCATCATCTGCATTCAAAAAATCCCTAACAATATCTAGAGCAAATTGTTCATCAAAATGATGTATCTCTTTAACTGCAAACTCAATAGGATAGGAAATCTCTTCATTTTGATATTTTATCACAGCATTTCTAGTGATATTATGCCATTTATCTTTCGATAAAACATTGTTGAAAACAAAATCTAATACTTCTTGATTCTTAGAATTAAAACAATGACCACCGACAGGATGATAAGCTACACCATCAACTTCCTTAGTTCTAGCAATGCCGCCATGAATAGGTTGACGTTCTAAAATTTCAATCTCAAATTGATCAGATAGCAATCTTCCAACACTTAAACCTGAGATACCTGCTCCTAATATTCCTATTTTCATTATTTAAAATTTAGAAAAATTTATTTACTTGTTCCATATTCCAATTGCTCTATTATTTATTATCTTATAACACTGTAATGGAGCCCACAAAGAGCACACTAACAAACAAATGCAATTAGAAAGTGCTATCGCTGTAATACCCATATTAGTATGTTTTACTAATAGATAAGATAAGGGAATATTTATAATACCTACAAATACAGCTGAATAAAGTTGTAACCTGATCTTACTTACTCCATTTAGGAAATACGCAAAAATATTATTGAAATTATATAAGGTTACGTAAACGCCTAAAAATATGTTCAATCCAATTGGTATTTCAATACCGCCGCCTACCCAAAATTTATATACAAAATTTGCACACATGATAAGTCCAACTACAACAAAAACCTGCAGGATCCAAATAATAATTAACTTTTTAAAAGCCCCTTTAATCCAAACAAAATCTTTCTTTATAAACGCTGTCGTAAATGCCGACCAATAGGGAAATACTATAATACTAAAAGCTATAATTATAATACTGAAATATTTATATGCGATATTGAACGACGAAACATCTGCTGCGGAAAATAGTTGGGTAATTATAATATTATCCGTCGAGAACATAACGAGAACAGCCAGTTGTATGATAAAAAACTGTACCCCTAGATTAAGTAAATCATTTATATGCTTTTTTTTATAATGCCTAAAAGAGGGTGTCAAATACGAATACTTTGATCGTTTATTAAATAAATAATATGTGAAGACTAGTAAAATTAGTATTGGAATGATGCAAATAGCTATGCCGAATGATATTAAAGAGGGGTTAGTAATTTTTGTAAGACTGTAGACACCTATCAAAGTAACTACTGAAACAAAAAAATCTATCATAATTTTAATAAAGGGCCTCTGCAGAGAAACAATAATTATTGCACCAAGTTCCAATATCAACCTAAGACAAAAACTAAAGAAAACAACATAGGTTAACAAAATCAATGAAGAATTATTAATATTAATCTTTAAAATGTTTTGCCAATTAAGAAAGGGATTTGTCACAGAAAAGACAATAACGAGCACCAGCATAATAATTGAGAAAAGAACATAAGTGGTACTCACATACTCTCTCGCTAATTTATTATTTTTTTGCGCAATTGCTTCTGCCAATTTGTTTCTCAACCCATTCCCCAAACCGATATCCATAAAAGACAACCAACTAATAACTGACGAAAGTGTAAGCCAAGCTCCATAATTAGTTCTATCCAGGTATCCTAATGTCATAGGGACCATTGCTAGCCCACATAAGATATTACCACCTCTAAAAATAAACATTAATACAGTGTTTAACTGTATACTATTCCATGCTACTTCTTTGCCCAAAAATCTTTTTGTTACCACGCTTTCATTAAAATGAATAATAATTATCGCATTACTGTTCTAAATAACTCTTTAGAAATAAGGAAAAGAGATATTAGAACCCCAAAAACCATAAAAAAAGCTATCCCAAAAATAATCTTACTAGCTGATTTTTTTTCTAAAGGATAAATGGGGCTATCAATTACCTGTATCAAAGGGGCTTCTTTTCTTAATGAAATTTTTGCCATTTCCAAATTCTGAACTAAGGCCCCCAATATCGCTTTATTTGCTTCTGCTGAAAATTGAGCACGTTGAGCTGGTGCTACACGCTGAATTTGCCTTGTTGGGTTCAAATTAGGTGTTGCATCTGCAACTGCAACTGCAGAATAAATTGCTCCGTTCATCACGGCTCTAATTGAGTCTGTTTTTTGTTGCAAAATCTTCACGTTCTCAAATGACTTCTTAGTCTTAGTTTGAATGTAGAAATCATTTACATTTTTTACAATTTCATCATTAAAAGACTTGGAAAAAAATTCATTTTCTGATTTTACATCAGCTTTAATAATATTTAATTTTTTATCAGGCTTGGTAACGTTTAAATAGTTTTTATTAATGTTGTTTATTATAGTACTTAATAAACTATCCTGAACCCTTGTAAAATGCTGGTTTGGAGTTAAATTAAATTGAATCTTTCTTAACTCAGGTTTCAAATTCCATTTATCTCTCAATTCATTAAAATCAATATAGCAATCAATTAGTAATTGCTTTTTCCCATCCTTATCAACTTCGGTTAATAAAGTCTTTTCAATCATTGTTCTGGATTTATATAATTCCAGAATATTATCACCCTGGAAAATTCCACCTCCTGAACCTCCTATATCTACCCCAGCCATAGATGCTAAACCTACTAAAGAGCCTAAGCCCCCACTTGTACCTTTTTCATCTTCTAATACAAAAGATGTAGTAGCCGTATAAATCGGCTTTTTAAAATAAGCATAGGTAAGCCCAAACACTCCTCCAATTAACCCGAAAAACAAAATTGTTTTCCACTTGATTAAAAGGTAATGCCACCATGCCTGTATTTTAAGAAGGAGTTCTTTCAAGGAAATCTCATCACCTTCTTTATTATTATAATTTCGCTGACTTTCTGCTGTCATTTTTAGTTTTTTATAATGCCACCCTCGCCAAACTGGTGATTAATAATTATATTATCTCAACAAACTCACAATAATTGCTCCCAATGAAGCAACAGCCGTTCCAATCCCTATCCAGCTTTGTGCAGTTAAACGCTCTCTATCTGCACGCTTCGGAACCAGGATCTCTGCTCCGGGTTTAATTTTGGGGTCATTATTAAAAAACAGGAATTTACTTACTGCTGCGGCAGAACCATTGGCATATTTAACATATACTCCGCCCTTTCTGGCATTAGCAGTAAAGCCGCCTGCACCGTTGATGTATTGCCTTAAACTTTTGCCTGGCAAATAAACAATGCTATTTGGATTTAAGATTTCGCCGGTTACTTTAACCGTTTGCAAAGTTCTGGGAACACGGATTACATCACCATCTTCTACGATAAGATTATATCTTGAAAGGCTATCTTTTAAAATTTTAACCAAATTAATACCAACCAAGTCGCTTTGAATTAATTTTTGTTCAACATTTGAGGTTAAAGTATCTTTTACACCTGCTTCCTGGGCTCTTTTTAAATTCAGGAATTTCCTGTCTTCTTCTTCTTTATTGTCAATCGCATTTTTATCTTTAGGGTTCACTTTTTCTGCTCCCTGTCTTTTCAGCGATGCACCATCAGGATAGGCCGATGGGGTTAAACCTCCAGCTCTTTTAATTACCTCTGAAATGCGCTCATCTTTTCTGGTTAGCGTATAAGTACCGGGATACAATACTTCGCCTTCTATCTTCACTTGTTTTTGCACCGTATATCCTTCAGAGTTTCTTACCGAAACAATATCAAAGGGTTTTAAAATAAAAGGATCACCCAATAATTTTAAATCCTGATCTACATTCACAATAAAAACCTCTGCAGCACGGGCAGATATAGACTTAGCATCGCTATTTTTTACACGTCTGGCAATTTCAATCCGGTTTGGTGTTGCACCTTCTTTAAATCCTCCGGCCATCTGTATTACCGACTCAAGTGTCATCCCCTCTGCGTATTCGAATGTACCCGCAGCTCTTACTTCGCCCTGAACACTTATTTTATATTCATCTCTTAAATCGAATATCGATGAGATAGTAACTTTATCTTCACGCTGCAATGGAATATCTGCCTCAGTACCAGCAATAATTTTAGCCACATCAAAAGAAATCAATGCGGGTGTATTATCCAAATTTAAGCGGTTGATATATCCGCGATTTAAAAAAGCATCTTCAGTTAGACCATCAGACTTATTGATCAAACCTTTCAGGGTTAACCCTTTATCCAATTCGTATTGTCCTGGCCTGAAAACAGCTCCCGATATGGATACCCGATTTTCGAAGCGATCCAAAATGGCTTCAACTACAAACCGATCGCCATTTTTGGGTTCATAGGTACTAAATTCCGACGCAGAAATATCCGTTAATTTCCGTTCTTTATCTGTATTTTGAAAAACCTTAATTTTAGCAGTATAAGCCTGATTATTAAAACCACCAGCAAAATTGATTACGTTTTGCAAATTTTCGCCTTTAATGGTTTCAAACAGTGCGGGCCTTTTAATCTCACCAACCATCTCCACCCTATTTTCATAAACAGGGATATTGATCACATCCTGATCTTGTAAACGGATATTTCCGCGTTGGATACCACCAGTTACAAAATCGTACACATCAATAGTACTGATAATTTTATTATTCCTGATTACCTGAATTTTACGATACGAACCATTATCATTTGGTCCTCCGGAAGCACTCAAAGCGTTATAAACGGTTGATAAAGAAGATAAAGTATAGGTGCCGGCTTTAACAACCTCACCAGTCATTACTACTTTAATGCTCCTGATATTCCCTAAATTAATGGCAACTGTAGATCTGCCCGATCGTAGCGCCGGATAAGTAGCAGATAATGCAGATTTAATTTTTGAAGAAGCCTGTTCAATGCTCAATCCACCCACCGAAACTATACCAACGTATTGTAAACGGATAGTACCATCGGGACTAACTTTAAGTTTATAATTGGCTTCGTTATCGCCATTAATATCAATCAGCAATTCATCATCAGGGCCAATGATATAACTGCGGGGCGTGGCCAGCCTTAAGTTAGGCTCGAAGGTAATATTACTGTTTTTAAACAGGTCTGCACCGAAAATTTTAGGCTTTAAAGATTCCAGGACATCAATTTTTGGTGTATTTTTCTTAACAAGAGAATCACTTTTATCTTTGTCGGGATTATTGTATTTCCGAACTGCCCCATCGCTATTTATATCTGTATTGCTTTGACCGTTGTCAGTGGTAGCAGATTCTTTACGGATTTTTTCTACCCGGGTGCGTAATTTCTGAATTTCCTCGGCTTTCATCCCTTGCGCAACAGCAGCTTGCTCTAATTGTGCATCGCTATAGCCAACAGATTCGGCACGCTGGATCATCTGTCTAATCTGTGCGTCAGAAAGATCATCTACTTTAACGTTAGCATAGTTTTGTGCGGAAGCCGATAAATGGCAAAGGAAAATAAGGGTTAAAAAACTTAAAAATAAATATATTCTTTTTTTCATGGGTGCAACTGGCAGGCTTTTATCAACTTTAATATAGCCGTATTGAGAATGCAAAACTATTCAAAATTATTCAGAGTTTTAAATCTATGCAACTTTTACGTTTTCAGATGCGGAGAACTACTAAAAACACAGTTAAGTTATACTCTAATTATTTTTTAAAAAACCACTATCTTCACAACGTCAGGCTTAATCACATTTTTCAGAGGCTCTATTTTATTTACTCAGACTAAAACGATTAATTTAAAGTTATATTTTAAATATCTTCAAAGTTAGGCCCATTTCTTGCTATAAAGTTTCATTTAAATATATCATCCCAAATTTTGCATGAAAAAATCCCTATTTATCCTTAGTATCTTATTTTTACAGCTAACTGCATTTGCCCAAACCAGCGCGGATTACAATTACACTATCGGTATCAGGGCATTTACCATTATGCAGATGCCAAAAGTATTGGATCAGACGAATTCCCAGAACTATGCTAAAGTATTCGGGCATGGGGCAATGTTTAAGTTCAATGACAACCAGATCAGCTACCGCCTGGCTGGAAACTATTACCGCGATGATCTGACATTTGATAATACATGTGCTACGTGTGAAATCGCTAGTGGGAAGGTTACCGATTATTCCTTTAAGATCGGATTTGAGAAAAGCTTTAACTATACTAAAATACAGCCATATTTTGCTTTCGACTTAGGTTACCGCTACAATCGGTTTACCGGCACCTTAGCATCAAAAAATATAATGGCGAATAACACCGGAAAAACGACTGATGCCAGTAAAAGTGGCTTAGTTGTCAGTCCGGTAATTGGCTTTAAGCTAAATGTTTTGCCACAACTGTCCATTTTTGCAGAAAGTAGTCTTGATTTCTTCTTTTCTTATGAAAAACAAGACAATACGCAACTGAATGGAACATCAAGAGATGTAACTACTTACAAAAAACTAGAGTCGTTATTAAATCCTGTATCGGCTGGCATTCAGTTTAGCCTGAGCAACAAGAATTAGTCACAGTTTATTATTTAGATAGTTAAACAATCTTTCAGATTATAGTCTGGCATTAACCAAATCGCGATTGATAAAAGATTTGGTATCAAAAATTACTGTGCCGTTATTTTTATATTGAAGATAATCCAAATCCAGAAACTCCTTGTGTGCTACAGCAAGGATTATGGCATCGTAAATTTCAGATTTGTTTAACTGTATGAGTTCAAAACCATAATCAGCCTTAACCTCAGCAGCATTTGCCCAGGGGTCGTAAACATCAACAGCTAAGCTAAAGGATTTAAGTTCTTTGTAAATATCAATTACCCGGGTATTACGGGTATCCGGACAGTTTTCTTTAAAGGCAAAACCTAAAATCAATACTTTAGCGCCGTTAATCATTTTATCTTTGGCAATCAGCATCTTGATCACCTTATTTGCTACAAACATGCCCATATTGTCGTTTACGCGGCGACCAGACAGAATAACTTCTGGTTTATAACCCAATGCTTCTGATTTATGCGCCAGGTAATAAGGATCTACTCCTATGCAATGTCCGCCTACCAGACCTGGTTTATAATTAAGAAAATTCCATTTTGTAGAAGCGGCAGCCAATACATCAGTTGTATCAATTGCCATCCGATCGAAAATAAGGGCTAGTTCGTTTACGAATGATATATTCACATCGCGTTGTGCATTTTCGATAGCTTTTGAAGCCTCTGCAACTTTAATACTGGGCGCCAGGTGTGTACCAGCAGTGATGATGGAGTTGTAAAGTTGATCTATTTTAATCGCTATTTCAGGTGTAGATCCAGAAGTAACCTTCTTAATTTTGGTTAAGGTATTTACTTTATCGCCCGGATTGATCCTTTCGGGCGAATAACCGCAAAAGAAATCAACATTATATTTTAATCCGGATATTTTTTCTAATACCGGCACACAGTCTTCTTCTGTACAACCGGGATAAACCGTAGATTCGTAAATAACAACATCTCCTTTTTTTAGTACAATTCCGATCATTTTACTCGCTTCTAAAAGCGGTTTAAGATCAGGTTGCTTAAGGTGATCAATTGGGGTAGGAACAGTTACAATATAAATGTTGCAAGTGCTGATATCGGCAAGGTTTGAAGTCAGATACAATCCTGAATCTACTTTTCCCTTTAAAACAGCATTTAAATCTGTCAGGTTTGCTTCTTGGGTGCCATCTTCAAGTTGTTGCAACGCTGCCACACGGCTCTCGTTAATATCGAAACCTTTTACAGCATATTTCTTAGCAAATGCTATTGCAAGAGGTAATCCTACATAACCCAGTCCAATAACTGCAATCTGCTTTTTTGTATTCATTTTTCTTTCGGTAATTGAGCAAAGATAAGATAAATGAAGGATGCTTTAATCGGATTGAATTAAATGCTGGCAACCTTTTAAAGATAAAGCGTACAGAGAAAATGCACAAACCATTCTTAAATGAACTTATGTTCTATATGGTAGAGATTTTAGGTATAGGCGGACATCCTTCACTACACTCAGGATGTCAAAAATCTAAAAAAGAGGCTCTATCAAAAAGATTTACGCTGGCTCACTAAACAAAATATATTTTTATACGTCGTCGTTCCCAAC
>NZ_JADCNK010000028.1:0-66783 GCF_014947265.1 Pedobacter sp. MR2016-19
CCACCCCCAGCCCCTCCTTGCAATAAGGAGGGGAGCTGATTTACCTAGTAAGATTATACCGGTCAGCAGGGATAATTGAACATTTAAATCGCTTTTCATTGCTTATAAAGCCTGTGACTGAAGATTTGGAGAGGAGCATGTTCATTAAAAAAACGACGACTTGTCAAGGTGATTTTCGTTTAGATCATTCTCGAACGACATACTTTCCTGGCATTAGGAAATGGCAGACAGAAATCACTTGTAACTCCCGCCTGTTTTTTGTGTCTTAAAGCTAAAATCATTCATGAAAAAGCTCACATCGGGAATTTTTTTTGGTAATACTGATCAAACCATCAAATTGGATGGGCTCATCATCACCAACACGGAATATACTCACGAATTCGTTGATTGGCACTATCATGACAATGCTTACTTTACTTTCCTAATCGCTGGCAAGGTTTCTGAAATAAATAAAAAAGATCACCATAAATGTGTTCCGGGCACTTTACTTTTTCATAATTGCCAGGAACCGCATTATAATGTAAAGCCAAAAGGCTACACCAGGGGAATGCACCTGGAATTATCTTCTAAATGGCTTTTGGAATTTGCCGGCAAAAATATGGCCGAAGGCAGCCTTGAAGTAATCAATCCCCTGGTAAAATCGCTCTTCCATCAAATCTTAATTTCTACTAAAAATCCTGATGATACCACACCACTATCCCTCCATACGCTAGCTTTTAATGCGATAGACAGGCTTTCCAGCAGTTCGAATTATCGCAGATATAAACAACCTCCGGAATGGGTTGATAAACTCACCCAAATGCTTCATGATAGTCCTGATCAAAGTCATTCTCTAGAATCTATGTCCAGTACTATAGGTATACACCCGGTCCATCTATCCAGATACTTTCCAAAGTATTTTGGATGTAACCTTGGAGCATATATCCGAAGCATCAGACTTTGCCGGGCGGCGGCAGAACTCAATGCCGGAAAAAAAACTGCCATCCAGATTGCTTTTGAATGTGGTTTTTACGACCAGACCCATCTCATCCGGTGTTTCAAAGAAGAGTTTCGGTTTACCCCTCATCAGTATCAGCGTTATTTAAAATAAAAATGGAATGAGTTGTTGCATGTTAATTCTGTACTATTTTTTAGAATCAAAAAAAGCTAACCTTGTCGGGTAATATTTTCCTATGAAGCAATTTTTATTTTTAACCATATTTGCCGAATCTATTGGCCTTTGCTTTACCGCAAGCGCTCAATTAAAAAACCTGGAGTTTCTCGATCACCGGCCTAATCCAACTGATTCTGTATCAAAAGAATCCGCTATTACCAGTTATAATATTGGAAGTAGTCAAGACCTCTACCTGAAGATCAACACCGGAAAATCACTTGCTGAGGAACTCGAAAAGCTGGCACCCGGCCTACCCGCCGATTCTGCCTTAAAAATCGGAAATTTTCAGTTTTCCTTTTTGATAGAGGGCAAACCCGTTTATAAGGAAGATTTACATCCCGGCGCCATTCTTTTACAGGATAAAATAGTTAGAAAACCACTCCCGGTAGTCTTGATTAGCGGGAGCAGATCCGGGCTGTGGAGCCTGAATATGTGGGACCGTTTTATGATTAATTCGGGTATAAATTTACTTGGCCAGACACCAAAAAAACTCAGCATCCAAATTAGGGTCTATATCGATGCAGGCCATAGAATCTATTCTCCTATTTTGCTGGCAGCAGATATTAACATGACCAGAATCCTCCCCCCCATTGATGCAAAATTAATAAAGCTCCAACCGATTAAGCCGGGAAGTGGTTGGCCATTACATGCGGGAAAATATAATCAGGAGCTGATTGAACAGCTCAATACCAAAATACTCGATCAGTCTTACAAAAAGATCAATTCAATTGTTGTGATTAAAAAAGGGTCCTTATTCTTGGAAGAGTATTTTAACGGATCTTCCAGAACGAGCCTCCACGATGCACGCTCCGTTGGCAAGTCTTTTACGGGAACTTTACTTGGTTTGGCCATTAGAGACGGGTATCTTAAATCCGAGCAGCAGAAATTGGGTGAGTTTTACAATTTAAAGCAATTCGCACATCCATCTGCGAAAAAGGATAGTGTAAAACTTGTTGATCTGTTAACAATGAGCGCTGCTTTTGATGGAAATGACGAAGTGATGGAATCTCCCGGCAATGAAGAGAATATGTATCCTACTGCCGATTACGTTAAATTTGCGCTGGATCTGCCCATGGCAGTAAACAAGCAGAATGGTAAACAATGGTCTTATTTCACCGTTGGCACGATGCTTCTCGGAGATATCATAGATAAAGTGATACCAGGTGGTTTGGAGCCTTATGCGAAAAAGAAATTATTTGATCCGCTGGGGATCGACTCGCTCGAATGGGCACGTACGCCAATGGGCAAACCATTCACCGGTGGAGGATTACGCCTAAAAGCATTAGATTTTGCGAAGTTCGGGCAACTTTACTGCAATGCCGGTGTTTGGAACGGTAAACAAATGGTTCCCAAATCGTGGATAAATAAGTCGTTCCGCCATTTGCAAACCCTTCCTGCGGATAGGCCGGGCTTTTACGGGTACCTTTTCTGGAACAAGACCATTAAAATCGATGGTAAAAATCTGGAAGTCTGGTACAGCTCCGGAAATGGTGGCAATAAAATCTACATCATTAAACAGATTGGGCTAGTGGTAGTGGTTAACGCATCGGCATATGGAACTTCTTTTGCCCATCAACAGGCAGATCAGATTTTGGAAAAATATATTCTTCCTGCAGTATTGCAACCAACTGCAACAAATTAAATTTAAAGATGAATGCTGACCAACAGGTCCAGAACTGACGAAAACCGTTTGTTAAACAAAAATCCAAAATAAAATGACTCTAAAATCCCTCTTATTTACCATTGCGCTTATTTTATTAAGTAACGCTATCTTTTCGCAAACCAGGCAAGACAGCATAGAAATAAGGCAAACAGCCCTCGATTATATCGAATCACAGCACAAACCAAACCCAGCACAAATGGAAGGTGCCTTGCATCCAAGAATGGTAAAGAGAACATTTTGGAAAGATAAGCCAACAGGAAAAGACTATATCCAGGAGACAAGCACAGAATCTATGGTTTTGCTGGCCGAAAGCTATAATAAAAACAATGATAAATTTCCGCCTTCCCCAAAGAAAGAAGTAAAATTGCTGGATGTTTCAGAACGGACTGCATCTGTAAAATTAATTGCTGATCAATGGATAGACTACCTGCACATCGTCAAACTAAATGGAAGCTGGAAAATCATCAATGTGTTATGGCAGTTTAAAGACATCAGCCAACATTAAATGATTAACAGCCCTAACCCAAAGGTTAATTGCTATCCGTAATTAATATTCATTCCAATTTTATAGGCTTCGTATAGCTTAACTATAAGCTTCAGTTACAACAATAACTAAGTTGTTCTAAACTAATTTGCTATTTGCCCTTTACCAACTAAGCATGAGCAGGAATAATTGAACAATGCCCATTACTTTGAGCTTATTTCATTGCATCGTTTACAGACTGGCTATCTACAAACTGCTCGAAACTGATTATTTTTCCGTTCTTCAGTTTCCAAACGTGGGCTACTCTTGCTTTAAATGGCTTACCAGTAATTTTGTAAGTTCCGGTATAAGTTCCATAAGCTACTATTTTGTCTTCGCTGCCTACATAATCTTCGGGCGTGAATTTATAATCGATCCATTCACTTCCTAATCTGCTAAAAACGTTTTTGGTTACTTCTGCCAGTCCGATGTAGGTGCCTGCATAGGGAAAACCCTTAGCTTCGGTCCAAGAGATATCATCCGCTACATATTTAGCAAGATTTTTACCATTTTCTTCCGAAGTTTTACCTTCATAAGTACTTTTTACAATTTCAAGATTTGTCATTTTCTTTTGATTTGATAAACAGCCTGACGCTGCAAAAAGCACCATCAGGCTGAATATAATTTTAAGTTTTACCATTTCATTTCGCCTGTATTTACTTTAGCACCAATTTGCAATGCAGTTTCAAAAGTAAGCGCCGGATATTTTGCCTTAATCGCTTTGATCAATTCTTCAGAAGTTTTGTTGGTTTTTAATGCTTCTTCGTAGAACTGAATATAGCTTTTGGTATGTTTTACTGCACTAACGTCAAATGGGCTTGCATTGTTGGCATGTGCAGGAATAACGATTGAAGGATGTAAAGCTTCGATTTTATCTAAAACAGTAATCCAGTTTTTGCGGGCATCTGCTGTCTGCGCATCGGCCATCCAAAGGTTAAAAGTAGTTCCAAAAACATTAATACCACCTATTACAGCCTTGATGGAAGGAACCCAAACGAAAGTTTTGGTTGGAAATTCATCCAATCCAAATATTTCAAGTTTCTGCCCCTCTAAGTCAATGTTATTTCCTTTTAAAACCTGAGGTAGTACCACATTAGAGGTAATGGCTTTACCCAACCGCTCGCCCCAAACGTCCAGTTTTTTTTGCGAAGTGGCTTTGATCGCCTCCACTGTTGCAGGTGATGCATAAGCAGTAACTTCCGGGAAATATTTTTTAAATACTTCCAGTCCGAAATAGTAATCCGGATCGGCGTGGGAAACATAAATAACGGTTAATTTCTTTCCAGACTTTTTGATTTCCGAAGCTACCTTTTCGGCATCTGCCAGGGTAAACTGTGCGTCGATCAACACGGCATCTGTTTTGCCAGAAACGATTACCGATGCCACACCAAAAGCATTTTCTGATGCGTTATAAACTTCCAGTTTTAAATTAGGGGTTTCAACAGTTTTGAAACTTTGTGCATTTGCTTCCATATTGGATGAGATTAAAATTGTTAAGAATAATGTTGTGATAATTGATTTCATACCTTTGTTTAATTGATGATACAAAGATGCGCTCCTTAACAAGTCAAAAAGATTGAACAAGTTCAATAAATAACCCCGGGCAATGTTATTATTTAAGGTTAACCACAGATGCACACAGATAAACACGGATTTTTATAGCTGTGTACATCCTTTTTATCTGTGGTTTAAATTATTTTCACCTGTGCCAATGGCTTAAATAACGGCATTGAGTCCTGAGGTATCAGTGGAACAGCGTTTAATTTTTTGTTTTATGAAAACTCTCCGCTTTTATCCCCGAGGCAAGTCTCAAGGTATGCTCTTCGAATAAATAGCGGCACCTAACTGGCATTGACTATTTTCTTTCTGATTTTGCTCAAAAATTCATGGCTGATGCCCAAATATGCAGCAATCTGAAGATTGGTCAGTCGTTGCAATAACTGAGGATATTTCTCAATAAAATCCAGGTAGCGCTGGTCGGCAGTCTTGCTTAGATTATCGATCATCCTCCTTTGCAAAGCAACATGGGTTTTTTGGGTCATGATCCTGAATAGTTTTTCTATTTTAGGAAGATTGGTATAGGCAAATTCCTTGTCCTTTTTAGAAATGAGCTGTACTTCGCTATCTTCAAGTGCTTCTATATAAAGCTGGGAAGGTTTCTCATTGGTAAAACTATCAATATCGGTGATCCACCAATTCTCCATGGCGAAATACAGTACATTTTCAAAACCATTTTTATCTAAGTGATATACACGAAAAAGTCCTTTCACCACAAATCCTTCAAATTTGCAGATTTCACCCGCTGCAAGTAGAAAACTCTTTTTTTTGATCAGTTTATGCTCAAAGAGGTCGCAGAACAGATCTCTTTCATCTTCTGAAATGGATATGTGACTGGAGATATTTTGTTTGAGAAGCTCTTTCATAAAGTCTGTGCCATCAGATAAATAGCAGTTGTTAAGATATCTGCGGAGATTTGATTTTAATAACGCTAAACTAATAAAAAGTCTGCTTTGTTTTCTCCATAAACATTTAGCTTATCCTGAATAGGTACTGAGGGTTACTTGATCTCTAGTTAAGTATCCGGCAAAAGATTCGAACTACAAATCTTATTACCAGAAACTAACTTTTATTCAGCACATCCTTATAATAAAGAGTAGCGCTATTTCATCTTGTAAAATGTATAGCCAAAGGGTTCAAAATGCAAACGCAATTAACAGAAACTAATCTTGCCCCGGCAGTTCCTACTCCCCTCCTGATTCAGGAGGGGCAAGGGGGTGGTAACTGAGCAAAATTAATTTAAAAAATGATTACATTGAGACGTGGCAATCCATAATCTTAAACAGCTAAAAGAGAAAAGAAAGGAGCTGAGAAACAACCTCACTCCTGCTGAGGCTACCATGTGGATGTACCTGCAAAATTCTAGACTTGATGGCAAAAAATTCAGACGCCAGCACAGTGTTGGAAATTATATTTTAGATTTTTACTGTCCATCAGAAAAATTAGCTATTGAAGTTGATGGCAGTAGTCATGATGATTATTCAGCAGAAATATACGATAAAGAACGAACTGATTTTTTAAACAGTAAAGGAATTAGGGTAATCAGATTTGAGAATGCTGAAGTTTTTGAATCAGAAGAATTGATATGCGAGGCGATTAAAACATATTTCAAAAAACCACCCCCAGCCCCTCCTTGCAATAAGGAGGGGAGCTGATTTACCTAATAAGATAATACATGTAATCAGATTTGAGAATGCTGAAGTTTTTGAATCAGAAGAATTGATGTGCGAGGCGATTAGAACATATTTCAAAAAACCACCCCCAGCCCCTCCTTGCAATAAGGAGGGGAGCTGATTTACCTAGTAAGATAATACAACAAAAGATTCGAACTATAAATCTTATTACCAGAAACTAACCTTTACTCAGCACATCCTTATAATAAAGAGTAACGCTATTTTATCTTGTAAAATGTATAGCCCAAAGGGTTCAAATATAAACGCAATTAATAACAGGAACTAATCATGCCGCGGCAGTTCCTACTCCCCTCCTGTTTTAGGAGGGGTAAGGGGTTGGTAACTGAGCAAAATTAATTTAAAAAATGATTACGTTGAGACGTGGCAATCCATAATCTTAAACAGCTAAAAGAGAAAAGAAAGGAGCTGAGAAACAACATCACCTTTCCTGGCGCAAGTCTTAGCGGTTAGGGAGCTGTTGTGGCTGACTTGTGCTTTCAAAATTTAATAAATTAATGATTCTTAATAATCATTTTATCAAAACGCAAATCAATAGGAAATAAAAAAACCGGAGTCAAGATTTAAAAAACCTGAGCTCCGGTGAAGTACCAATTAGCAGGAATAATTGAACATTTAAATCGCTAATTGAGGATTTGGAGAGAAAAAATTTATTTAAGAATGGGTTAAAATCGCACCCAAAAAACCCTAAGTACAAGTGCAAGAGTAATTTATTTCACGATTTTACCGTACACCATCCCAGGTAGGGCTGTAGTTAAAGATAATTCTTGAACCCTCCCAATAAATTTTTGTGCCCATCGTCCATCTGACCTATTGATTATGCTCAGGCAGTACGACGATAGCTGCTTGGATTTTGGCCACAATGTTTCTTAAAAAATTTACTGAATACGAACTGGTCACTGAAGTTCAATGATTCAGCGATATGTGCGATCGGCAACCCTGACTCATTTAATAATACCTTTGCCTCGACAATGAGCATTTCATCGATTAGTTCTCCTGCGGTTTTACCCGTAAGCCCACGTGTAGCAGTAGTCAGGTATTTTGGGGTGATATTTAGCATATCAGCATAAGCCTGTACACTTCTTTCCTCTTTAAATTTCTTCATAACAAGCTTAAGGAATTGATGAACCACATATTCCTTCCGGCTGCCAGGTACTACGTATGGCTGGACTTCTGATTGATACAATGCACCAACCTCTAAAATAAGTGCTGAAAAAAGGTGTCGCAAAATATCCTCCGCATAAAACCTATTCGCTCGTGTGTCCTTCATCTTTAGCGCCAGTACGGAGAGTTGAGCCTTGAACAAGTCGACCTGATCTTCGCTGAGCCTGGACACCGGGCTAATGATACCAGTCAGGTAATCATAAGCCTCTGCGGTCTTCGACGGGATGGCTGAGTTTAATAAGTAGTCATTTGAGAATAGTAGATTGGTCGCTTTACAATCTGGGGTAACCGTACCAAAGTGACGGATAGTATTGGTGGTAAACAATACAAGATCATTTTTTCTTAGCGTGTATTCCAGCAGATTGATCTTTACATTCACCTCTCCATCAGTGATCAGGTGAATCGAATTATGATCGGCACGATATGGCGACATAAAGGATGTATCCATTTCCTGCGAATCGGTATCAAAAACGTACAGGCCCTTAAATTTGGTATTGATATCCAGCCGGGACTTTAGAAAATCAACCGTCAGTTCCTCAATACGTTTTTTCTTATTTTTCATGATTACCAATAAGCCTATAACCCAGGCATTTTTCCTGTTTGCTGCAGGTTGACATAGATAACAATAATTTATTATACCACCTGAAATACGATATCAATATGGGAAGGAAATCTGAACATATTTCGGCCGTATCTGGCCATGTTTCTAAGCATTCACAGTCCCTAGATTTGTATTGTAAACAAAAACAAAAGCCATTTAGTCAAAAATAACAATTAAAATTATGACACAGCAAATCAATTACAGCAATGAACTTTCCGGAAAGATCGCCCTTGTAACAGGTGGCACCAAAGGTGCCGGCAAAGCAATTGCAGAACGTTTAAAAGCCGCTGGTGCAACAGTGATCATTACGGCGAGGAACAAAGCCGAACAACCAGATCCGGAACTTTATTTTGTTTCTGCCGACCTGAGCAGATCAGAAGATGCGGAAAAAGTAATCAGCGAGGTACTGTCAACCTATGGCAGGCTGGATATCCTGGTAAACAACCTTGGCAGTTCAACAACACCAGCCGGTGGATTTTCAGCATTGAGTAATGAAGATTGGATATCGACCTTGCAAGCTAATCTACTTGCGCCAGTGAGACTTGACAAGGGATTTTTACCACAGATGATCGATCGTAAAGATGGTGTTATCATTCACATCGCTTCCATCCAAGGCAAATTGCCGCTATACGATTCCACATTGCCCTATGCTGCTTCAAAAGCAGCACTGATCAATTACAGTAAAAGTTTATCAAATGAGGTTACGCCAAAAGGTGTACGTGTGCTAACCGTTTCGCCAGGATGGATAAATACTACAGCATCGGAAGCCTGGCTGGGTGAGATTGCCAGAAATTCCAATAGCACTATAGAACAGGCTCAGCAAAGTGTTATGGATGCATTGGGAGGAATACCTTTCGGCAGGCCGGCCCAACCAGAGGAAGTGGCCGAATTGGTCGGCTTTCTGGTCTCGCCAAGAGCCAGTTACCTAACAGGCACAAACTTCGTCATCGATGGCGGAACGGTACCAACTATTTAACCACTTAAACATATCATCATGGAATTACCACAAGTAGTATCGCGTTTCATAGAAACGCAGCACAATTACGATAGCAAGGCTTTCGCGGATTGTTTCACCGAATCTGCCACCGTTCATGACGAGGGGAAAACCCATAATGGCAAACAAGAAATTCATCAATGGATCCAGCATGCAATGGATGCGTACAAATCTGAGCTGGAACCACTCAAGTATGAGCAGACCGGGGCAAGCGGTGTACTGACAGCAAATGTTTCGGGCACCTTTCCGGGAAGTCCGGTAAAGCTGAATTTCAACTTTGGCTTTAAGGATAACCTTATCGATTCCCTAAATGTGACCGAATAATATTTTGGGCATATATATAGCACGATGACACACAACATCAGAAAACCGACTATGGGAACGTTCTATCGGGGTAATTTTCGCTGTCTTCCAAATAAATGCATAGCGCCCATTTTTGTATGAAGAGCTGCCTGAGGCACCTCAATGAAAGAATAATCCCACTTTTGGCCAGTTCTGTTCAATTCATCGGCAAGCCTCGCCACAGCCTGCCCCCCATATCCGGCAACAACTTCCTGAATGGCAATCAAATCATATGGCCTGACTGTTTCTGCCACAAAACTAATCTCGGCGTCGGTTTTGGATTTACCAAAATCTTTGAGGTTCTAGGAAATCAACGATAACGAACTTTTCCTGTGCAAGACATGGATTAACTGAAAATATTAGATTAATCAATAATGCAGAGATGAGAGAAGCAAGCGATATTTTTTTTTGAATTCTAAGGAAGATGAGCTTCTACATGTCTTTAAATAATTGTATTTTGCAATTTGAAAAATATTAATGTTTAAAATCTAAAATAATTTCTCAACCGTGTCTTTTGATAAAAAAATAGTTCTCAATATCACCAGCGAACCGGAATCCCGCATTTATATCAATAACGAGTTTATGGGGCTGACAACCTGTACTGAACATTGCAATGCAGGCGCCCAGCTCAGTATCAGGATAACCAAACCTGGTTTTCTGCAGTACCACAATAACCACGTTGCCCCTCAGAATGATGGTGAGCTCGCCTTGAGTTTAAAGCGGGATCCGAATTTTCAGGGCAATTTCACCGCACAGATAAGCCTGACAGACAATCTGGATACTGCAATTTACCTTGATGGTAAAAAATTTTTCGGAAGAGAACTGACCTTTAACACGAGCTCAGGAACTGCCCACAGGCTCAAAATTTCCAGACCGGGATATAAAAGCTATTCCGCAGAATTCAAGGCTGATTACCTTAATCCTATTTACCGCTATAAGCCCGAAGCCAAAAAAGCAGTCAACGGATCGATTTTTATTGCAGGCCTTTTGATCATAACGGTGTCATTCCTAATTTATAAATTCTCGCAAAACCCGAAATCGCCGGCTGCCACTAAAAGTAACGCTGCATCATCAACTGATACACTGGATAAAATTTCCTTACCTGAAGTTCATCAAAAAACCAAAATATCCAAAGTAGCGGTACCAAACGGAGTTGCTAAGGCATTACCTACGGAAGAGGTGACTGAGAACTGTGAAACGCAGGTCGGAAATATAGCAGTGAACAACAGCGTTGGCGAGGCGACCTTGCATCTGAGTATTTATTCTCCCCAAACAAAGCGCTGGGGAGAATGGCTGGACTTCCAGATCCCGACTGGCCGTCTGACGCTGCAAAACAACGATGCCGACCTGCTGGTGAATACTTATAGATATTATTATGAAACCGAAGCCGGTGGCAGTTATTCAAAGGCAAGTCCCTCACTAGTAACAAAATGTAATGGAAGTTTAAACATTACAATATATTAATCAGAGACTTGTTTTAAACTGTTGGACTGTTCCATAGTAAATTCCGTAATTGGTAACCACATAAGCTCTTACATAATAAGTGGTATTTGCTCTAAGCCCTGACATATTACTGCTGTAAGCGCCCAAAAATACAGATTCAAGCGTTCTGCTATCTGATATAGTCGGGGAACTGAGAGTGTTCCAGCAAATGCCTTTTGAACTGGCGGTTCCGCTGCCGTAAGCAATAAGATTCCCTCCGGAAGAAGCGCTTGTCCGGGTAATATTGGAAACTGAAGATGTGGAAATCGTCGGCGGCGTAACGGAACTGGTCGTAAACTGGATTTGATTTCCGTAGGAAGTGCCATTCTGATTCACTGCATAAGCTCTGACATAATAGGTAGTGGAGGGCAAAAGACCTGTTAGTGAGCTTGTAAAAGGACCCACTCCGGAGGCGTCAGTGGTTCTTGAATTTGATGTGGTTGGCGAGCCGAGGGTATTCCAGCAGATACCCCTTTGGGTAACGGTCCCTCCTCCGGAAGTTAAAACGTTACCGCCGCTAACTGCGCTGTTTACTGTAATGCCCGAGACACTGTTTGTCGTTATTGAAGAAGGAGCAACATTAAGGGTTGTAAACTGTAGTTCATTACTGTATATAGTTTCATAGTTCGTAATCACGTATCCTCTGGCATAATAACGTGTACTTGCGGAAAGTCCGGTCAGATTGACCGAAAATCTCGGAGAGGATCCTATGGTTGCCGATTTTGAATTCGCCGTTGTCGGCCCCGGAGTGGTGCTCCAGCAAACGCCGAGTGAAAACATGCTGATATTCTGACTGGAAATTACCTCAGCTGTAAAAAAAGCATTATTCTGGCTTATCCCGGCTAAAGCCTGATTTTTCATGGAAATCTGATTTCCAGTGCCGGAATCGGGTATCGGGTCCTTTGTGCAACCGCTGATAACAGTCATGCAAATAAGAATTATATTAGTTAAGATAGATTTTATTTTCATTACCGAATATTAAAACCGATACCCGCGTGGATATCATTATATTTAAAATTAATTGAACTAATCCCTCCCATCAGATTGAAAAAGCCAAGACGGATCAAAACACCGGCTTCAGCTTCAGCCCCCTGGAAAGATGAAGGAACATTTGTTGACCAGATCGGGCTGGAGTTCAACGGATCCTGATAAGACTTTAAGTCTACTCCCCACAACAGCTCCCGGGTTCCATATCCGCCACCGAGATAAACAGAAGCTACCTTCCCGCCAAAGAATATTCCTGCCGTGTAACCTGCCCTTTTATTTTTTGTCTGACCATTAAAGAGGTAATAGCCGGGTGAATTAAAATCAGTTAAACTGTTACCAGTTGAGGCATAAGAAGATTTCGTCTGATCAGTAGAAAATTTGATTCTGAGATAGCCACCGAAATTTCTTCCATATCCAACTGTCCCCATAAAATTTGAAAATTGCCCGGTATTATTTACATCATTTGTGGTAACCCCCGCGTTAAAAATAAACAAAGCCCCAGAAGCTGGCCGGGAAAGAATGGGTTTAATTTGCGCTATTTTTGGTTGCTTAATGGCCTTAACCCTGATAAATTTATATAAATAAGGGCTGTTACCACATCCACCCTCTGCATTAGCATAATAAGTAACCGACTGGTTTGCCAGTAAGCCGGTGATAGACCTTCCTTTTCCGATCACATTCTTTTGACCGTTTTCATCCGCATACCAGGTCCATTGTGCATTTGTTCCCAGTATCCCTCCATTTATTTCCAGGCTGAAGTACTGGCCTTGTAAAACCTCCCTAGGACCGCTAATACCCTGTGCATTGACGGTAGGTTCCAGTACAGTTACTTTAAAGTTCTGGCAGTTGGAGGGCTGGCCTGCTCCTTCAGCTCTTACATAAAACACAGTCGAGATCTGAGGATTCACTTCAATGCTCTGTCCTTCACCAATTTTATTTCCCTGCCCACAGGCATCTTTATACCAGCACCACTTGGCGCCTTCAAGAAGCTTTCCGCCAGAGACCTGAAGCCTGACGTTTCCCTCGCCTCTACAGATAACCTCCTTTCCCAGTATACCTCCGGCTGAGATATTACTTTCTTTTACATCCACCGATGCGGACACACAATCGGTAATGTTCTTTCCTTCAGCCCGCACGAAATAAGTTGTTGATTTACTGGGAGCAATCGTAAGAGACTTCCCTGACCCCACCATATTTGTACCGCAGGCGTCAGCGTACCATTTCCAGTTAGCGCCCTCGCCAAGTGTTCCGCCATATACGGACAAAGTCGTCGATTCTCCAGCATTTATCTGTAACCGGCCATTTATAGAGCGTGCTTCAAGCGAATTGGGATATGTATTCTTTACCACCGGGTTGGAAACGAGTTTCGTATTTTCTTTGATTCCGTATTTGTAACTGGCCACTTTGTTCCCTTTGAAAAATAAGGTTTCGTTGGGTATTATCCCCGACACTACTGCAGGGGTAATTTTCAGGTGAAATGATTTTGAAACCAGCTCATTAGCACAGTCATAATAATCCATTGACCAGTTTAAAAAAATGTCAGAAAAACTGTGTTTCCCAATTGCCCTGTATCGGATCAAGGATGGTGTTCCATTACCATCACATGCGGTTTCTGAGAGCCTGTATTCCACAAAAATCGTTAATCCTCCCCTCTCATAAATTGGTCCTTTATTAACCCACGAAGATTGGGCAAAGGCCATTATATTAAAAAAAACAAAACAAATGGTTAAAATTGATTTGATATGCATGAGCGTTAAATGGTTAACTAATTAAAAATTGATGTTAGCATTCTGGAGAAGCAGTTTCACATCATTGATTTTTATGACTGTATCTTCTGCCTGGGCATCGCCTCCACCGACGGAGATTCCGATTACGGTATTATCCTGCCTTAAAATGCAAGGGCCGCCATTATTGCCTGAATTCGAAACGGCGTCTATTTTGAATAAGCTTTTACCATGATAACTGGTATTGTTAATCATACCCTTGGTGAGGGAATATTGCCCGCCCGGGAAACCCAAAATAAACACCTCGTCAGCTGGCTGTAACAGATCTGAAACACCTAGCACCAACGGTTCTATTTCAGAAATAGGATCAATCTCTATAACGGCTACATCGCTTGCTGAAGCATCTGGACTGGAGCCTGTTTTAGATATCCTGTCAGTTTGGTTTGACAGGTATTTAATTCTGCCGGAAACCTTTGGCCGGTTGGGAGCGTTATCAAATGATATATCAACCTGATCGCCGACTTTCAGTCCGTTGACTACCTCTTTCGAGGTCAGCATGATTGTCGGGGAGATCAGGAAGGCCGTACCCGATCCTGCTGCCGAATGGATTACGGCCACAGGAGCCCTGATTTCATCGGGTACTATGGCCTTTTCAGGCACGAGGTTAAACAGAAATAAAAGATAAACCAGCAGCGGCAATATCAGAAATATTGTAAATGTTGTGGTAACGGTTCTGATTTTCTTTTTTATTATTAGAATGGCCTTTTCCTGAAGGGCCGGAGATATTCCAAATAGCATAATTTAAGATTTTGTTGAATAAGCACTTCTATTTGCGGTCCATCTTTGCACCGTAACATTTTCATCTGCTAAATTTGGTGGGACAGTTTCATAACAATTTTTCATCAGATCAATGTAAGAGAGGTCCTTTGTCAAGGTGAAGTTTCCTTTTTCATCGTAAAAGACAACAATGTTCTTGAGTTTGATAAGCTCCATTTTCCCGTCTGTTGAATCCTGAAAATCCGTGTAATTCTGATTATTGAATGAATTGATTACGCTTGTCACTTCCCCCAGGCTATCGCCAATCACGAACCTTGGAATGGAAGGAATGGGTGGCAATATTTTGTTGATTTTCAGAAACGGGCTTGTTGATCTTTTTGCGGTTGCTATGCTCACCTGCACATTATTGCTTACAAAAGAAGCGATATCAAAATCCTCTATGCAGTGTGAAGATTCAATTTTGCTGCGATATTCATTAAGGAATTCAAGGTAAACATCCTTATAAAAACCTGTATTGAGTTTATTTTTGAAGTAAACCAATATATTCCTATGCTGGATCACATCCTGAATGGAGTGCCCCCGGCCGGAATGCTTCTGATAATAATTGAGTTTGGCATTTTCACATTCCATATCGAAAGAATTTGACGGATATACCCTTAGGATGGGCAACGTCTGATCCTCGACATCAGCCTTTATTTCTCCCATTCTCCGTTTGAAACTTCTTACATTTAGAACCAGATCATCTCCGTTGCCGATCAGGACATTGATTTTGCGGATGATTTCATCAAAAGTGGATAGTTTTGGAAGTTCGTGATTGGTTCCCTCAAGTTTAATTTTCCCTTCCTTAATGTGAAGGGAGATATCTTTGAGGACTTTAACCGTTAAATGAACCTTCATCAGCTCAAGTATATTTTTCAGCCGGTCTTTGAGCACATTGTCCTGTTCAAGAACAATTTTATAGGTATTTTCTGTAGCATTCACAGCCAGTTTCCGCAATTCGTTATCCCATTTCTGGGTCTGAGAGGACAGGCCCATTGACTGCCAGTAATTTAGCGTCTTCTCGATACATTCCACCAAATCCTCAAGCACATATTTCGCAAAATAAAAGTTTTCTGTACTCTGAAGGCTTAAATCTACTTGTGTATATATCCCATCAATAAAGACATTAATGGCCGCTTTTATGTTATTGCTGACCATGGCGTAATAATTGTCATTTTTGGAGCTTGTAAACATCCCGATAATGTACTCCGTCGGGCTGCCCTGAATTTGTCCTTTGTTGATCTTTATTGCATTTTTTTCGATACTTACGACAAGGTCTTTGCCCTCGACCGAATTCAGGGCACCAAATCCGTTTGCCAGAATCTTATCAAATTCCACCGACATATTTTGCTTGATAGTTGCCCTTGAAATTTGATTTTTCTGACCCGAACGCATGTATTTCGCACTGTTGGTCATCATTCCCAGCAAGTCCATACTCAGCTCGGATGCGATATACTCTTCTATCTGGTCTTTGGGAAACTGGATTGCAGATAGACCGAATGTCCCATAGCTGCCGATCAAACTATTTCCTGAGGCATCGACAAGTCTTTCGCGGCGTTTTTTGTAGATTCCGGCTATGTTAAGAAAGAGATACAGGCCAGCCATCTTATACAACCCGTCCAGACTTCCGATTGCAGGTGTACCGTCCTGATAATCCTGGCTAAGAAACTGTGAGAAAACAAATGGAGGCTCCTGATAGTTTTTCACAAAACCGTTAGGCCAGGTTTCAGCATATACATTATCAAATTTATTGTAAAAGTCAAGGTCTTTTATCGCGCCATATGCGTTCCCGTACATCACTTCATAACCCTTGAGGGTTACGGGTTGCTTAGGCAACAGGAATAGACCGTAAACATCGAGAATTCCTTCTATTATATGGCGGATCAGATAGCCTACGTCTATAAACACGCCGGAGCCTGTACCTCCTGTTAAACTTCCAGTTATAAATACGGAAGTTTTTTCACTCTGGCTTTGATCTGAAGGGTCTGTAGCAGAACCGCTGTTGACATTTTTTACTTTCTTGTGCGCATTCTGAATTGCGATGATGACCTGGGTAAAATTATCTCCTTTTTTGTTGCTTCCCCAAAGTGCCAGCCTTCCACACGACCTGATCCCGCCTGCTCCAAGACCGGCACTGAGGACAGTTTTTGAATCCGGCATCCATTTAGGATCATTGCTCGAGCGCTTTAATTCCTCAATCATTTCTGCCATGTCATCAAGGCTAATGAACACCCTGGTAATATCATTCCCCAAAGGAGTTCCTGCAGGATGATTTTCTGAATTGGTTTCTATATATAAAAACTCTACATTTTTAGGCTTATTGACCTTATAGGTTTCGTAATAGAATCTTTGTGCATTTTCCAGTGTAATGAGGCCACTGGTGCCTATACCGATTATAATAGTTGGTGCAGCCATGTTAGTTGATTGAATTTCCGTTAATTAGATTATTTAGAGTGCCTCTTTGAATGAAAAATATAACCGGGAAGATGAGGTAGATGATGATATGGGACAAAATGCCAAGGTAAAAAACGGGTGACTCCCATTGAAATTCCTCGTGACCGTTCTGATAAAAAAGAAAGAAAAGATAGACGTTGAACAGGATAAAAACGGCAAAAACAGACCATAAAAATATCAGTCTTAGCTGAATCTCTTTTCTGTTAACATCCTCGATGTTCATCAATTTGGTTAATAGAAAGAAAATCAGGTAAATCAGAATGGAAACCATACCTAAAAAAAGTAATGTTTTGATAAGTGTTTCCTGGGCAGACACATAGTTTATCCCAAATAATATATTTTCCATAATTAAAAATAAGTTGAGTTGCTGTTAGAATTAGTTTGACTGGAATCGCTTGATTTCGAAAAAATATCATCACTTTTTTCACTCTCAGGCGTATTTACTTTCTTTCTTCTAGATTTATCCCAGAAGAAGTACCCCACAATGCCAAGGATGATAATAGCGGCAAGGAAAAGGATCCCGCTGCCACCAGGTGAGACTTCAATAAAGGTGAGATCTGACTGTGCCTGAAAGTTGGCTGCAGAGATAATAATTTTATATTTGCCCCCTGTGGGTTTTTTAAATGAGGTATTCGTGCCAGTCAGGTCTTTTTTTGGTTCTCTGAATTTCGATCCTCCATACCCTGAGAGAATCACATTGAATTTGGCACCGGATGGACAGTTGTTGCAGGACCAGCTCACATTTATGTTCTCACCTTTCTGCTGCACGGGCTGAGAGACTGTACTTTTCGAAGGTGATAAGATTTTAATTACCGACTGCTGGTTTACAGGAGGTATAGCAGAAGTAACCGGGCTGGGGGCAGTAGTTGTCGGAATCTGAGAATTTTGCACATTGGTTACCCGTCTCATCTGTATATAGTACTTGGATTTACTCAGCGTGCCTATATTTTTAACAATTGAGGATGCACTGTTATTCCACTGAAGAAGAAGTTCCTGCTCAAAGTCAGTGTAGTCGTTTCTGCTATCGGTATCATCTTGATCACCCAGGGCATCGGTGATAACAAACATATAATACTCATCTATATTATATGTCTTCGCCAGTGAAGCGGTGAAGGCTTCGGCAATCTGAATATAGGTATAATTGTCGCCGAATTTCCTGGGAAAATTGCTCCCAAAGAAAGTCTGAAAATCCTGTGGGTTGGTTCCCAGCCGTTGAATTTTATAATTCTGATAACGGTTCTTCGCTCCAAAAGGAATTACGGACATCCAGGACTGATTTCCGACAATAGACTGACCCTGCCCGCTGACCAAATCGGAAATTTTCCTGTCTGTAAGTACCGTGGCCGTCCACCCGTTCTGGTTATACTGAGCTGTCAGAAGCCCCATAACCTGCCTTTGGGCCTCAAATTTTATCGGGTCGCTTTTTCTCGATGAAGAGACGTCGACCAGCACAAAAACATGGTCCTGTGCGCGAATGCTAAAATATCCAAAGATAAGAAGCAGAAAAAAGTAGAATTTTATTTTCATTTACATTTTATTTGGGGGATTTATCATTATACCAGCTACTGAAAAAATAAGAACCGTCAAAAGTGTCCAGTACAGAATATTCAAATCACTTTTGAATGAACCCAACGCATTGTCCAGCGCTTCGAGATAGTTTTGTTTATTATTCCCAGCAACAGTAACCTCACATCCAGCCAGTTCAAATTTTTTGATCAGATTGCTCTGCCCCTCCTGTCCATAATTTATTACAAAAAGCTTGTCTGGTGGGTAGGCATTCTGAAATTCTTCGAATTCAAAAACAAAAGGCCCTGTTAAGAGCTTCTCATCCATATTATCCAGGCCATCAGTGATGACAATCATTATTTTATTATCAAAAGTTTCCCGGTCCTTACTGGTGTACAAAAAAGTCTTCCATACACTCTCCAGAATTGGGGATCCCATGCATGCATTCGAAATCTGAGCAAGTCCTTCTTCTGCCGCTCTCGGATTTTCAAAAAACATTACTTTTCCAGCCTTCAACGCCGAGGGGTCGGTCATATTTATAAGCTGGGTAACTGAAGTCTTTGCCTGGGGATCATCTGGGGCATCCAGCCCCTCAAGAGTGGTCAGAGTAATCTGATTGCGGACATCTAATTTGGCAAAAGTTTCTGCCAAAGCACTTTGAGCATTAGTCTGAACCATGCTGGCCGAGTTATCATATATAATAGAGATTAGGTTCTGGCCTTTTGTTAACCCCGCCAGCAAAAATAAAAAACCTGATAAAGGTAAAAGCCAGTAAATTTTAAGTTTTCGAAAACGCTTCCCTACATAAAGAAAATTGGCTTCACGCTTACCGAGGGTCGCCGGAATCTCCAGAATTTCATTGCTTCTATTTTTTTTAAACCGGGTTTTCAGGCTAAGAAGAGCAATTGCGGCGGAGCTCAGTGATAAAATCAGGGACAGCAACAAAGACATTTGCCATGGGTTGCTGGAAAAAAAGTTTATAGCCCACCACACGCTTATCAGGCTTACAATAATCAGAGATGCACACATGGAGGCTATGATCCATGCTCTATAAATAGAGAAAACGGTGAGAACCGGACTGGAAACCGGGAATAGTTTACATAAAATTAGCGTCAGGACATAGATTCCCAGAAATGTAGAAAAAGGAAATACCCAAAACAAAATTTCGGAAAATTTTGCGTTTGACCAGTAATCTGATAAACTATATAAAAGGGCATCCATCAGCTGGCAATTATCACCTTTGTTTCACTTTTTCTCAATATACTGGAGAATCCATAGGACACCACCTCGATGATTGAATCTTTTTCGAAGATTTTTCCGGACCTGTTGAGTAGAGTAGGCTCCGCATTTACTGATGATACCCTAGAGGCATAGTCTTTGTAATTTACGAATAAAGGGACATAAAAGTCACTTAACCCAACGGTTTCAAATCTTTCTAGCAAACTGGTCTGGTGTCCGGCAAACAGGGTGGAGATTTGAGCAAGATAGTGACTCTCGGTTTCAGAGAAACTCTGAATGGAACGAAGTTCTTCCGTCAGCAAAAGAATCGCACTACTAAAATTCTCCAGGAATTCCGAAATTATTAATTTTTTGAATTCTGTTAACTTCTGTTCTTCGGTCTCCTGCTGGCTTAAAGCTCTGATGACCTTTCTGTCTGAGCAGGTCCCATTTTCTGCTATTTGAGCGATTACACCATGCCAGTAAGAGAGATTTGCAGGTGCGCGTCTGTAATATCGCAGAATGATATCGCCGACAATATCCTGCCCGGCCTGTTCGCTTCCTTTAGCATAATCGCCGGATATCTGAGCTAACAATTCCGCTCCGAAACGGATGTAAGCGAGCAACTTGATGGCGTACTCGTTCATAAATCCAAGAAAAATAACTTTATCGTTATACTCTTTATTGATCTGATCAGCCAGCGAAAGCGCTGATTTAATTTTAGTGTTTTCCTGCTCTAAGGTCTGATACTGCTGTATAAGTTTTTGTTCCTGGGTTGCGAGCTGCCCCGATTTTATTTTTAGCACTTCGATTTCGGCCTGAAGGGTATCAACACGGTTTTTTTGATCTTCGATACCAGGCCTGAAGTCAATTGCAGGCAGTGCTGAATACCTGCTTTGAATTTCAAGAACGGTTTCAGTTAACTTACCAAAACCTCTTTTACTTTGCCAAGTTGACTTTATCAGGTAGAGGAGCGTAAATAAAATAGCGATTATCAGAATCAATATTAAGTAGCCGATAACTGGTGTTGATTGCATAGTAGTATTTTGTGTGTTTAAATCCGAGTGTTTGCTTGCTGTCTTCCTGCTAGTTTCTTCTTTATTTCGCGCAATTTCCGAGCGATCATAGATAAGGGTGACTGTCCGGGGAATGATGATTCTGAAATTTGACCCGAGCTCATTTGACTTTATTGTTTTTACGCTTTCACTACTGCTCCATAGAATAACATGATTATCATTGGTGATGATTTTAATTTCTGTTTTGTCTTTCAAAGCTGCACGTTTAAATATCATCCAATTTGGTTTAAACCCTGCAGCAATTGTGTATTTAACAGATTCGTAACTTTCCGGTTTGTCCGATAAGGTCCTGACCGAGCTGCTTACCTCAACTGTATCCCCCTTGTAGAGAAAAGATTTGCCCCCTGCTGTTGATTCATATATTTCACCTTTTATGAAGGAATTGTCGCCGATTGTTTTATCTCGCGTAAATTCGATATACGGGATCTGAGCAAAGCAAGCACCTGGAAGAAGAATTAAGAGGATTAAAAAAAAAATTGCCTGCATATTAATTTAGTTTAGTATCCATGTATAGTGCTCCAGATTTTCCGCACCGATTTCCTGGTCGGCAATCTGTGTTTTTTGTTCAATTTTGTCATTATTGACAAGTTGAACCACACAGATAACTTCATCGTCTTCTGGATTTACTTTCACCCCGACAGCAGCGGTTTTCATAGGTATGGAAATACTGGAAATTTTACTGAACTTATGTTTCTGGTCATTGGCAAATATTTCCTGAAAATTCTGTCCCATTACCTGGTAAAAATTCACTTTGTTACCATCGAAACCGAAATCGTCCTCTATTTTCACCTGCCCCTTCTCTTCGAGCGTATCCTGATAGGTTGAACCCATTTTGAGCACTTCATAAAATTTGATATCAGTTTTATCTCCCATGGTTTTTTTGAATCCAAAGCCTGCATTAGTCCTGAAATTATTCAGAATAACGGCATTTTTGTTTATCCCATACCAGCAGGCTCCCTGAGCCACTGCGGATTTTGACTCTTCAAAGGAAAAAATAATGGCGGTGTAAGCGGTGAGTCCCCTTTTTTTCATCTGGGCATCTACAGTTTCTCTGATCAGCGGAAAAAATGTGCTTCTTCCCGAAAACACAATCTTATCGATGTGCGCGACCTGCGAAACCCTTAGTACCTCGCAGACTGCATCCTCCACATTGCTGTACAAATACTGCAGGAAAATCTCATCGTCAAATAGTTTGAAACGACCGTTGGTCCCGCGTTTAAAAAATTGATAAATCTTTGAATCCTCATTCACCACGATATTGAGGTTGAGGGATTCATTAATATACTTCTGCAGGTTAAAAAATGAAATCAGAAAGTCTTTGGACGGGTAATGTGCAAAGATTTCTTTTTTGATTTTGAGGGCCAAATCTGCCAGGGCATTCTTATCTACATCCAGCTTTATTTTACCCATCTCCGGAAATTCTACAGTTCTGCTTAGAATAAACCTAATTAGGCAATAATCGATGGTATCGCCTCCAATACCGTAGCCAATCTTGGAGAGCAGATCGATCTGGTATTTCTGATCCTTATTTTTGTGCGCATTGACCAGCGTTACATTAATTGTTGCGCCCCCCATGTCGAAAACCAAAATATTTTCCTTATTAAAAGTCTGGGCAGTATTGTTGAGTCTCTTGTAGTTGGACAAATAATAAAATAATACAGCTTCTGCTTCATAAACATATCTAACCTCAGAGAATTTATTGAGTTCGGTTATGCAGCTGATCATTTCCTTTGTTTTCAGGGAAGTAAAATTATTCGGTATCGCGACAACTGCTCTTTTAGATTTTTTATCCCCTGCAGAAAACCATGTTTTGGAGCTGTTTGCAGTCTTCTTTGTAAAGTAATCGAGATCTTCAAATAAACCTTTTACAAGAAGCGTAGCCAACTGGACACCTTTGAGTGATAGTACTTGTCCATTTTTAAACTGGATCTGCTTTGCATCGTTGAAGCCTAAAAGTTTTTTAAAAGAAGTGAAGGACTGATAATTATTATCGTTTCGCAGAGAAAAGGCATTTGTCCCGTGAAGGTTAAAAACTCCTGTCGGATGGGATGAAGAAAAGTTCTGGTTTTTGTCGAAAGCTAATCTGGATGCAATAATTTCCTCACCATTGCTGTCGGCTGCGATCATAATGTCATCAATAGCAGACCCGATGGCCATACATGAGCCGCTTGTACCTGGATCTAAACCCACCCAGATGTCTCCTAAATCAGGACCGATATGAAAGCGATATTTGATTTCCTTCCGAATGAGCGATTTTAACGGATATGAATGCTGGACGAATAACTCGATTGAAAGTTCAAAAAAAACTGGCTTCAGGATTTTCACCTGAATATCGTTCTGGCGTATGCCGATCAGGAAATTAAATTCACCACCTTTCGCATCCAGTAGCATCGGATATGAATTTGAAAACTCCCTATTGCTGTTTCGGCTTTCCGTTAAAAATACGTCAAAACCTGGAGGCAGATCCAGATGGGAAATATTGACTGTGACCGGGGAATTAGCATTCAAAAAGTAGTGAGGTGAAGTAAAAATTACATGCCCTGTGACCGGAATATAATCTTTGGTGGTATTCCAGAATTTATATGCTGAAGTATCCTTTCCATCCGGACCGGTATAGTCATAACTATCCAGGTAGCCAAAAATCTTGATATCAAAATCCAGTGGTTTGCCATGGTAAAGACCATATAAGACAGCAACAGCTATTAAGAGAGCTATTAAGAGCAGCATAGAGGAGTGATTTATTTAGATATAATGAGCCTTTAAATATAGGCGATAAATTTATCTTGTGCAATTTTCATTTAATTTTGTAGCATAAAAAAGTCATTTTGTTTTTTACAGACTGCAAAAGTCATGCTTCAAAGCCTTCTGATCAAGTTAGCTCGACTAAATTAGGAGGAAATATTTATAAGTTTTTACGGGAAACCGTAAAGTTGCTGAAGTTCCGGATCAAAACGTTAGAGCTGGTGCATCATTAAATGCCGGATTCTAATTCTTGCAATTCAGAATAGTGTTTTTACACGCACAAAACAAAGTTGGACTGACAAATAATGGCTGGTCTCTCCATGGGAAATACCAAGTCCAGGAGCGCAATCCAGCAAACGCTAAGTCAGTGATTGCTGGAATAAATGAATAATTTCATTCCTGTGCGCAACTGCTTTTTTCCAAGCCCAGCCCTCATGCTTAAAAATTAAATCTGATTTAAGTGAATCCACATATGGCTTTGAAATAAACTGCGCCCGCTTTTCTGGGTAAGGCTTATTGCTATACTGCGAGTTCATTCCTGGTGACAATAATACAAGGTTACCAAAATCATCTCCAAAGGGATACCTATTCTTTATCTCGGCATTTAAATTCATATTTAGGTTCATGCTGAAGATCTCCTCCTCGCCGGGATCAATAAAGAGAATGGGCCTGTTTTCCTCCTTTTGGATTTGTGGAAAAACATATTCTAAATAATTTTTCGATGTCATCCTGTAATTCTCCCACTTGGACTTGTCTATGGAATGCGAGAAAAGCATATCCCTGCTTTTCCAGAGTATATATTCTGTTTTATAAATAATAGGGAAACTTTACCCCTAATGTTTTTTTTAATTCCTTTCCTAGCGCAAGTCTTAGTTGTTGCGAAACTGTAATGGCCGACTTCTGCTTTCTAAAAACTTAATAAATCATTTATTCGTAATAATCATTTTTACTAAAGCCCTTTCCTAGCGCAAGTCTTAGCGGTTAGGGAACTGTTGCGGCTGACTTGTGCTTTCCAAAAACTTAATAAATTAATTATTCTTTATAATCATTTTATAAAAGCACAAATCAATAGAGAATAAAAAACCGAAGTCAAGGTTAATAGACTTGAACCCCGGTGAAGTACTGATTACCAGAGACTTCCCCCCATTAATTCAGCCAAATAAATTAGGTAAAGAAATCTACACCCAATCATCGAACGTGGTGAAACAGGGAGTTACCGTGGCGAAACGAGCATTAGACACCAGCATTCTACCCAATTGCAATTACCCTGCTTTTTGTTAATATTAACTTAACACAACAGACATCTTTTCTCCATATCTTCGCGGCGCATTGAAAAATGATCTACGTTAACGCGAACAACCAGACATTAAAATCAAAGCATGAAATTAAAAAACATCCTTACCTATTCAGGATTTATCGGCATCCTGATCCTATCCTCCTGTTCAAAAAAAACAAGCATTGGAGATGAAACACCAACCACACCACCACCAAAAGCGCCAACGGCTTATGCCATAACGGAGACTTTCGAATCTGGCAGCAAAGGCTCTTATGCATTAGACAGTGTTCAGCTACTCACCGGCAAATGGACATTGAGCGATGCGCTGCTGGGCAATCTTGCAGCTGATGCCAGGGACGGCGCGAAGTCTGTCCGCTTAAGAACAGGTTACCTGTCTATGAACTTTGATATCGCAGGCACTCAAATGATTTACGTTTCCCATGCCAAATATGGAACCGATGCCAGTTCAACCTGGCAGCTTATGGCTTCTACCGATGGTGGTAAAACCTTCACGCAGTTAGGTACGGATATTACAGAAACCAGCACCACACTGGTTACCGATTCCTTTAAGGTTAATACAACAGGCAAAATACGCTTTCAGATCAAAAAAGCCGGTACAACCAGAATCAACATCGACGACATCATCTTTAAAGGTACAGGTGATCCGGGCATTACCGTAGGTGGAGCGGATACGGATCCTGTGGATAACGGCGGCTCCACAGCAACCCCTGGAAGAGGCACGCCCGATGCAGGTGCGGATGCACCACCGGCCGGAGGTGATAATTCCAACCTACTTTTTGGTAACCCATCAGGCGCTACGGCCAACCTGGTTTCAGCAGAAAATTACCTGATTGATCAAAAATATTACACCGAGAGTTACAGCATGACCCGCGGGACACCAAACTGGGTAAGCTGGCACCTGGATCCGAACAACTTTACTGGTGCAGCAAGCAGAAAAGACGATTTCGCTTCATTTACAGGCCTGCCGGCAAATTGGTACCAGGTACAGAGCAACAGCTATTCAGGTTCTGGTTTTGACAGGGGGCATAACTGTCCAAGCGGTGACCGTACAAGCTCAAATACTGCCAATTCAGCAACTTTCCTGATGACCAACATGATTCCTCAGGCACCGAACAACAATCAGAAAACATGGGAATCTTTTGAAAGCTATCTCCGCGCCCAGGCATTGAACGGATACGAGGTTTATGTGATCATGGGAAGTTATGGCACAGGCGGCATCGGTTCGGCAAGCGCATCGGTAGTGAATACCATCAACAATGGCAAAGTAACCGTTCCGGCAAACGTATGGAAAGTGGCAGTACTGCTAAAAACGGGAGATCAAGATATCAGCCGCGTGAGTAGTTCGACAAGGGTTATTGCCATCAACACACCCAACATTAACAGCACAAATCCAAGCTGGAAGAACTATATTGTGTCTGTACGCGATATAGAAAGTGCAACGGGTTATAATTTACTTTCAAATTTACCGCAGAACATACAAGACGTGGTGGAGAAAGTGAAAGATCCGGGTAACTAAAACCAGTTATTAACTTGAGGATATAGCGATTACCCCCTACAGAGGCGAAATTTGCATCCCATAAACAAGTTAAAAAATATACTTTCAGAACTAAAAAGGAATCCCATTGCCGATGAGTACAATGGGATTCTTTTTATACTTTTTTTTGCTCAGTAGGATGTTCGACTTATGTTTAAATACTTACATTATCGCATATCAATTATTTGAGAATAACAGTTGGGGTAATTCTGTCTATCAGCGCGTTATTTAACCAGACCTTTCCTAATGCGATTGAACCCCCGTTTCTTACGATTTCTGCCTTGACAGTATCCGGTTTATTCTCCCCAAATTGGATGAGGGTATAACTTATCCCGCTTTTATCTGTTTCGGTGTTTACGAATAATTCAAGTTGATATTCCGCTGCATTCTGCTTCTTGAATATTTTAATATTTTTTGGAAAATCCATTGATGGTTTGTTTATCTGCTGATACGTACCATCTATTAGGTTAAAAATCTGTATGTTTTGCTGATTGAATCCGTTTGCAGTCTCCGGAGCAAGAAGATCTGCCTGTACATTATTTTTTACAGCAAACATCACACTTGTTTCCACTGAAACATTTGCAACCTTCTTTTTGCAGGAAAACAACGGGTAGATCATAAAGATTAAAGCTATTACTCTTGTCATTTTTCTCATAACGGTTTTATATTGTAGTACATGATATTTTTGTAATTGTAAGTACCCTCAAAATCATCTCTGTAAACATCCCGGAAGTTAGTAATCGTAGGCCCAAAATCCCCAACCATATACCATCCGTTATAAGAACCGTTCCAACCCCAGTTCATATGAAAATAAGTTGGATAAGTTACTTCGACGCGTTCGTCAAAATAGTCATCTACAGGTATTTGCACAATACGGGTATATTCATAGCGGTAAAACCCATCGCATACCCATTCATGACCGCCTTTATAGGTATCAAAGAAAATAAAGGAACCCTTTCTGCCTCCGGAAATGATAAAAGGTCTGTTAGCGCGCAGTTCGTTTAAAAAATCATTGGTCGGATCGGTGGCAGAAAATGCCTTGAATTCCCTTTTGGACATGGAGTAACCTAATAAATTAAAACCATCAACAGTTTTTGTACCGCCATTTGTTCCCGACCCGTCACATTTATAGTCCATATCTACCGCTACGCCGATGTTATGCATTAATCTGGCCGTTTCGGGTGTTCCGTAATAATTAGACATGGAACTCCAGTTGTAAGAAGACGGGAACTGATGATAGGCCGCAATCTGGGCGATGGCTGTTGCTACACATCCGGTAACCGCCCTGCCGTTGGTTGCGTAGGTGTTTCCGCAACTCATATAGTCACATTGGTCATTGTATCCGTCACCTTGTCCCCAGTAAGTTTGTACCAAAGGATCTTTATGTTCGATCAGGACATTATCATCGCTGGTTGCAGGCAATTGACCATTCACCCAAGCGGCTGTTTTTTTACCACTCGAAATGGCTACATCGCTGGTTGCAGGCAATTGCTCCTTCACCCAGGAGGTTGTTTTTTTACTATTTGAAATGGCTACACCAGATGTAGCAGTGGGTTTAATTGCAAATTGATTTGCACGAATGTTCTCTATGCTATGCTTAACATCATTCATCCAACTCAGTATACCTTCCGTTCCATTGTCTTTGTTGAATGAGGCAGTCTCAGAATATGCGAGTAACGATGGTGCCCTTTCATCAGCAGATACGATACAAAATCCGTTCGGTTTAAAATTGATAATATAGAAGGCGTTAATGCCAGCCCGATCTTTTACCGTAAAAACGGTATCTACGCTATTCGTCTCACTGGAAGTTCCCTTCCGGCTTGCCAAATTAGAAACCGAGGCAAAGGAGCCCGACATTAATTTACCACTGGGTTTACGTTTTATACTTAGCGCATAGCTTTTAGCCTGATCAATCCCAATGAAGGCACTTTTATTTAAAGAATCTAAGCGGGAATGATCGGTTTGTGCCTCATTAAGGCTCTTCTTACAGGAGAAGTTTAGGATAAGACTGCATGCAATCAGTAGAATCGAGAAATTTTTGTTCATAAATGTTATTTTAGATTGGGCTCAAATATATCAATTTATAATTATTCTAAATAATAAATATGTAATTTAATATAGACATCAATATTCACAATTAAATGAATGAGTATATTTTAAAAAATACATAAAATGTTAATTTCAGGATACAGTCTTTTTTTGATTACCAGCATTACTCACACTGGCGCAAGTCCAATGTCATTAAGTTAAGCCATCAGGCATAAGAAAATAATTTAACCACAGATAGAAAGGATGTACACAGATATGAAAATCCGTGTTTATCTGTGCTTATCTGTGGCTAAAAACCCTTAACTTAATGGCATTGGGCGCAAGTCTTAGCGATTGGGGAACTGTTTTGGGTAACTTCTGTTTTCCAAAAACACAATAAATTAATTATTCAATAATCATTTTAGTAAGGCACGAATCATGCCCATTGCTTAGGACTTTGGTCACAAAGACTTTCGCAAGGAAGTTGGTATCGATCCGAAAAAAGGATATAAACTGAAGCTATAAACAAAAAAGCTTCGGTGCTACCGAAGCTTTTAAAGTACCGATCAGCAGGAATAATTGGACACTTAAATCGCTTTTTGCAAGGCAAATCCGGATCAAATAAAAAACTCTAACTTTGTTAAAAAAGCTGATTATGCATATACTCGTTATCGAAGATGAACAAAGGGTTGCTGGGCTCATCCAAAAAGGATTAGAAGAGCAGGGATTCATTGTTACTTTAGCATACGATGGGGAGTTTGGGAAAAAATTGGCCTTCTCAAACGAATATGATCTGATCATTACCGACATCATTCTCCCAAAGCTTAGCGGCATTGACCTTTGTAAGGAAATAAAGACCAGATACCCACTTGTTCCGATTATTATGCTTACCGCTTTAGGTACAACCGATGATAAAGTTGAAGGCTTTGACGCAGGAGCAGATGATTATATGGTTAAGCCCTTCGATCTACGAGAACTATATGTTCGTATTCGGGCATTGCTGAAAAGAAATTCGTTTGAAGTGAAATCTAAAGCGCCATTTACCGAGTATGCCGATCTTAAATTGAACAACGATACCAAAACAGTAACTCGTTCTGGCAAAGAAATTAGCCTGACCCCAAAAGAACTGAAGCTGTTGGAATACATGATCCAGAACAAAGAGCGATTACTAACCAGAGCAGAAATTGCAGAAAAAGTATGGGATACCCATTTCGATACTGGAACCAATTTCATTGATGTTTATATCAACTACCTCAGAAAGAAAATCGACAAGGACTTTACGGATAAGCTCATACACACCAAACCTGGCCTGGGCTTTATATTTAAACACGAACCCATCACCCTATAACCCGATGAAAATCCGCAATAAGCTAACTTTACTGTTTACAGGAATTGTTGCTGCAATATTTCTGGTTTTTGCCCTTGTTATTTATATCTCATATGATAAGAACAGGGAGGAAGAATATTATAAACAACTGAATAATATTGCCATTACCAAGGCCAAACTGCTCTTAGACGCAAAGATTTCTCCTTCAGTACTACAACTTATTTATAGGAATTCCCAAAATGCACTCTACGAAGAAGAAGTAGCCGTCTATGACACCTTGTTCCATCTAAAATACCATGATGCGGTTGATATCGATAAGGTAAAAGAAACCCCCCAAATGATAGATGAAATCGTTAAAAAGCAACACATTGAATTCTATCAGGGCAAGATGCAGGTAGTAGGTATCTTATACAGGCACAAAACAGGGAATTATGTCCTTACTGCAGCAGCGAACGATCAGCTGGGCTATGCCAAGCTACTGAACCTAAAATACACATTGATCATTTCATTTCTGTTCACGATTATATTGATCTATGTGAGCGGCCTGTTTCTGGCAAATAAAGCCCTCAAACCAGTTTCCGATCTAATTGATGAAGTGGAAGAAATTACCGCTACCAATCTGGACTTAAGAATCAGAGAAGGCAATGGCAGGGATGAGATAGCGGAACTGGCCATTACCTTTAACGCCATGCTCAACAGGCTGGAAAAATCCTTTGATGCGCAAAAGGAGGTCGTTTCCAATATATCCCATGAACTCAGGACACCCCTTACCGCCATGTTGGCCGAATTGCAGCTCACCTTAGAGAAAGACCGTAGTAACGAGGCATACAAGGAATCAATTGTCCACGCAATCACTGACGCCCAAAAGCTGGTGCGCCTATCCAACAGCCTATTAGATTTGGCCAAGGCTAATTATGATCTTACCGAAATTGCATTCAGGGAACTTCGCATAGATGAGCTCATCCTAGATGCTAGAGGTGATGTGCTGCACGTACAGCCCAATTATAAGATCAATATTGTTTTCGAAACCGAAATAGAGGATGACCATTTTATATCTGTTATGGGCAACGAATACCTATTAAAATTGGCATTTATCAATCTTATTGAAAATGGCTGTAAGTTCTCAACAGCGCAGGAAATTACAGTTGCCATAAACTATTTCAGGAACAAAACCATCCTGCGTTTTCAGGATCAAGGCATTGGAATAGATGAAAAAGATCTTCCACATATTTTCACAGCCTTTTATCGTGGAGCCAATCAGGGTTTTGCCGCTGGAAATGGTATTGGTCTTTCTTTAACAAAAAAGATTTTAGAATTGCATCGTGGAACGATAAGTATACAATCAAAAACTGGCGAAGGAAGCACTTTCACCATTGAAATCCCCCACGTTTAATTCAACACCATTCTAATCAAATTCTAATGAATTTCTAAGCCTTCTCTAACGGGAGGCTTTTTTTGTATACCCTACTTTTGTGGCACTTAAAAACAATCGAAATGGACACAGAGCCCGATAAACAGCAACAATTTTTAAACAATCCCAGCTAGAGCAGGCAAGCTTCTTTTAGGCGGCCCCGATATGTTGGGACTTATCTCATCATTATGCCAAAAAAGAAAGAAGTGCAACACCAGCTATTGCCCCACCAAAAACCACAGCCAGGAAAAAAATATTTCTCAAGCCAAAGCAATTACCAGTTAGGTAAAATTGAGCTCGGCGCATCTGCCTTAAAAGGTATATCCGGTTTCTCTGCGCTACCAAAACAGCTCATCGTACAAATAAAAAATTAAGATTCACTATAAGTAAGGCGTTAAATCAATGCACGTGAAACCATCATGACTTTAAACTTAAAAGCAGTGCATAAAACCCCTGATAGTTTCATAACCGTTAAAACAATTAAATACTGATGAAAATACTGGCTAATATCAACAGAACCATACGAAAAAAAACAACAGCAGAAGGAAACCTGGATAAACTTTCCGAAAACCGTTTGCTAAGGGTTGCAGAAGAAGGGGATCAATTCATCTATACCATGCTCAAAAGCAGCGAACATGGCCTATCCCCCTCTGAAGTAGCAGATAGAAAGAAAAAATTCGGCTTCAATGAAATTGCCCACGAAAAGGCAGCAGCCTGGTACATCCAACTTTTCCAGGCTTTTTTAAATCCATTCATCGGGGTGCTGATCGTACTTGCTGTTGTTTCATTCATCATTGATGTAATGATTGCTGCTCCCGATGAACGTAGCTACAAAACGGTGATCGTAGTTGGGGTGATGGTCATGCTCAGTTCGCTGTTGCGCTTTTGGCAGGAATACAGTAGCAACCGAGCGGCAGAATCGCTGAAGAGTATGGTAAAGACTACCGCAACCGTACTTCGCCAGGGCAAGGAGAAAGCAGAAATCAACATTAAAGACCTTGTTCCTGGTGATATCGTTTTTTTGAGTGCGGGAGACATGATTCCTGCCGATTGCAGGTTGATGCAAAGTAAAGATTTGTTCGTGAGCCAATCGATGCTTACCGGCGAATCACTTCCGCTTGAAAAAAGAGCTGCGCAATCGGGTAAGCGCAAAAAAACCTCTCCACTTGAACTGGACAACATCTGCTTTATGGGAACAAACGTAGTCAGCGGCACGGGGATGGCCATTGTGGTCAATACTGGAAATGCTACCTATTTTGGTGCAATTGGCAAGGCCATTACAGGAAAGCGGGCCGAAACTAGTTTTGATAAGGGCATCAATAAGGTAAGCTGGCTACTAATCAGGTTTATGATGGTAATGGTACCGCTAGTATTTCTGGTAAACGGACTTACTAAGGGTGATTGGTTTGAAGCACTACTGTTCGGGATTTCGGTAGCCGTGGGTCTCACTCCCGAAATGCTGCCGATGATTGTAACTGCTAACCTGGCCAAAGGAGCTAAGAACATGAGCAAGCGCAAAGTGATCGTTAAACGTTTGAATGCCATCCAGAACATTGGTGCTATGGATGTACTTTGCACAGATAAAACAGGTACATTGACCATGGACAAGATTGTACTGGAACGGCACCTGAACGTTTTTGGTGATGAAGATGATGAGGTGATGAAGTGGGCATACCTGAACAGTTTTCACCAGACAGGACTGAAAAACCTGCTGGATGTTGCTGTACTGGAACATGCAGAAATCCATAGCTGCATCAATGCAGATGAACATTTTATCAAGATAGATGAAATCCCTTTTGATTTTCAAAGAAGAAGGATGAGCGTGGTATTGGAAGAAAAAAATGGCAAGCACCTGCTGATCTGCAAAGGTGCAGTAGAGGAAATGCTCGAACATTGTTCACATGCCTTTGATCCGGGAGAGGATAAACAGCTCCATATTGAAAATGATAAAATTGTGCCCATGGATGATGCCATGCGCAAGATTGTGCTGGACACATCCAGGAAACTGAACGAAGAAGGTCTTCGTGTATTGTTGGTAGCCATCAAGGAAGATGATAAAAGACCGCTTACCTATTCTGTTTCCGATGAGACCAATATGGTGCTTACAGGTTTCATAGGATTTCTGGATCCCGCAAAGCCCTCTGCCAAACCTGCAATAGAAGGATTACAGAAACTTGGCGTAAACATCAAGGTATTGACTGGTGATAATGAAATCGTGACCAAAAAAATATGCCGTGATGTGGGTATCCCGGTAAACCATATCCTGCTCGGCCGGGAAATTGAATTATTGAATGATGAACAGCTGACTGAAAAACTAGATGAGACCAACATTATGGCGAAGCTGAGCCCAATGCAGAAATCACGTATTGTTAAGCTTTTGCAAACCAAAGGACATACGGTTGGCTTTATGGGCGACGGAATCAACGATGCCGCTGCGCTACGTGATGCAGATGTTGGCATCTCTGTTGATACCGCTGTAGATATAGCAAAAGAGAGTGCAGACATTATCCTATTGGAAAAAGACCTGATGGTTTTGCGCAAAGGCGTAATCTATGGTCGGAGAACTTTTGGCAACATCATCAAATACATCAAAATGACGGCCAGCAGCAACTTTGGAAACATGTTCAGTATGTTGGGTGCAAGTGCCTTTCTGCCATTTTTACCCATGTTACCCATCCATTTATTGGTACAGAACCTGTTGTACGATATTTCCCAGACCTCCATTCCATGGGATAGCATGGATGAAGATTTTATTGAAAAACCACAGAAATGGGATGCGAGTGGCATTAGCAGGTTCATGCTGTTCATCGGCCCGATCAGTTCGATATTTGACTATGCCACCTTTGCGGTGATGTGGTTCGTGTTCAAGGCCAATATGCCCGGGCATCAGAGCCTGTTCCAGAGCGGTTGGTTCATAGAGGGCCTGCTCTCACAGACTTTGATCGTGCACATGATCAGGACACGGAAGATCCCGTTTATCCAGAGCTGGGCAGCTACACCTGTTGTTGCGCTTACCTCCTTGATCATGCTCATTGGCATCGGTATACCCTTTTCTCCAATTGCAAGTGCATTAAAGCTACAGCCTTTGCCATTGAGCTATTTTCCATGGCTGATTGGTATTCTTGCAGGTTATTGTGTGCTTACCCAGTTGGTTAAAACATGGTTCATTAAGAGATTTAACCAGTGGCTTTAGCAAAATATGCAGATTTTGCATTTATTTGCAGGCAATTAAGGGGCATTAAATATCAGATAAAGAAAATGAGTATGAAAAAAGGATTTCATTATATGTTGGCTACATTAGTAGCCAACATATATTTTTGTAGCTGTAAAAGCGTACAGACCGTAACTGAGATACCTACAGATATATACACTGTTTCCTCGAAGGAATATATCATGCTGGACAGCGGTGCAAAACAACTCCCATTACAAAAACGCATTAAGATCGAGGTTGAGGAATCAGATGGTACCCTTAGCCTTAAACCTGTTTCTGAAAAGTTCAATCCCCTGGAAATTAAGATGTCCTCCATACAAAACCTAAAGATTTATCGATATACTTTTGATGTGGATATATTGACCATACCATTTAAGATCCGTCCATCGGTAAAGGGATTTCCTCAACAGCTAAACCCAAATTTTAGTGCCGCCGTTTACCTGGGCCGCAGAAGGGACAGCTATCGTATCAGTTCTTTAAACGATAGAGGCTCCAAGAAGTTCAAGGTCAGCGGAGTCGGCTATGGCTACGGAGGTTTCATAGGTCTGGGTGCGGTAACGATGAACCCTTTTGTAACCGAACAGCAGATTGATTATGAATATGACGGTTTTGTAATTAACGGTGGCCTTGCCGGAATTTATGATGCCAAGAAATTTAATCTGGGATTAGCCATTGGCGCCGACTACCTGCTTGATAAGAACAGCAAGAACTGGATCTATCAGGGTAGGCCCTGGTTCGGCCTATTATTCGGCATCAACCTGAACTAGGGCCATCTTTTCTCTTAAGATTAAAAGGGTTACTACCCTTTCCTGGCACAAGTCTTAGCGGTTGGGAACTGTTATGGCTAACTTGTGCTTTCCAAAACTTAATAAATTAATTATTATTAATAATCATTTTTACTAAAGCACAAATCAATAGGAAATAAAAAAAACCGGAGCCAAGATTAAAAAACCTGAACTCCGGTGAAGTACCGATCAGGGAGAATATTTTGAACATCTAAGGCGCTTTTTAATACTTATAGAGCCTATTATTGAGGATTTGGAGCGAAAAGGTTTCATATAAAAAGGGTATAAAAATTTTTCAATTTTTCATCAAGGATACCTTCAGGTTATATTAGAAAAAAACAATTGGCAGGTATGGGAAATTTTTATTAATAGGAAACTTGCATAACTTCCTATGTTTTCCAGTGAATTGTAATTAAGTTAGACTTTAAGTTTGATACGGTAACATTTCTCGCAACTGCTATATAGTTTTTAGCCCTGAGATAGCCGAAAATTTCAAATTTTGTTCTTATTAAGGGCTAAAACAGCAGCAAGAAAAGTCTCTAAAGGAAATGAAAAACAACGTTAATATCGTAGATTTACAAGACAACCGGACCACAATACACAAGACCAACCAAGAATGAAACCACTTATTGCCTCCCTGCTCCTAACTATCCTTCTCACTCCACAGGTACAAAAAAAAGAAAACGACCTCTCTATCGAACTGCTAAGGGGAAAGGTAAAAACAAGGACAGAAACTTGGTACACGGTCAGCAGTCGTGGCGGCGACCGTTCATTTGTCAAAAAGACCAGGACTGAGTACAACCTACAAGGCTTCAAAACCAAGTTCACCACCATCAATGAGTGGAACCGCGAGATAAAAAGCTGGGACTACCAATACGACGCCAATGGAAACCTCTTCAGCGATAGCCCGGACAGAGGCAAGACCATCCAGAAAGCCAAAGACGGGAGCTGGACAGAGACTACAAGGGGCTACTCTGACCTGATCACCATCGAAAAATACGGCAAACACGGATCCCTACTGGAAAGGCTCACCACGGACCGGCAGGGCAAAACACTTTCCTCGGCAAAAATAATCAGCAGCAAACCGGGCCAGAGCACAAGGGAAGACGATTTTAATGCAGATGGCACCCTCATCCAGAGCATACTCCGGACTTGCGACGCATACGGCAACCTCACCGAAATTTCCTTCCTTGATCCCAAGGGCAAACAGACTGGAAAAATGAGCTACACCTACCTTTCAAACAATGGCCCGCTCATCGAATACGTCATTTATGACATGCACATGGGATCACTCCAGCGCTTCAAAACCATCAAATTCTCCAAGCCGGACCAAAAAAATAATTGGCTGGAGTCCATCGAAACCCGTGAAACCGAGCTACCCTTCCTGAAAATCAGGGAACTGGAATATTATCCGGATTGACGACACCAGTATAATTTCCCTCCAAATGTCTGGAAGGTCTTCTGGAATACTCCTGTTCCCCTTGTGGAAAAAGCACCGGTCAAAATCTCGTTTCTTTTAAAATCAAAAGCTATAATGATTATTTCCAAAAAAACAGGAGCTCTCCCACACTAAAAATAAAAATTGAATTACGCAAGTAGGTTGCGTAGTTCTGATTATATCTTTGTATCCAGAAAAAACAATCTAAAACACTTTTCATGAAATATGAGGATTACGCTGAACAGAAAGACCTCCTCCATCACTTATTGAGGTACACGGGAATAATCAGATCAGAACATTTTGTAATAAAAATCAACCATTTCCCAGATTATGATCTGAGCAGCTACGAGGGAGAAATAGGAAAGGATTATATCTTCAATAATACCTGGAATTTCAGGGATGATATGAGCTATGTTCTAAATTTCAAGTTTGGTGACCTAAGAATCTACCATAGTGAAGATATTAGGCGAATGGTTGCCGACAGTGGAATAGAGGTTGATGAGAAAATAGAAGATTTTCTTGACCACATCACACATGCCGATCCAGAATTATTAACCGATTACGGATTAGAGGGGAACGAATATGATGAATTTAAAATAAAGGTATTAATGCCACAATCTATTGAGAATGCAAAGAGATTGCTTTGGTACAAAGGCGTCTTCTTCGGTGATTCTATTTATATCGATCCTATTGATTTTGCCGTGTATACCAAGTTGGGTATCACTTACGTACCTGCCTTAACGGAGCTGAAGTTCTATGAAGCGCTTATTGGTGAGAGTATTAGCATATCAGACGGGAACCAAAACAATCTAGCCTTCTTTACCCTATTTTCGGCTTTTGACTCACTGGTCAACACTGAATTAAAAAACTTGGGCCATGCCAACAAAAAGCCGGAAGATTCGATTGCCAAGAAGTTCGAAATCCTGTTTACCAGACGATTTGGTAATATTGGTAACCATGAAATCTATAATAGTTTTAAAAAGAAGTTTTTGGCTTTTAAGGATTTCAGAAACAGCATAGCCCATGGATCGAAACCCATAAAGATCAGCGAAGGCGAATTAAAGGAGATGCAGTTGTTTGTACTTACGATGCTGATCAGCTTTCGTGACAAGCTTACCATGTTTAATGAAGTGAATATAAAAATCGCCTACCTTCAAAATAGGGTCATTCAAACAATAACTCCTTGGGGCGTTTTTTAAATTGAACTCATTTGTCCTAAATCGGATTCCATATTGTCTTTTTGTGAGTCAACATTGCCTTTGAAGGAATCAGGCGGCAGAAGATTAAATGATTGCTTTTTTGAAGCCTATTGCATACTTTACTAAAATTGGGGGAAGAACCGTTTCCTTGAAATACCCGCGCTATGGCAATTTGCTCTGATCGTACAGATAGCCAAAGAGCGATTTTTTCTGTTCCTGGGATTCAAGCGGAAAGTGATCCTCGTGCACATACGCCGGCTGTCGTATATGCTAGGACCATAACCTTACAAATAGGTTATCCGGCATTGCCACGGCCATGGAAACATATTTGAATTCTGTATCGTATATTTCATCATAGGAAGTAAATCCGGCAGCCGGAAAGGTTTCCTTATACTCGGTATTAAATTCCGGTTGGAAATATTTTATAAGGCTAGCCTCAAAAAGCGTCAGCTGTTTCTTTGGCGAGATACGTTTTCCCGCATCTCCCCGCAACTTCATTAGACTGTCTACACCCGCGTCAACCTGCGTTTCAGCAGCAACGAAAGCAACAGCATTGTCGTTGGCCTTATATGCCAGACAGATGACCAGCAATTCTTCAGTGGTGCTTTCCTCGACAACTCTCAAGGCTATTTCTTTGATTTTTTCATGTTTTTCCAATCGGCATTGGATGCCTTTGAACGATTGACCTACATATATCACTTCAAGGTCGGAGGGATGGAGGATATCACTCTGATTGCCATAATATGTTTGGTCTCCGCTCACATCGCGATAGAAAAACATCATGGAAACCACATGATGGCTTCTGATATCTGAAGATTGGCCATTGTCAATAACAGTGATATAACCCGGCCGTTCTGATTTGCACAATACAACATCTTTTTGATGTTCCCTGTCCAGCCATTGCTTATCATGGTTCTCATCGAGGAAATAGAACCATGAAACGTTTTTTTCACTTAACTGCTCACATCTGAGCAAAAAACAGTTTTTTTTTTGCGTTTGGTTACCAGATAGACCTGATACTTTCCGGTCGAAATTTCTGAAGCTACGTCAGAAATCTTAACATCGTATGCATTAAATAGAATTACGTCGGTATTGTAAAAATTATATCCTAGAGTCCAGTTCAATTTAGTAGAGCGTTCGTGTTAAAGCAAATATAATGGAAATTTAAAGGAAAAGCCTTCCCAACTAATGTTTAGGCATCAAACCATTCCGGGTTGCCCATCAAAACTATAAGTTAGTCCTTTCCTAGCGCAAGTCTTAGCAGTTGCGGAACTGTTGTAGCTGACTTGTGCTTTCCAAAAACTCAATAAGTTTATTATTCGTAATAATCATTTTTTGTAAAGCATGAATCATGCCCACTGCTTAGGACTTTGGGCACAAAGACTTTCGCAAGGAAGTTGGTATCGATCCGCAAAAAGGATATAAACTGAAGCTATAAACAAAAAAGCTTCGGTGCTACCGAAGCTTACAGTACTATTAGAAAAATATTTATGTTCAAAACTTCCCTAATTTTTTATCCTATCTTTAGCTTTACAATTTAACGTATGCTCACAATAAAAAAATACACGCTCTTATCGGCTGCCATAGTCTTATTTTTTTCCTGTAAAAAAGGCGGTCCAAATCAGTCAGATACTACAATTAATTCGAAGTCTAGAGAAATAAAAGGTATCGAGATTATAAAGGGTAATAATCAACTCGCCTATAAAAATCAAGTTTTAGATACTATTGTGTTTAAGGTAAAATTAAATACAACTACTGACGAATCTCCATTGCAATATTACACTAAAATGAGTGGTAATAGTGGAAGTTTTAATGTATTAAGCCAAGTTAAATCTGGCGATGACATGATAATTAAAGTTTTTTGGCAACCTAATTCTACTGAAGTTAATCCAACAATTAAATTTTACGTTGGGGCTGGATGTACAAATGAGCAGTTTATTCAAGGCACATGCAAAACTATGGATTCAGTTAGTCTTTCAGCAAAATTCCGTCAACCCTGGAGAAGCGTTTATTATGGCAATCAAGGTGGTTATAATGTTTTACAAGACATTCAATTTATAGATGAAATGAATGGAATAGTTGTTGGAGAAGGCTCTGGTACGATTAGAACAAATGATGGCGGAAAAACTTGGATAAAGGGCGAACCCGTAAGAAATGATAACAGTGCTTACCTTATCTCTTTTACTGGAAAAGACACAGCAATGGTAAGTATTGTAAATAACTACGCATCTTTTACCAACGATCGTGGAAAAACATTTGCTCAGCCTAGTTCCTGGACTCCCCCGTTTGTAGGTCATCAAAGCTCATCTGCATATTACCTCCAAAGTAGAGACGTGATTTATTCGGTAGGTTGGCAGGGAGGAATTGCAAAAACCACAAATGGTGGCAAAACCTGGGATAAGACGGCATCATTTAACATCCTAAATAGCTTAACCGATCTTACTCATGTTGGAAATGACACATTATTTACCTGTGGTTCCGTAGGTTTCATCGCCAGAACAACCGATGCTGGCAAAACCTGGAAACAGCAACCAATTCAGTTAAACAACAATTTAAACAAAGTTTATTTTGTAAACAATAAGTTGGGTTATATAGGTGGGCAATATGGTACACTTATCCGAACAAATGATGCAGGCGAACATTGGGATAAAATATCAACTGGTATGAGTTTTTCAATTATTGCAATCCGCTTCTTTAAAAACCATGGCCTAATCGTAAGTTCCGGTGGTGAAATTGCAGAATCAAAAGACAATGGACTAAGCTGGACATTATTATTAAAAAGTAATTATGGCGCCGGTGATCTTCGCAGAGCAATCATAAAAGACGAGACTAATGTCTTCGGTTTACAACAATCTTCTATCTTAACGTACGACATAACTCAGCCATAATCATGATTAAATCTGTATTATACATAAAACTTATCTTTTCATCGCTTTTGATGTTGTCGTTAATGGCAGGTTGCAAAAAAGATTCAGATAAAGAAAAAGATCCTGAAAGTTTATTGCCGAAGGCAAAATTGTCATTAACTGGGGGAGATAAACAATCTGGTATTTATGGCGAGAAGCTGGCAAACGAGCTTTCATTTAAAATCACTCCTATTGAAGGCATAAAGCCTGAACAATATTATTTGGAATTCGCTTTTGTGCAGGGAAACGGCATGATTAACGGCTATACAATTCCACAATCAAACGTACAACAAGATGGAACTGCAAAAGCCATATGGCAACTGGGCTGCAACAGTAACGCTCAAAAAATAAAAGTGTACTTGTATGCGTACCCTACTACCTATACAAATAATGGCAAAGCTTCTGTGCCGCAAGATTCGATTGAAGTTCAGGCGACTGGCACAAAACCAATCGGTTGGGGAAAATCTTGTGGTTGCGGAGTACCAGATATGTTTACAGCACAGGTAACAACATTTGACTCTAAAACCCTGTATTTAGCTTCCAATAAATTATACTCATCTACCGATGGAGGTATGAACTGGTACGAAGTAGCGGGTGTACCAAAAGGGTCGAGCATAGTTGGAGCTCAGTTTAACACCAAAGGGTGGTTATATGTACTTACAAAAACTGATGGCATTTTTTACTCTAAAGACCTTAAAAATTGGCAAGCGATAAACAATGGTATACTCGACAAACGTGATCCAACAGGTTTTATGGTTAAAGACGATACACTAATGGTAAGTTTCTACTTTGATGGCCCTTACATTACCACTGACAACGGACTTTTTTGGCAAAAAATGCTAGTTTCAAACAGTTCGCAGCGGTTCGGTTTCTTTAACAAACATGCTGATGGCAGTTTATACCTTTTTGATGATTGGGGAAAACTGTTTAGGTCGAAGGATACTGGCAAAACCTGGCAGCCCATTTTACTGGATTATGGATATTATTTGTCACAGCCAACCGGCTTTTCTATTGGTACAGATGGTAATTTGTATGTTGGTGCTGATGATGCGGTCATTGCGCAGGTTTCCCCTACAACATTAAAAGGCACGGCGAAACGTTATTATCAATACAATGGAACGTCGCAATCGGTAACCAATATCCAACCATCAAAAGACGATGTGTTTTATTTGGTCCGCGCAACACCGAATGCAGGTGTTTACAGTATGAAAAACAATTGGAGCAAGGTAGAACTTAACTTTTCAAAAACAATTACTTCATTTTTCATCAAACCTGATGGTAACTTCCTATTGTTGAGTACGGATGGATTGTATTATCGGAATTAAATGGTTAATCATCCTAGAACGACGGTATTAGTAATTGTTTCTGATGCAGTAGCTGCTCATATTCCAATTTTGAACTAAATAGCTATTTTAAAAATAGCATCCTCAAGAACATAACATTGTTTTAAACAAAAAAGCCACTCATCTCTGTGTGGCTTTTTTTCGCTTGACAATCACTATCTAATTTGTACCCAAGAGGAGATCCGATAGCTATCGGATCGAACTCCCACACCCATACAGGCGCCAGCCCCTCAAGCTGGTGCGTCTACCACCCCGATATCGGGGTCGCTTTTAATGATATCGCTCAATAAGTTTAGCTACCAGCTCAGGATATTGCTTTAAGTTTTAATATAAATTATACTTTTCATTTTTTTGATATGTAATTCGATCAATCGGGACTGTTTGTAATCAAGGTCATTTATAGTAAAAAATAGTTCCCAATCTTCTGTCTTAGATGTGAAACTATCCGTAAAAATTTATCCTTATGCGATTGTAATCGCTGTAGCAAATCCAGACAAAACCGGTGTAATAACGATTTAATTTTTCAGAAAAAAAGATATAAACTGATGCCATAAACAAACAAAAAAGCTTCGGTGCTACCGAAGCTTTTAAAGTACCCTCTCGGAGGAATACTTTGAACACTTAAGTGCTTTCTTACAGGTTCTTGGGCCAATTGTCGATGACTTAAAGAGCAAGGGATTTATATAAAAATCTAGTTTTTCGGAAAAGTGGCAACCGTTGTACTAAAAATTTAAAACACAAAAACTTGGCAAATATGAATGAGAATAGTTTTGCTTTTTTTCGTTGACAAGGACGAACAAATGAATTCGACTGGAGATTCCGCTAGGACTAACCAAATCATTTTGGAACTTAAGATCAGAAAACCCAAATGTGAGTTAAAGGTTATATCCGATCCTTTGAACTATCCTTGCGACAATGAGTTTACCAATGCGCATCACCTCTATATTCGAACTAACTCTAATAAACTCAACAGACACGAATTGGATAAACCGTAGTAGATTGACCTCGTCTCGCCAGTAAAAAGTATATTACAACACACTATTTTCAAAGCATTTACAAATAATTAAAAATTGGTGCAAAGGGGTCAAATAAATTGGTTCAGCAGGATCTGACAATCCCGTTGACACAGCCCCTAACATTTAAAGTATTGGTGAGATCACATTGGTTCGTTTACCCAATAAATTATATTCCTTTTAAAACATTATAGTATTTGTTTACATTTGATCAACATCAGAAAACAGATGACATACGATCTCAGCATAGTAAATACGGTTACCATGCACCAACCTCATTTTTTACCATGGTTCCCATACATGGCCCGTCTGGCAGTATCGGAATACTATGTGGTGCTTGATGACGTACAGTTCCGAAGACGATTCTATCACAACGGGACGGTATTGGTAAAATCCAAAGATAGGCCGTTCCGCCTGACAACACCGGTAACCCTGGGCACTGAAGGGACAATTGCAGATGCAGTGATCAAAAGTGATTTACATGAACTCATCCGGATAAAAAAGACAATATTTTACAACTACAAGAAATCACCCCATTTTGAGGAAATATGGCCGAAACTAGCCTCATTACTGGATCTTTCCTGGGGAGATGGCAGCCTTAAAAAACTGAATGTCAGCCTCCTCACCGGGCTGCTGGAAATGATGCAACTTAAAGCACCAAAGATTATCTATTCCAGTGAGGTAACCCGTTCGCCCGGAAGGGACGAGCGCATCTATAAGGTATGTGAGGAATTGGCAATCACTAATGTCCTCTGTGGCTGGGGAATGAGCACGCAAATACACAGTGAGGAAATGCTTAAAAAAAATCACATCAAAATGTATCCACTCAAAAAATCATTCATTGACTTAACGCTACCCAATTACATCCTTTATGATGGCCTTTCAATAGTTGATACCCTTATGCAGTTCGGAAGCGAGGCTACAAGAAAAGCCGTGGAAAGTATAAGAGGTTTTTACATTAAAGAAATACAGAAATGAAATTAATTGCGCGAAATATTTTGTTCAATAATGAAAGATTCCAGGTTTTTCAGGACGATATCGAGTTGAATGAGCAAAGCCTGCAATTTACGTATCTGAACAAAAACAATGCTGTCGGCATCATTGCGCATAATGACCGGGAAATCGTTCTTGTCGAACAGTACCGCCATGCCATAGGACAACGGATGCTCGAAATACCAGGTGGCAGGATAGAGAACGGAGAATCTGCCTTCGATGCTGCCCTTCGTGAACTAAAGGAAGAAACAGGATTAATTGCAGCCGATTTGCAATTTTTGACCAAGGCTTTTGTACACCCCAGCCTGTGTAATGAGGAAATACAAATCTACGTTACCACTGATTTTGAAAAAATAAAACAGTCACTGGAACAATCTGAAATGGATCTTTCGATAAAGACGGTTGGGATCGAGGAGATTCCTTCCTTACTCTTATCAGGTAAAATGTTATCCATACCAGACGCCTATGCGCTTTCCCTTTTTTATTTCCATTACCTCAAGGCGAAAAAAAAGCGAAAATCAGGCAAAAATGGTATATAATCAACCTTATGTATCACTCCATGATCATGGCAAGATGCTGGGTTCCGACATGGTGATCGTCGCCCGCGAGAATTTTCACGATTTTTTGATCTTTTAAATCACTAGCGGTAACTGTTTTGGCAACAAGGTTTTCATATTCTTCCTGAGATCTCTGTAGCACAGCAATGCCGGATTTCACATTAGTTATCCCAGAATCTGCATATGCCACGACCAGGCGCTGGATTGAGCTCATCTTCTTCGGCCCACCATTTCCGATCATAAAGGTTTTTCTAAAGTTTTCAGTTTCGGTAAGTTCCATGTAAAAACGCTCAGCAGTGATGGGGCTTACCAAGCCGCCATATTCCGATTGCCCTGATTTGATCAGCACATTCCCGCAATCAATTTTCAGGATAAAAATATTAACCAGGCAGTTTTTCAATTCATAGCAGTTATTTTTTTTGTCTAATGAAGCATTTCCACTATAGCCATCCTTTTCCCAGGAATAACCTTTCCATACCCCATCCAGGCCTAAAAACTCCTGCCTCTCTTGTGGCATGTTTTCCTGAACGAAGGTAAAACACTTCTTCTTCAGATCCCAGCTATGATTGTAATCAGCTAATATAATGGCATCAATAATCCGAAGAATTTTATCATACTGGTTGGCATTGTAAAACTCCTTAGCCCCCGTAAAATGATTACTGAGCGTTGCAGCCGACATGTTTTTGATCGTAGCTAATTTTGACAGCCACTTTTTCTGGGTGTTCATCTCTTCATCACCCTGACTTTTAAAAAATTCAAGTGCAGCTATTAAATGTTTTTTGAGATCGGACTTGGCATTATCTTGAGGCATTATTTCAGTTATTTTCAGTAAAATTAGTTTTTTTTTAGTAAAATAAGTAAAATTTCAATATATTTTAATAAACAACTGATTAACAGTGTTTTAAAAAAAATTAAAACCCTTTTTTTCGATATATTTGTTTACACAAAATCAGGAAAACTACTATTATATAAGACAAAAAAACTAAAATAACCACAATGGTGTTTACTGCGGAAAATCAGCAGAAAGCATCCGGGCTTTCGAAGTTATGCCCGCCGCTGAAAACTACAAAAAGAAAGCACAATAACCGAACAATCCGGGAAGATCCAATCGGTACTGTGCTTACAACAAATGAATCCCGCGACTCATCGTCACTGCAAAAGTAATCATTAAGCTTTGAATGCAGTCAAAAAAGTCGCGTTGTGTTTGAAATATCAAAAAACAACACCATGCAAAACAAAAATTCTATGGAATCTGGCGCTGAAGCAGCCCGGATGACCAGCATTCTACAAGGCGCTGTTGCAACACACCTTGAATCCACTTCAAAAACGATATCGGTAGGCGCTGAAGTTAATGAAATCAAAAAAGCGCTTCAAGCGCAATCAGCCTTTCAGGAGCTGAAAGATTTGATGAAGCCGAAAACCAAAATCTCAATGGGATGGATATTGAGAAGTATATTATCAATAGCATTCGCCACCTGGTTAACCTATCAGTTCACTTATTTATTGCCACTGGGGATGTTATTATTAACAAGGTCCTTGAGGGCCTTAGGGAATCAGGTTCATGACCTGAGCCATTTTAATATCTTTAAATCCGCAAAGGTAAACAAATGGCTAGGCACCTGGATTTTGGGTCCATTAATGTTCTATGATTTTGAAACCTTTTTGAATAACCATAAACCTCACCACAGTGAGCTGGGCGTTGATGGAAAAGATGAAGACATCATTATCTGTAGCAAAACAATCAAGCCAACTGACAGCGATCTGGTTGCCTTTTTAAAAATATACCTGCCATTGTTAACCGATAAAAAACTCTGGTTGTCGTCCGTTTTTGGCCATCTCGCTAAACCCACCTGGAAGGGAAGGGCCAGGATTCTTGGATTCTGGGCTTTAACCATGGCCTGTATCGCCGCCATATTTTCATTCAAAATCATGATTTTTTTCGGCTTTACCTGGATTCTGGCCAGGGCCACCACCTATCATGCACTGAAGATGCTCGTTGAACTGGCAGACCATGCCTGTCTGGACGCCACATCGGTTATCAACTACACCAGAACGATGCCTGATAACTGGCTTTCCTACTTAATCCATCCTGAAAATGACAACTGGCATACCGCGCACCACCTGTTTCCAAAAGTTCCGATGCCCAACCTAAAAAAGGCACATACAATACTATTGAAAGTGCCGCAATTCAAAGCTGCAATCCAGCTGGACAGCTACTTTACAGGCAGAAATTCATTGATTAAAAGCCTGAGAAAGCACAGGTAATACAGCCGGCAGCGTGGCAAATGCCGCGCTGCCCTTATACCAACAGCCCTAAAAATAACCCGCATTTTAAAAGATCCGTCCTATCGAATGATTCATACAGCTGGGTAATGAGATAATTACCAAATATTAAGTATTTGAAAACCAACAACTAAGCGCTAACTTAACCATACCAAACGCTTCATTCATGAATAATCCAGCGCTCGATGTCGTGATCGGCATTGTATTCGTCTACCTCCTTTACAGCCTCCTGGCCACCGTTTTACAGGAAATGCTCGCCAAGGTATTTGACCTCAGGGCCAAAATGCTCAAGACTGGCATCAAAAGAATGCTGGGAACCAAATCCGGAAAAAATGAGTTTGTCGGGAAATTCTATTCCCACCCCTCTATCAAATACCTCGCGCAAGGAAACGGAATGCTATGGAACAAACCCTCTTACCTCTCCTCGAACACTTTCAGCCAGACCCTGATATACCTATTACGGGGCGATGACTGGAGCCGGACAAGCAACCAGGCAGATGCCATAGAAAAAAAAATAAAAACCGGGCTTGCTGCCTACGCCCAGAATCCCCAGCCCGGCGGTAATCCCTCGCAGCCTTCAAAGGCAAGTGGCTCAAACTTTTTAAAGAAAAGCCCCCAAAAAGATAAACAAGCCGAACCCTTTGACATCTGCAGCGATGCCCTGATACATCTGAATAACCTGTTTCAGGATGCAGGAGGAGACCTGGGTAAATTCAATTTCTATCTGGAACGTTGGTACAATGACACCATGGAAAGGGTTAGCGGCTGGTATAGAAGGCAAACCCAGCTATGGCTTTTAGCCATAGGCACTCTTATTGCCATCGCAGGCAACATCGACACCCTAAAAATCTACCGCATCCTTTCCACAGATACCACAGCAAGAAAACTGATGGTGGAAATGGCCATCAAAAAAAGCGAAGCCTACACCGCCATTGTGAACCAGCCTCCGACAGATCGCGGTGCCATTCCCTCTGAAGGCAAAGAAACGATGCCCGCCGATTCGGCTTTCATCAAAACTTACCAGATGCTCCAAAAAGATGCGGACAGGACAAAAGGAATCCTTGGCCTAGGTTGGATCGATGAAAAAGGCAGCAACAGCAGAGACTCGCTCGCTAAATTAATAGCGGCCAGTGAAGCACTCCTGCAAGCAGGGGTAACCAGGCAAACCAAACTTGCAAAAGATTTGCAAAAAAATGACCTATTGGCCCAGCAAAAGTTTAAAAAAGCAATTATGGCTTTGAAAATTGATAGCTTAAATTCAAGGATACAAACGTTAAACCAGGTAAAAAAAAGCATCAATACCTACCTGACCTTTCATTTCTGGCCTTCAATTGCAGGCTGGCTACTTACGGCAATCGCCATTTCCTTTGGTGCCCCATTCTGGTTTGACCTGCTCAATAAGCTCATCAATATCCGAGCAACCGGCGAAAAACCCCAGGAAATACCAAAGAGCGAAAGCATTCCAACCAGGGAAACCCTGGGGCAGGAAAAAATCAAAGTAACCGAAATTGCCGGATAGTTATGAAAGTGACGATATCCTGCTATTTAAATGAACGGATTGGAAAAGCCTCACTCAGTTCAAAAACTGGGAGAGTTTTAAGCCCCGGAGAAAACATCGAAATCACCCAGGTAGGCTATGGCGATGTGATTGATGGCAATGGGCTATGGTTTGGTTCAGCTACCCAGGCCTACTACTGGAGCGGCGGTATTTACGAATCCGATTTCGATCTGGGCCAAAGCCTGAATGAATTCAAGCAGGATGAGCAAATCCAGATACTCAACTACGTCAAAAACCTTGCCCAGCCACTTCTAAAAACAGCGGTAAGCGGCTACGTTGGCTGCGGCGTAGGCTTTAAAAACCTGGACACCGGGAACATCCCCTGCCTGATCGTTTATGTCAACGAAAAAATCGATCTGGCCGTCGCCAAGGGACAGCACATGGTCTTGAAAAACGTTCTAATAAAGGGGCTAAGCATCCCAACCGACGTGATTGCCCTTCCCGCGAACAGGCTGCATTACGACCCAAATACAAAACCCCGCGACAAGGAGCAGGACAGCCCGCCCAGGATCGGCGGAGGCATCAGGGCAATCAGCACAGCCAAAACCGGAACCCGATCGATTGTGGTGAAAAGGCTTAAACCAGGCAGTACAAATACCTATGATTATTTCCTGCTGGCCTCCTTCCATGTACTGCTCAGTGAGCTGATCAAAGATGGCAGCGGCCGATATTCCCAAGGCAAACTGAGAGCCCGAATCCCAATGAACGACGATGGCGAAGAATTTATCATCACAGAAGGGCTTTACAATCAGGACGCGGATTATGCAGCCATCCGACTCCATTCAGCAGGTGAAGTGATCAACAACAGCGACGAGGTCACCATCACAGGTTATTATGAATATGATGACTTTCACAAACTAAAAGGCAGGCAGGTTTACATGATGGGTTATAAATCCGGAAAACAGACGGCAAAAATACTCTCCATGTTCAACAGCATCACCCTTGATCCCTATCAGAGCACCTTTAATAATGTGGTGATCACTGAAAAGCTATCCATCGGCGGGGATTCCGGGGCACCGGTCATTGACTGCGAAACCAATAAGCTCATTGGCTTTATTATTGGCGGCGATGAGCTCAAGGTATCCTTCGTGCTTCCCTTTTACAACCTCAGGTATGACCAGAAATTTTATCTAAATATTTAATCATGAAAGCAATCTCCATCTTCATTACCGCCTGCTGCCTCACCATGTCAGCACTCGCTCAAAAAGACCAGGTCAGCGACTTTGCCAGCTGGCCAGCCCCCCTGAAAGACAAAATCATCCGCCTGGATCCCGCCAACGCTTTTTCAGTCAGCATTTCAAAGATCGAGGAAACAGCCCTTACCGAACTGCTCAAGAACTCCAGCCTAAGCGGCACGCTAAACGCCGAGAAGGTCACAGAACAGCTAAATGCCACAAAATATCAGGATACGGCAATCATCGCCTATGACAAACAGAAAAAAGAACTCATCATCAAGGTAAGCCGGATGCTAAACAAAATCACGGAAAAAGACTCGCTGATCCTAAAGCTGAAAAGCACGGCCAGCGACAAGGGCATTACCTACACCATCCTAAAGGCGAAGGCCACTGCGCCTGCAAATACAACATCATCCACTAGCCCGCCCAAAATGAGCGTACAGGCAACTGACCTATTGAACGATGAACAACTAAATGATTATTTCAAATCCAATTACCTGGACAATGACTATAAGCTCACCGATGTTGGTTACAAGAAAAAGGACGAAATATACACCATACACATCTTTTTTGACCAGCTCGGAAACCCACTGTTTTCATCCGTGCCCACCGGTATCCAACGCAAATACCATTACAAGATTCATATCCTCTATCCCAAATACCTGTTTGAATCAGGCAGGTTCCTTTTTAAGCAGACCGCAGGCACACTGACCGATGAAGACCTTTATTATAACAGCGCAGTTACGGCAGGCAAAGCCGCAGATGGCAAATCCCAGTCCGAGAATCAAGGCCAAACCCAGAAAGACATGACCATCATCGATCACTCCATAACCATGCTACCCACCTCAGATGAGCTGGCTTTTAACATCCTCTATTTCAAAGGCGGCAATCCCGCTGAACCGGTACAGCTCAACAGCACCAAAATCAAAAAAACAGCATTCTACAAAGGCTCCTTTGATGTCGGCATCCTTTATACCTGGCTCAATAACCCAACCTTCACCTCGGTAAATTCACCCGCAGACGCAAGCAAACAAACCCTAAAGGTCACAAACGACAAACCCGCCATTATAGGAAGCTTCATGTACACACTATACGTCTCTCCGGTAAACCTGATTTTCCCTGAAGGAAGGGATGGCAGGCGGTTCAATGCATGGGGCAGGTCATACCTGGACGATGAGGGCAGTTTCATCCGTAAAATTTACCCCTGCCTTGGCGTCGGGCTAAGCGGAGAGCTACTCACCAACTGGTTCTTCGGGCTAAACATACAACCCATGCAGGGCTTTGGTATCTTCGCCGGCAAAAACGTCCGCAAAGTCAATACCTTTGATATGCCTGGTCTCATCCCGGGAGAAACCCTAATCAGCACCGAACAGTTCAACTATTACCAGAACACCAAAACCAAATCCAACTGGACCATCGGCATCGTACTGGACACCAACATCTTCAATAAAATCATCGGCAGCGTCAGCACACCTTAAACAAAAACAAAAATATATCCGGCAGCAGATACAAGGCTAGCCGGATATATCTTAAGCAGAACATAAACTACTAAGCCGGATCAGCAAAGGCACAGCCTATCGGTCAATTTCAATTAGTTTCCATCGGTATCATTGAATTTTATCCAGCGAACGCTGAGGATAATTGTACCATGGATACCAGGTGAAGATGCCATGCTATAAGAGCTGGATCAATGACCAAAAGACAGTAAACCGAATACCAAGAAAAAATCATCAGGCCATGGCTGCGACAACAATTGAGGCGGATAAAGTTTGAGTCGCTGTGTTAAAACAAAGCAACTTTCTTCCACCAGCCCGATTTACGGGTATGCATGGCTTAAATTTGCCCCCCTAAAGTAGGTCACAGCGGCAACACCCAACTTTTACATCCACTAAATGTTAAAAATGCCTGATCGGGATGGCAATAAATGTCTATCATGTCCTGTTTTGGAATTGCTGAACGTGTGTGGTCTTCATGACGGATGGGCTCCTGTATATCATGCCCCCTGTTTATCAGGTAAATTCTTGAGATCTTGTTGATTAGATAAGCACCTCCAATAGTTCCAATTTTTAATCTTACTTCTATAATCGCTGGAATGCCGATTTTTCGGAGAGCTAAACCAGTTTGCAGATCCTCCTCATGGCAATTATATAAAGCTTCACCGCCCCAAGACCTAAAAAACCTACCTATACCATGTTCTCCCTCAAAATATGGGGCCTGGAAAACGAAATGCAGCATATCCTTCCGATATTTATCATCTGCTTCATTTTTGGCTTTCATACTTTCAGCCAATTCAAGCGAAACTAGGCCACTTTCTTTCACTCTATCAATCCTATCATTTAAAACTGCCTGGTTGGGCAACTGCATACCATGCGCTCTGATCAAAAACATTTCCTCAGCAGTCAGCCTTGTACAGTGATAGACACCCTCAAAGGTGAATTTGGACATCATTTGCCAAAGATGCCTATGAGCCTTGTCATATTCAAATCCGATGAAATGATAGTTATTACTATTGAAATTTAATTCGTAGTCTAGTAAAGGTTGTCCATCATTTTTCAAAAAATCAATGATTTCAGTTGGCCAGGTTTCTTCTTTGCTCAGTATCATGCGCTATCGGTAATCATCCGGCAATTTTAGGGTTGCTTCCAGTTTTAGAAATGCCCTTAGCATCAACAGAATATGGATGAACAATCCCAACAAAACAATAATGCCGATATTTAAATACAACTGGTCATCAAAAAACAATTTATGTACAATAGGCCAAATAACTGTTAAAAAAATAATTGACACGGCAGCATAGAAATAATACTGAATGGAGACCGGCAAACGACCTTCATTAAAAACCAGCAAATGAAAGAGATTTGGCAGTACATTGTTTTGTACTTCGTCAGCAACACCAAGCAAAAGCTCCTTTGAATAAGGGATATCAGCAAACCTCTCAGCATCGATTTTTTTGCGGCAACTTTAATACTAGCTCCGTAAGTTGTTTGGTCGTTGTACACCGGGTTATCTGTTGTTTTATCGAAATAGCTCTCTAATTCGTTATATTCAGTGAAATCGAGAAAGTCCGTTATTTCCCGTAAGGAGTAGATTTTCACGGGCGCATGTTTCGTAGAAAAAAGATTGAGGTTTTGCAGGGGATTTAAATCTGCGAACATATTTAGTTGTAAATACAATACTTAGAACAGCAATATTTTAAAAACGCAAATAGCTAACAATCAGATTTTTAGCTATTAAAAGCATACCAATCAACAGGAATACTTTGGACATTTAATCGCTTTTTATTGCTTATAGAGCCTATAATTGAGGATTTAGAGAGGAAGAAATTCATTTAAAGCCCTTGCAAAAATTGACGAATTTTGGTTCTTCTCAAAGCTGGAGATACCTTGAGAAGATTAGCTTAGAACAAAAAAGTTGGCAGAAATCAACAATCGTTTTCTTTTTTTCCCTCCCTGCGAAAAATAACTCATTAATCCTCGTTTAAATATTTCTTTTTTCCTCGACATATTTCGTGCATTCATCAATAATAAAGCTAGGAACCAAATCGTAATCATTAGGATCTAGCTGACAAATGAGTTCATTTTCAATATGATATGATTCATTAATAAATTTCCTAAGTACATTAGGAAGCTCTTCCAATTGATCTTCATAAATTAATCGAAAAACATTCAGACGCACATAGTTGTTCTCAGCCGAATCATAAATCTGATAAAGATGATTTGGATTATCTACCCTAACAAGACTTTCACTATAGTCAAAACCTGGAATGAAAGTCCTAATATTCACGATACCATTTTGAAAATCCACATCTTCCATTAAATCATTATCAATAGGTTTCCTTGTATCTCTTAGCTCTGTTAATCCTCTTTTATGAAATAGGTTTGATAATATTTGATACTCATCACCAAGATCATCGATTATTTCGTAGTTCCGTCTTAAATAAATAAGTTTAATGATCTCGTCAATATCTGATTGAAGTGCTTTTTTGCAAATCTGGGCAAAAGTTAATAGATCTGTTTTTGTAATTTGTTTCTCTTTAAGGTTACCTGAATCAATATAAATATATTTGGCTTCGCATATAGAGGAATATTCTCTTATAACTTTTACAGTATCGATAACCGGGTCAAGATCGTGAGTTAGCAAAAGAACTGTTTTATTTCGAATATTTTCCTTATTCTGCTGCTTCCCAAAGAGCATATGCATAATTGCATATTTTTTATTTTTATCAAAGGATGAAATTGGATCATCCAAGATGATAAGTTCTGGTTTCTTATAAAGTGCCTCATACATAAAAAGAACCAATGAAAATGCATTTTTTTCACCAAAACTTAAATGTTGCTTCCCTCCATTTAATGTCTTAGTTGAATCTTTATGTCGCAGAATCAACTTGTAATCCTTTTTTTCATTATCAATAATCTCGACCTGATATTTATAGCCAGCATTCTGCAAAAATTCGTTTATGTTCTTCTTATGGTTTTCAATGAGTTTTTTAAGTAAACTTTTTTGCTTATTAATCTCTCCTTGTAGCATTCCAACTTTAGTAAGAACCTGATCAAGCGAATTGTTCAATGAAGCCAAAATTTGTGATGTCTTTGTAGACTTAAACCGGTCGAAAAGATCAAGATTAATCTTTAAACCAGTCAAAATCTCAGAAACTTTTGCGTCCTCTGCAAACGAAATAGGAGAAATATACTTCAGTGCTTTTAATTTCGATAAAAGGTTGTCTATCTGCTTCTTAATTTCTATAATATAGTCTTCTTCAGCTTTCTCTAAACCGCTCTGTTTTTCAGTAATGGTTTTAAGAGTTTGATTGGCAGTTTCGGAAAAGTAATCGCCAAGATTTTTCAGTGCATCTAGGATAATGCTGAAGTTCTTAATAACGGTTTTGTCATAAACTTTTGATACACTATGTATAATTTCCTTTTTCTCTTTTGTAGAAGAAGTGCAATACGGGCAGTCATCTGATATGCTTAGAAATTGCTCGCCCTGAACCTGCCAACCCAGCCAGCTTACACAGCTTTTATCCTTGATGAGTTTGGAGTAGCCCTTTAGCTCTATTGGAATATTATGTATTTTGTTTCCATCTTTTAATCCCTTTACCAATGGTGAGGTCTTAGATAAACCCGACTGAGTCATAGCAAAGCTTTTGGATAGTCCCTCAAAATCTTGGATGATAGTATCCAGTTCACTATTTTCAGAGAATACGTCTTTGATCTGTTTTAGCAGAATATCAATCTGATCAGTATAGCCTTGATATTCTGCCGTCCTGATGAAAATTTCATAACTATTGGCAATCAGCTCGTCTTCTTTATACAGGAACTGGTTAAGGTACTCTTCATTAAAAATTAACACTGTATTGATTTCATCTGGGCAAGTAACTTCTGGTATAAGTATGGTATCAGTGTCAATCAACTTGAATGGCGTCAGCTGAACAAGTTGCGATTGGTCTTCTGCTCCAAATTTAATTGCTTTGGAAATTGTACTTTTTCCTGTACCATTAATTCCATACCTGATATTTAAAATATTCTTTGTAAGAGTAATTCTTCCATCATCGATGTTGTTACAGTTCTTAATTACGAATTCCATATAAAAATATCTTATGATAAATTAACTGAGTTGTAACACAACATTGATTTTTGATAGTAGAACTTGTGGATTGTGAGAGCATACTATAAGGTTATTTATTAATTGAGCCATGGATTCATTAAAAACATGAATCTTTAGGATTGTAATTTACATATATTCTCAAGACTATTAATGTTGTTAGCCTAAATACTATACGAACAATTTTTGTGTAATCTGTTAATTCCAGATATCTGAGTTTTAATTTATTCTTAATATGGAGGCTATCAGCCGATAGTAATTGTAAATTAAGCAAAACACCAAGCTTTAAGATCTATTTTTGTATCTGGTATCCATCAAAGCAGCTAATTTCATGGGTCTTTTTTTAAAAGACCAATTTGGTAAGCAATATCCAATGTAAATTTGGCCAATGGTCTTTTGTGAATATCACTTTCTTCCGCATAATTACCAGTAATAAGCCTATTCACTACAGATTTATTTTGAAAAATCTTTGGCAACGAAGTCAACAGGGTGTTTCGATAGCTCAGTGGGTAGGCCTCCGCCTTAAGAATAAGATCTGCAGCAACATCTCTCTGGGTAGCATAAGTACCTTTTATTGAGAAAAGATCATCAAACTTCTCATGCCCCTTTGGTGGTATTGGCTCATCAAACTCTATAACTATGTCGTCCAAGTTCCTACTCAACAAAAATTTTGCCTTACAGCCGTTAGACAAGCGAAAACTAAAAGGAGATTGATGATGCTTATTAACATCGCTATATAAATTAAAGGAGACCTTTTTTACCCCTTTAACAATATTGCAATTGGCACAAACCGGGTAAAGATTAAAAATCGAAATACTAAAACAGGGGTACTCTTTCTTTGGCAGATAATGATCCGCTTGAAATTTGGCTTGATAACCCTTAGATTTCCCTAAGACCATTGCCCGTTCCACTACAACTGTTAATAAGGCATTACAATAAACGCAAGTCTTAATACCGACTTTAAAAAAATATTTAGGGTAAAAAGTGGAACGCAAATTGGCATAACCCATAAGTTCAATGAGCGTATTTCGAAAAACTTTTCTCTTTTTACTTTTCATATCACTAGCTGAAATGATTTTGCCAAATTCTTTTTTTAAATCATTTAAGCGTTTTGTATTGGCAGTAATGATCTCTTTTCCTAGAGCCAATAAATGATTTAAATAATTCTTTTCCTTGGCATCTGTTAAAGTGCTGTTGTAGGTAACAAGTCCTTTCTCCACCATTTGCCAATGATCAATTATTTCGGCGTCATACCCTACAATAATATCTTCTATCCCTTTTGTTGCTATAGAAATCATAATAATATTACGATAAACCGTCTCTGAGATTTTGTAAACGTTCAATTTCCATATCAATTTCTGATTTACTTCTTAAAAATGCCTGCGAGTATAGTTCATTTAGACTACTCTGGATTAGTGGTTCACCAGTCATATCAATAACTTTTCTGACTTTTGCTTTTGTCCAACCATCAATGTCCTCCTCTCCCCTATATTTTCCTTGTGCCCTAATAATAAATTCGAGATATTTATATGCCTCAGTCAAAATTTCCTTTGCATTTTCGCCAATATATCCATCCTCATCCAGAAAAAAATTATTGGCTAAAAGATCATGGATATTTCCGCCAAAAGTATTGCCCTGTGGGTAGCGTTGCGAGGCTTTTTTGTCCACAACATCTAGATAAAGCGTCTGTTCACACGGAATATCTGAAAGGACAAAGGGCGAATGAGTAATAAATATAAAGTTAATAGAATTGATTAATTTCAAGTTCGCACTATGAATGCTTTTAAGTAAATCGTTAATAAATCTTCGTTGTAGATCAGGATGATAATACAATTCTATCTCATCGAATATTACGTTGATGTTATTATATCGAAGAAGGATATCCGAAGGCTTACCCCCCTCAACAGTATTTAGCAAGATTGAGTCAAGATTTTTGAGATGATAAACTAATGATGAGTAAGCATATATTTTTTGTTTTTCGCCGGAACTGAACCTACTGAAATGATCATCTTGGTCGGAAAATTCGATATCAAATGATAAAAATGCCGGTGGCATTAGTTCTATAGTGGGAATATCATATTTTTTTTTTACTTCTGCAATATTATACTTGACCACTTCAATTTCCATCATAATACTTTCCGATGCTTTATCTATTATATCAAAACGCAAAAAATTAAGTGCTTGTTTGAGCTTAAAGGTGATATGACTAGTATCTTCATTCAGCGCTTTCAGATAATTTACTAACCTCGTATTCGCCTTTTGTGTGCTAAACCCACGATACTTAAAGTAATGCTTATATTTCGTTACAATTGAGTATAATTTTCTAATGATATATTCCTTGGCATAGTCGTTAAGTGGACTAGGGCTCGGCGTGAATTCGGCATCGCCAAAAAAAACCTCATATATTGTAGGAATAACAAATCGTTTAACACTATGTGTTCGTTCCAGAACAACTTGTTGTGTGTTTTTTCTCAAGCGAAATTTGGAATGATCCAAAGCAAATATAAAATAAGTTGGAATTTTCTCCCTCTTCCCAAAAGAGAAAACTCCGTTCATTTTTTCAAGTATATTAACAAGTAATCTTGATCTTACAAGATAATTCTCTTTGTTGATATCAATAATACCATTTTCACGGTACGGATTTAACACTATAGGAGTTTGATATGCATCATTTTTATGAAATATTGATTTAAGCCAATGACCAGTATCAATAGTGTTTAACGCATAATGAGAATAATTTACAACTATATTATAGAAAAGAAAATTGATACTCTTCTTTTTGTCCAAGCGATTACTCTCCTTGTAACCTACGTACGTGTCGTTGAACTGATACAGGGTATTATTTCTTCCATTCTGCTCAAGTTTGAAAATTCCGTCATCTATAGCAAAATATATGGCTACCCTTACTCCCTCCTCCATTCTGTAAATCTCTCCTTCATCATCCTTTTTCGGAAGTATGCGTTGTTGTTTAGAGATATTAAAGAATACAACATACAGCAACTCAATCAAGCTACTTTTTCCACTCCCGTTTTTTCCTACAATTGCAGTAATATTGATTTTCAAGTCACCAATATCGAAAATCCTTGGGATCTTATCTTCGGTCACGATTATACTTTCTACTCCGACGATATCTTTTTCAATTTTGTAATTGTTATAAAAATAATATGGTTGCTCTTCCTGCAAGATCTTGAGATATTTTGTATCACAACCATCTAAAGGCATGATGGCAAGAAGCTTAAAGCCGATATTCTTCATTAAGAGATTAATTTTTTTTGCTAATATAATATTTCAAACATATAACCATTCATCCTGAAAAAACAACAGTCTTTTTTAATGCAAAATAACTATTTACTTAATACAGAAAATAGTTATTTCATTCATCTTTTTATTCGTAACTATTCCATATGAATGCTCCAAGAAAAAGAAGAGCCAAAAGAATCCCAAATCACCCAGGAAATGAAGATAAGATTGTTCATGAGGACGAGAAACCTTTCTTAAATCTGGTCGCTCGACTTGCCGTGGAAGTCTTTTTTAAAGATGTGCTTGATATAGAAGAAGAGCAAATTATAACGACTAAAAATCGTCCGTCGGCAAGTCTAAATAAAAATGTGTTTTAGTAGGGATAAGCAGATGCTATTTGAACAACTGAATATCAAGCAGCTGCACATAAAACACTTAATATCAACAATTTACAAATGCAATTCGGAGACATTAAAAAATAAGTAAATATTTGATTATCAATCAATTAAAAACAGCCTATTTTTGTGTTCAAAGATAAAACTCCATAAAAATAAGAATGCAACTACCTTATAATTAGATAGTTTCATTCTATAATTAAACATCCGGTACCCAAGAGGAGATTCGAACTCCCACACCCATACAGGCGCCAGCCCCTCAAGCTGGTGCGTCTACCAATTTCGCCACCTGGGTTTGATTTGTTGCAAATATATAAATTAACCATAGTGCGCTGCAACATTCATAAAATATTTTTTGAACTTAAATTCCGGAAAGCAAATCTTAAGATTGTAAACCAGACAGTAACACCAAAATCAAATCTAAATAAATAGCAATAACACCACTTTGTATTGTTAAGCTTATTCTTATAAGACAGGCATAAAAGCCTTACGGTTACGATGGACTTTCGACGCACTTAAGACGGACTTTCGTCGGACTTATGACAATTATACCCAAATAAAAGCCGACTTAAACCAGAAGCAAATACAACTTATTTGTTTATTAATCAGCAATTTACTATATTGTATTGCCTAAAACTAATGCAATCATGGGAAAAATAGAAAACGGAATTAACGGTGGCTTCACCGGGACGGTGGGTGCTGTGACGGGTTATTACCTGAACGGGAAATGGGTCATCAGAAGCAAACGCAGAAAATCCATAAAAAACAAAACCGGTAGTGCTGATCAAAAGGCCTGCAGATCCCGTTTTACCATGATGCAGACCTTCTTAAGTCCAATTGTTGCTTTTATCCGGATTGGTTTTAACCTGGAGTCGAAAAAACGCATGATGACCGCCCATAATGTTGCAAAATCCTATAACATGCTGAATGCTCAAAATGCCGCCGGCGAAATCGACTATGCCGCTGTGCGTTTAAGCTTTGGAAACCTCAGCGGTGCGGAGGGTGTTAAGCTGGAACACGACGATGCGGGTGTACATTTCAGCTGGACGGATAATGCTAACGGCAATTACACCAGGCAACATGACCAGGTGATGTTAATGGTTTATGATGTGGACAACAAAACGGCCATCTATGAAACAAGTGGCGCCAGGCGGTTAAAAGAAAGGGAAAGCCTGGAAATTCCGTCCTTTTATAAAGGAAAGACATTTCACATCTGGATGGCTTTCATTGCAGACGATAGAATGGGGATATCTGCGAGTACGTATTGCGGCAGTTTCGTTTTTTGATCACAAACGAATGAAGCTTTACGTTAAATAACGCTAACATTCGAAACTAAGCCCGTCGTAAGCCAGCCTGATGTTCGATGGCAAGTCTTTTTCCACATCGGCATGTTTACCCAAACTATGGCTAATGTGCGTAAGATAGGTGGTTCCGGCCCCTACCCTTTTGGCAAAAGCAATGGCCTCGCCCAGGGTAAAATGAGAAATATGCGGTTCTTTCTGCAAAGCATTAATGACCAATGTTTTTGTTCCCTTTATTTTTTCAAAACTTTGCTCCGATATTGTTTTAGCATCAGTAATGTACGTAAAGTCGCCAATCCGGTAGCCTGTAATCGGTAATAAATGGTGCATTACCTCAAATGGAATGATGGTACTTTCGCCAATTTTAAAATCTTCGCCATTGGTTACGGTATGCAGATTAATCTGCGGCAAACCATGGTATTTGGTTTCGGCAAAAATGTAATAAAACTCTCTTTTTAATGCTGTTTGTACCCTTTCGGTAGCATAAACATCAATTACCTTATGGAGCAGGTAATTAAACGGCCTGATATCATCCAAACCTGCAATATGGTCTTTGTGTTCGTGTGTAAACAGTACGGCATCCAGGTCTTTTACCTTTTCGCGCAAAAGCTGGTAACGGAAATCAGGGCCGCTATCTACCACAATGGTTTTATCAGCAGTTTCTATTAAAATAGATGTTCTTAAGCGGTTGTCTCTATGATCTAAAGACCTGCAAACTTCGCAATTACAAGCAATTACAGGAACGCCTTGTGATGTACCAGTGCCTAAAAAAGTAACTTTCATCTGCTTAAAATTTCCTTTCTGTTGATGTAATTGTAGTTTTTTATCTCCATTAAAATAATTCGGTTTGTTGTAAAGATTGATAAAATTGTCGTTGTTTCTCATCCAATAGGTTTTCCTCCGCATTGGTCTCTTTTACCAATGTAACTAATGCAGCAATTTTTCCTTCCAGATTTGAAAACTTATTTACTACAACAACCTTATTGTGTTCGAGCAGACAGGAACCCGTTTTAAAGTTCCCTTTCTCATAACGTACCTTATAACCCATAGCAAAAAGCAGGGCTTCTAATTTCTCTAAAGTATGGTTTGTTAGTGGCAATGACATTGGAAACAAACTTAGATAAATCTGCGCAGCATTCATAAATACCGCAGTAAAAAAAATGTAGCGTTATAGTTTTCACCACCTAAGACATTTAAGTGCAATTAGTCAATTATAAACACAATAGGGCACCTAAAAACTTAGATGGCCTCAGGCGACTTAGGTGGTAAAAATAATACTCCGAATTTTTCACCACCTAAGACATGTAAGTGCACCTTAGCGACTATTATCTTCAACAAATAGTGTAGGTGGTTATTTTTTACCATCCTCCTTTTTCCAACCACCTTAGAACACCTTAGTTGATAAAATGAATAGGATGTTATTAAAAACAAAAAAGGTTCAGCTGTTTCCAACTGAACCTTTTTAAGGGGAGAACCAATCTTAATTAATCCGGTTAAATAGCGCTTTTACATTACCAGAGCCACCGCTGCCAGTAGTAGTGATGTGGCCGGCGTTTCCATTTCCGTCGTAACCGCTTCCTTTGTTGTTATTGGATTTGCAATTGGTAACGGTATGCGGAACATTTTGTCCGGCACTACCCAGTTTGAAACCATTTCCATCGCCGTTTGAACCATAACCGTTATTGGTAGCGGTGCAATTGTTAATCACCACCGTATAAGGCTGTCCGTATAAATCCCAGCCATCATCAGAATTGTGGTAAGCATTGCACGAGTTAAAACTATTACCTGCACCAGCTGATAATTTACAGGCGTATCCATCCGCATTTTCACCACCATTGGCCACGTCATAATTATCGTAAGAAGTAGAATTATTGATGCTGTTGTGGTGACCGCCGTTATAGATCTGAAGTCCGGAGTCCTTATTTCCATGCGTAGTTACCTTATTCACATAATTGTAGCCACCTGTCTGGAAAACAATCCCGCAGTCGGGTGCGTTTCTGATGGTCATATTGGTAATATTCCAGTAACTTCCATTTACTTTTACACCCCAGTTGGCACCCGAAATACCTGAACAATCCAATATACCGCCGGTAAAATTAATTTTAGAACCGGATGTACCGCTTTTAAGTAACTGAAGGGTGCTGGTGAGGTAAATGGTACCGCTCACCGTGATCACATCGCCTGGTTGCGCATTTGATATGGCCGCTTTTAAAGCAGCTTCAGTAGTTACAGTAGCACTTACGGCCGCAGCTGCAAGTCCTAGTTTGTTAGGTTGAACGATGGTTTGACCATCTCCGGTATCAGCCATTGTAGTGTTGTCTTTCTTGCATCCGAACAATGCAATAGCCATCCCGAGTACGAGAATACCTGATTTTTTTTTCATGATTGTAGATTTATATTTGGTTATTAATTAACATGAAATTAGTAATATAACTACAAAAACGTATCATAAATCATATATATCTATGCAATCGTTCCCGTAAATCAAAACTAAATAAAATTACAAACATCAATCTTGCTTGTACGTTTAATGTTAATCATAAAAGATAAACGTAGAGGCTTATAAAATAAAAAGCGATTTAACCAGGGATATGTCCTGATTAAATCGCTTCTTACATGCATAGCGCTAAAATCTTGCGCTGCCTGCTGAATCTGTTATCTCAAATCTACCACTTCAACACCAGGATATTTTTTGGCATCGAAAGCAAAAGTAGTTTCTGGTATGTTTACGTTAGGCGAAAAAGTTTTCACATTGTAGGTGTATTTGTTTCCGTTTTTATCAAACAACACTACGTTTGCAATTTGTTTAGCTGCTTTATCGATACTTAAACGCACTTTAAAAATCGATTTTTTAGCATCAACTGGTGTTAAATCGATCATTTGATAGGTTTTAGCACCAGCTTTTTGTTCGCCTGTATAAACGTATTTAAATCCTTTTTCGTAAACGGTGAAAATCTTAGCCGGGTTAATGGCATCGCCACTGTTATCTACATTGCTTACTTGTACTTCTTTGTCTTTTTTCAAATAAGTCCACTGGCTTTTACCATCGCTAAACAATTCCTGGTTAGTCATGGCTACTTTATACTTGTTAGAATTGGCTTTAACATATAAAGTACCTTGCTGGGTTTCTTTTACTTTAGCTTTTGGATTATCTAAAGTAAAGGTAAAATCTGTTTTAACTACGTTGTACGATTTGTATTTTTTACTCACTTCAGCTAAAATGGCTTTAGCTTTCGCATCAGTTTGAGCATAAGTTGAAGTTGTAAAAGCAACTACAACCATTAATGCCGAAATTAATTTCTTCATCTTTATCTTTTTTAAGTTTTTCTTTGAAACGTTAGAGTAGATTATTGTTAAATGGTTTAATCTAATCCTTGTTATCCATACCATTCAAGAATTGTTCCAAAGAATATTCGTCTGGATATAAAACCTCGCGGGCCTTACTTCCTTCAAATGGGCCAACAATACCTGCAGCCTCTAACTGGTCGATAATACGACCAGCCCTGTTATAACCTAATTTAAGTTTACGCTGAATTAACGAGGTTGAGCCCTGCTGATGCATTACAATCAGCCTTGCCGCATCTTCAAAGAATTTATCACGCTCATTAGGATCGAAATCAGCCTTGCTTCCCTCTCCTGCTTCATCAATGTATTCTGGCAGTTGATAGGCATCAGCATAACCGCGCTGGTTACCGATATATTCGGAAATGCGGTCTACCTCAGGTGTATCAACGAAAGCACACTGTAGCCTGATTAAGTCGCTCCCGGTAGATAAAAGCATATCACCACGGCCAATTAACTGATCGGCACCACCACTATCCAAAATGGTTCTGGAATCGATTTTCGACAACACCCTGAAAGCCAGCCTGGCCGGGAAGTTGGCTTTAATGGTTCCCGTAATAATATTTACCGATGGACGCTGAGTAGCCAGAACCAAATGGATTCCGATTGCCCTCGCCAATTGTGCCAAACGTGCAATTGGTGCTTCCACCTCTTTACCTGCGGTCATCATTAAATCGGCAAACTCATCTACCACTAAAACAATGAAAGGCAAAAAGCGGTGACCGTTGTTTGGATTAAGTTTGCGTTTAACAAACTTATCGTTGTATTCTTTTAAATTTCTAACCTGCGCATCTTTCAATAAATCGTAACGCTGATCCATTTCAATACAAAGCGAGTTTAATGTATTCACTACTTTTTTTGTATCGGTAATAATGGCATCAGCCTCTCCAGGTAGTTTAGCTAAAAAGTGTCTTTCAATTCTATTGAATAAGGTTAACTCTACTTTTTTAGGATCGACCAGTACGAATTTAAGTTGCGCCGGGTGTTTTTTAAAGAGCAGCGAAACCAGAATGGCGTTAATACCTACTGATTTACCTTGGCCGGTTGCCCCTGCTACCAACAAGTGAGGCATTTTAGCCAGGTCGGCAATATATACCTCATTGCTAATGGTTTTACCTAATGCAATAGGCAAATCCATAGTGGTTTGACTCCATTTTTCGGTATTTAAAATACTGCGCATCGGCACCATTTCCGGGTGTTGATTCGGTACCTCGATACCGATGGTACCTTTACCAGGCATTGGCGCTATAATACGGATCCCCAGGGCAGCTAACGAAAGTGCAATATCATCCTCCAGGTTTTTAATTTTCGAAATCCTTACCCCTGGTGCCGGAATAATTTCGTAAAGGGTAACCGTTGGGCCAATGGTTGCCTTAATCTTATCAATTTCGATATTGTAATGATTAAGCGTTTCGACAATTTTATTTTTGTTGGCTTCCAGTTCTTCAGCATTTACCGAAATTTTATTGGTGCCATAATTTTCTAACAAATCAATGGTTGGATATTTATAACCAGATAAATCCAGTTTTTCGTCATAATTACCAAACTGCTCAACCAGGTCATCCGATTTTTTTTCTTCTTCAGTTTTTTCGATTGTAAAAGCAGGCTCCTTTTCGGCTTCAATTGGTGGCTCTACCATTAAAGGCAGTGATGAAGCTGCAGCAGTAGCCAATGGCAAATTAGCAGCCAATGGAGATAATACCACAGGTGCTACAGTTTCTTCCTCTTCTTTTTCCTCGAAACGGCTTGGCTGCAACACTACGTTTTGTTGTTTACGTTCGTTACCTGGTGCTTTATCGCGTACCGGAAATTCAATAGGCGCTGAAGGTTCTTCGAAAGTTTTGTTTTTTACAGCTTGCGTTCTAATGTCGTTTACATAATCCGGCGTATCGTTATCGAGGTAAACTTCTTTCGCTTTACGCTCAGGAAATTTAAAATCGATGTTATAGGCAATGATTAAAATAGTTAATCCGGCAAAAGCAATTAATCCGGCAACACCGGCAGCGCCAATTTGGGCTCCTAATAATTTATTGCTCCAGTAACCAAACTCACCTTCTAAATAATGTGGCGATTCTGACCAAAAACTATGTGCAAAACCTAAGGTTAATGAAATAAACAGTAAAAAGAAAAAGCTGTATCCTAATGTTTTAGAGATGGAAAGGATTTTAACTTTAAATAATAAACGGTAACCGATAATGAAAAAGGCCAAAACGAACAGGAAAGAGGCAATGCCGAACCATTCGTAAATAAACTGGTGCGATAATAAAGCACCAAACTTACCTAACCAATTCTGAACTACAGGTATGGAAACACCAGCTTCCTTTAGTTCTTCTGTGGTTTTAAAAAGGTTACTCCAACCGCCATTTGCATCAATTACATAACTCTGATCATCTTGCCAGGTAAACAGATACGAGGTAAAAGCGATTAGAAAATATAATGACAATATTACAAAAAACAGTCCTACAATTTTAACTGCACGGCCATCTGCCAGATCGAAGTTTGGCAAAAAATCTATTTTTTCTTTCAGTTTCCTGCCTGATGATGATCTGCCGGGTGCACTTTCTGCACCTTTATCTCTGAATGTATTGGTTTTAAACTGGTTACCCCTTACCGACATTTTCTATCCTAAATAATTTAATATTGAACAAACTTAGATAAAACTGCGCAGCATTAACGAAAGCCTGACAAAAAAAATAATCACAAATTGCAACCATTATGGCTACAAGCTTTCTGCCACGCTCTTCTTTTTAAAACAACGGAATTAAACCAAAGTAAATATATCCTTCTACCTTCTGTTTAATCTGCCTTAAATTAAATAAAAATATTCATCAGGCATTAAACCTTAAACAGAAATTATTGTCTATTATTTTAACAACACACAAGTTGTGACGTTTTTATCAAATGAAGCGGATTTTGTTTTAGGTTTTATCCCGTTTTACCTGGAGAGGTTAAACGGGATTTTTTATTTACAGATCTTACAGGTTTAACTCGTCGTTTAATTTATTTTTAAAGGTCTCGTTGAGGGCTGAAGCCGTTTAAAAACCTTTAAGGTTTAAGATCCCAGGTGATTTAGGTAATCGATATTATTTGAAAAGCAAGGTTCGGCTCATTTCGGTCACGATAGCCCTGCTATTCCTCCAAGTCCTCACTCCT
>NZ_JADCNK010000029.1:0-63849 GCF_014947265.1 Pedobacter sp. MR2016-19
GTGCAACGCTGCCAAGAACCCGAAGGGTCTGCGAAGCAAAATCTGTCTAAATAGATCTCTCCACTTTGCGTTGCTCCGGTCGAGATGACGACCATTCTATTGAAGTCTGTCATTCTGAACGCAGTGAAGAATCTTTAACTAAAAAATTAAATCAAAAACCAACTACTTTTTTTTGGAAAAGCAGGTTCAGAAGCTTTTGGGATCCCACAGCCACGCTCCCGCTTCTGCCGATGAAAAATATCGGCATCTCGCTAAGATCGGGTTTAGCTGGCTTAAATAGTACAGCTATTGTTTGTAAAATAAACCCGACAGACAGCGTCATCCCGATTGGAGTATTATATTTTATCCCATAGAGGATTTAAATCGGGATTAAGCAAATGGCGGGACTATCAAAACAGAAGCATTACAACTACTGCTTTTCAAAAAATAGGTCAGAACCCATTGCATGATATTAGTAAACTGTGATCCCAAACAGAATAAGGAATCCGCAAGTAGGGAGCAACCAACATAAATGCTAATCGACCTTTGTGCAAAGTTACAGTCCAGAAGGCAGTATTCATAGGTCAGGGATTCTTCACTGCGTTCAGAATGACAAACATGTCAATACAAAATAAAAAAAGCCCTTCTCTCAAAAGACTTTTTATAAGGATGAAGAAATAATCGTTATATTATTGCTTAAACTTTCTTAACGTTTACTGCCTGTAAACCTTTTCTGCCTTCAGCCACTTCAAATTCTACTGTATCGTTTTCTTTCAAGCTTTCGATTCCACCTAAAACATCTTTAAAATGTACAAATAAGTCTTTATTGTCTTCTTGTACAATAAATCCAAAGCCTTTTTGTGTGTTAAACCACTTAACTTTTCCGGTTGCCATAAAAAAATAAAAAATTGTATAAATAAATAAACCTTTTAAGCCTTGATCAGCATTTCATCTAAACAATTGTGCATTAATATAAATAAACCAACCATTTTAAGCGTTAATATTGAAACAAAACTACCAAATATAATAATTTACGAATTCAACACAAGCTATTTTGCTCCGTTCAACAAAAATGTTGCGTTACTATAAAAATCGATTATTTATTTGGCTGAGGTGTAGTACGTAAATATGGCTTGATTACCTGATGTCCTTTTGGAAATTTAGCCGGAATATCTTCAGTTTTGATGCTGTTAACCACAATCACATCTTCCCCATCCTTCCAATCAGCTGGTGTAGCTACGCTATAATTTGCAGTAAGCTGCAAAGAATCAATTACGCGCAATACTTCATTGAAATTTCTTCCGGTAGATGCCGGATAAGTAATGATTAATTTCACCTTTTTATCAGGACTGATGACGAACAACGACCTAACCGTTAATGTTTCTGAAGCATTCGGGTGAATCATATCGTACAGGTTCGCAACAGTTTTATCCGGATCGGCAATAATTGGAAATTCGACAGAAGTATTTTGAGTTTCGTTGATATCGTTGATCCATCCTTTATGCGACTCCGCAGAATCAACACTCAATGCCAGAACTTTAACATTTCTTTTCTCAAACTCGCCTTTCAATGCAGCAGTTCTGCCCAGTTCAGTAGTACAAACTGGCGTATAATCAGCTGGATGAGAAAAAAGCACGCCCCAGCTATCGCCTAAATAATCGTAAAAATCTATTTCGCCAATAGAGGTATCGGCTTTGAAATTCGGTGCGGTATCGCCTAATCTTATACTCATGATATTATTAATTTAATTTTGACTTTAACAAATCTAAACAATACTATAGTAAATACATAGATTTAATATTAATTTCAGACCTCCAAATTACAATTCCAATAAAAAACCCTGAAGAATTTAATCTACAGGGTTTAAGAATATTAATTTGTTTGGGGTATTATTTTTAATATGCTTTAATCATAAATACATAATCTTGTATTTTTTCGATCTGTTTGGTACGTTTTAAACCAGACAGTAAGCTCTTTTTGTTGGCAGAAAGTTTATTTGTACCCAATGAATCTTGGGGAATAGCCCTCATAGCCTCTAAGATATATTTTGATTTAATGGCAAAGGCTGCACCTTCAGTCTGATCTGGCTTGCCACTGATAATACCAACCAAATTTCCGTTGTTGTCTAAAACCGGACCGCCGCTATTACCCGGATTAACCGAAATGGCTACCTGATACTGAGTGGTATCTCCAATAAAACCATTTTTAGAGCTCACATAACCCTCTCCAAGTACAGCATCGTCTTTTGGATAACCTAAAGTGTAAACAATTTCGCCAATGTTACTGGTATTTCTTTTAATGGTATAAGGAATAGAAGATAAGTTACTGAAGTGTTTATCGTTTATTTTAAGAATTGCGATATCGTTTTGAGGATCTGTATAAATCGATTTTACTTTAAATGATTCTCCTTTACTGTTTTGAACATATAAAGAATCAGCGCCATTAATGATATGCAGGTTAGTTAAAATGTAACCATTGGTAGAAATGGCAAAACCAGTACCACCAAAACTATTCTGAGTACTTGGCTTATCAGAAGTTGCATTGTTATGCTTAATATTTCTGATTAAGCTATTTTGTGTTTTAATGGCATTATTTACCCGATTACTTAATTGTCTGTAGCGTTCTGCCTGTTGAGTGCTATGCTGAATAGAGTAGATAGAAACCAGAGAAAGTACAACAAAAGATGCGGCCACTGCAATGGCAGATTTATGTTTCCGCCACAATTGAACTACACGTGAAGGATGAGGCCTAAGTGTAGAAGCCAGACCTTCCACATCAATTTCTGAATGAATATGATTTAATTGTTCTTTTAAGCGCAGCTGTTCTGCAAATGTATCCATAGATGCTAAAAAGAACTTATGCGAAACTACCTTATGATCTACTGTGGCATCATTAAGACGTAACTGTTCAAAAGCTTCCATTTCCTGTGCATTAAGTTTACCTAAAAGATAATCTTCAATAATTGCATCTAACTCCAAATCGTTTCTCATTTCAAATTATGGTTGAAAAAATATTTTCTTTAACCTTTGCAGGCATTTATATTTCTGCGTTTTTGCATTATCGGTATTGGTATAACCGAACTTTTCGCAGATATCCTGCATGGATAAATTGTGGATATAAAAATCCTGAATAATGGTTTTACAAGGTTCGCCCAGGTGATCAAGTGCCGATTGCATTTTTGCAAAAGAAGCATCTTTCTCTTCATGGTTTTCTACATCTTCTTCAACAGCAAATACATCTTCATAATCGGTAATATTACCGGCTTTTTTACTGTTCAGACTAAGTTTTTTTAGCCAGATACGCCTGCAGACCGAATAAATATAAGTTTTCAGCTTGCTGCTGAGCTCAAAATTACCAGCCTTAATTTTGTTATATAAAATTATTATGCCTTCCTGATAAACATCTTTTGCATCATCTTCATCACCGTTATTGTTTAGGATAAACTGCAAAACCATCGCATAATACGCTTTGTATAACTTGTTAAGTGTATCTTCTGAGTTATTTAGAATACCTAAAATAACCTCTCTATCTGTTGGAAATGAACTCTTTAAACTGTTATTCACTAGTTAATACATTTTTCTATAAATAGTAACCCAATATTAGACAAAAAAATATTTATTGCTACTATAATTGCTTAATACAAACTAAAAGCAAACGGTAACCCAAATCGCCAGAAAAAAATATTTTACCTTTTCTGAAAATTATCGGGTTACCTTTTTACCTTTGCGGCATTAATAAGAAATTAATTACTAAAAAAAATCAAAAATGAAAAATGCATTCAAATTAGGCTTTTTAGCTTTAGCTTTATCTTTATCAGTTGTAGCTTGTAAATCAGAAAAAAAAGCTGAAGGTGCTGATACTACTTTAACTGATTCTTCTACTATCGTTACTGATACTACTGCAAAAGATACTACAGTTAAAGATTCTACAGTAAAAGATACAACTGTAAAAGCTACTACTACTACAACTGAAGTTAAACACTAGTCTAACTTTACTATAAAAAAAGGCTTCTGGTTATAAATCAGAAGCCTTTTTTATTTTTTTTCTATTTTTTTTATTTTTTTGGGTTACCTTTTTCAATAACGGGTATTAACAGGTAAATTAATTAATTACTTAAAAAATATTCAAAATGAAAAATGCATTCAAATTAGGCTTCTTAGCTTTAGCTTTATCTTTATCAGTTGTTGCTTGTAACTCAGAGAAAAAAGCAGAAGGTGCTGATACTACAGCTACTGATTCTTCAACTGTAATTACTGACACTACTAAAAAAGATACTACAGTAAAAGATTCTACAGTAAAAGATACTACTGTAAAAACTACTACAGAAAAAACTGAAGTTAAACACTAGTTTAACTTTTTTATAAAAAAGCCTTTGGAAATTCATTTTTTCAAAGGCTTTTTCATTTTAACCCAAAAACGGGTTACCTTTTTACTTTTGGGGTATTAATGGTATATATTAACCCTAAAACATATACCAAGATGAAAAATGCATTCAAATTAGGCTTTTTAGCCCTGGCCTTATCTTTAACAGTTGCTGCTTGTGGCGATTCAACTAAAAAAGCTGATGGCGCTGATACAACAGTGACAGATTCTTCTACAATTGTTACTGATACAACTAAAGTTGATACAGTAGTTAAAGATTCTACCGTAAAAGACACTACAGTTAAAGCTACTACAGAAAAAACTGAAGTAAAACACTAATTTTTTATAAAATTCCACGAAAAAGGTCACGATTCTGAATCGTGACCTTTTTTATTTAATCAAACCGGGTTACTTTTATAGCTTTTTTTGTATAAATTAGTAATTAATTAATTTTAAAAACCAAACAAATTAAAAAACAATGAAAAATGCATTTAAATTTGGCTTTTTAGCTTTAGCCCTTTCTTTATCTGTTATCGCTTGTAAATCAGAAAAGAAAGATGGCGGAACAGATTCATCTAAGGTTGATTCTACTGTTGTTGATACTACAGTTAAAGATACTACTGTAAAAGACACAACCGTTAAAGACACTCTAAAAGCTGATACAACTAAAAAATAGTTTTATCAAACCATTTGAAAAAGCCTTAGTATACCTAGGGCTTTTTTTATTTTAGGCAGCTAGACCTTAAAATCCATCAATTGTCGTAAATTTGCGGCAAAAATATAATCCACATAATGAATTTAACATCACTACAAGCTATTTCACCTGTTGACGGCCGTTATAGAAAAACTACCGAAAGTTTAGCTGCTTATTTTTCTGAAGAAGCGCTAATTAGATACCGGGTTTTTGTAGAAATCGAATATTTTATCTCGCTCTGCGAAATCAACTTGTCTGGCTTAGAAAATTTTGATCGAAATCTTTATGTTGAACTACGCAAAATCCACGAAAATTTCTCAGAAGCAGATGCTTTAGAAATTAAAGAAACTGAAAAAGTAACCAATCACGATGTTAAAGCGGTTGAATATTTTATCAAAAGTAAATTTGATGCTTTATCTCTCCAAAACTATAAAGAGTTTATTCATTTTGGCTTAACCTCTCAGGACATCAACAATACTGCCATCCCTTATTCTATTAAACTGGCGCTGAACGAAAGTTACTACCCGGCGATTGGTTCTTTAATCGAAAAAATAAATGCCTTGGCAACAGAATGGAAAGATATTCCGATGTTGGCACATACCCACGGACAACCGGCTTCTCCTACCAAATTAGGGAAAGAGTTTTTGGTTTTCGCTGAGCGTTTGGCTATTCAGGTAGAAAGCTTGAAAAACATTCCTAATAGTGCAAAATTTGGTGGTGCAACCGGAAACTTCAACGCCCATCACATTGCGTACCCAGAAGTAAACTGGGTTGATTTCTCGAATCAATTTGTAAATGAAACATTAGGCTTAACCCGTGCGCAACATACTACGCAGATTGAGCACTACGATCAGTTTGCAGCCCAGTGCGATGCTTTAAAACGCATCAATAACATCATTATCGATTTGGATAGAGATATCTGGACTTATATTTCCAAAAACTATTTTAAACAAAGGATCAAAGCCGGAGAGATTGGTTCATCGGCAATGCCACATAAAGTTAACCCTATCGATTTTGAAAATGCAGAAGGAAATGCGGGAATTGCAAATGCACTTTTTGAGTTCTTTGCTGCTAAATTACCGATTTCGCGTTTACAGAGAGATTTAACAGATTCTACCGTTTTGAGAAATGTCGGTGTTCCTTTTGGACATACTTTAATTGCCATTAATTCTACTTTACGTGGATTAAATAAGATTTTACTAAATGAAGCTGCTTTACATGCAGATTTAGATGAAAACTGGGCAGTTGTTGCCGAGGCTATTCAAACGGTTTTAAGGAGAGAGAACTACCCTAACCCTTACGAAGCCTTAAAAGAATTAACCAGAACCAATTCAAAAATCAATGCAGCAAGTATTGCCGAATTTATTGAAGGTTTAGCGGTTTCTGAATCTGTAAAAGTGCAGTTGAGAACCATTACACCTTTTAATTACACCGGCGTTTTTTAGTAAAATTAAATTGACGTTAAGCAGACAGCCAATAAAGGCTTTATTGCTGAGTAATTGTTAATTTTGTTTATTCAAATTGATTAAGACATGACGATTAACGTATATACAGAACAGACTCCAAATCCAGCGACCATGAAATTCATGGTAAACAAACTGTTAATAAATGGCAGTGAGGATTTTGCGACTAAAGAGAGTGCAGAGCATTCGCCTTTTGCTAAAGAGTTATTTAAGTTCAACTTCGTTTCCGGCGTTTTTTTCGCCAGTAATTTTGTTACCATTACCAAAACAGATGATGCAGAATGGGCTGATATCGAAGCTATTCTAAAAGAATTTGTTAAAGGTGCTGTAGAATCGGAATTAAAAATTAAAGAAGCAACTACCGAAGAAGCACCTGCTTTTGAGGGTACAGAAACTGAAATTAAAATTCAGCAGATTTTACACGATTATGTACGCCCGGCCGTTGAACAGGATGGTGGTGCGATTACCTACAAATCTTTTGATGAAGGCGTGGTAACTGTAGAATTACGTGGCTCTTGCAGTGGTTGTCCGTCTTCTACCATTACACTTAAATCAGGCATCCAAAACTTATTACAGAGAATGGTACCTGAAGTTACAGAAGTAGTTTCTGAAGCGCTTTAAAATTGTGCATTTTTCATAGTATATATAGTGAAAAGGTCGCGATGAGAATCGCGACCTTTTTTTATGCGTTCTTCTTTGTCGTCATGCTGAACTTGTTTCAGCATCTTTCCTGCTAGGTTAGGCCCCGAAATAAATTACCTTCGGTGAGCTCGCTTAAGGCTCGGTTTACTTCGTAGCTTTTCCGCTTCACTACAGGTCAGGTGACGTCACGATCGTTAAAAATGCTGTTTAATCGCAGTTAACATTTCAGCAGTAAGTTTACCATTAGTAGCCAATATCTCTCTCTTTTCAAAGTAATCATTGCCTCCAGAGAAATCGAACACCTCTCCTCCTGCCTGCTGAACAATAAAGCACCCGGCTGCAAAATCCCATTGCTGCAGGTTGTATTCAAAAAAAGCATCAAAACGTCCACAGGCTGTATATACTAAATCTATTGCCGCTGCACCAATTCTACGTACCCCATGGCTTTTCTGCATCATTTCGGCTAATAATTTCAAGTATTTCTCTTGTTTATCAAACTGATAATATGGGAAACCTGTAGCCAACAAGCTCGAACCCAGATCAGGGTTTACAGAAACCTTGATTTCTTTCTTATTCATAAAAGCAAGTCCGCCTTTATACGAATAGAACATCTCTCCCCTATTTAATTCGTAAACGACACCAATTACAGGTAAACCATCTTCATAAAGCGCTACGCTAATGCCATAAGCCGGAATGCCATGGATAAAGTTTGTTGTGCCATCTAAAGGATCGATGATCCAGGTGTAGGTTTTACCTGTCCGGTTAATGGTTTTCTCTTCGGTTATAAAACCTGCATCGGGAATTAATTTTTCAAGATTTTGAACCAATTTCTGCTCTGCTGTTTTATCAACATAAGAAACCATATCATTTAACCCTTTGTATTCTATTTTCTGAACATCAAACTGCATGGCCTCTTTACGGATAAAATTTCCGGTAAGCTTTACAATCGAGATCACTTTATTGCATATTAATTCGTAATTCATAACTGTTTAACAACAGAATAAGGTTGTTGTTGGATTTTAAATGAATTTATAATGTTGTTGTTTACTGCGCCAATTGGTTCTTGTTTCTTAAAGCATAAGCACTTAGTATAATTCCACCTACTACAAGAAAAGTTGAAATCATTTCTGCCTGTGTAAAAGACAAACCAAAAACATGGTATTTTGAATTTACCCGGATTAATTCGATACAGAAACGCTCAACACCGTTTAAGATCATATAAATACCAAACATTAAACCTGGTGCTTTAATTTTATCTCTGATGCGCCATAAAAAGGCAAAAAGAATTAAACAGATAATTACTTCGTAGATCGGTGTTGGATATACACCTTGTGCGAGTTCATTACAAAATTTTCCGGTACAACCAGGAATTGGAATGCCTTCTCCCACAACATTGTTCGGATATTTATAAGACCACAACCAATCTGGAAGCCATGAAAATGGCTTAGGGTTTGAATTAACAATCCCCCAGTCGCCATCGCCAGCTAAGTGACAACCGATACGACCTACAGCATAAGCCAGCATCATCCCCGGTCCGCCTACATCAAGCATGTGTAAAGGCTTAATACCGTTTCTCTTGGCGATAATTAATACAGCTGCACCGCCGCAAATTAAGCCACCATAAAAAGTTAAGCCACTAAAAGATAATAAGCGCTCTATCGGATGTTGAACAAAATCATCCCAATATTCTAAATTATCAAAGAATTTTGCGCCTAAAAATCCCCAGATAGCTGCCCAAACAATCAGATTACTCATAGTTTGGTAAGGGTGAATGGTTACCTGAGTTTCTTTTGGCTTATCTAGTTTGTGCTTATTCTTTTCGGTATAATCCCAGTAAGCAAACAAACCTGCAAAAAACAAACCACCAATTATATTTCCTTTGGCCGACATTAAAATCGACTGTGCATCATTTACAAAAAGTTTATAGTTTAACAACGCATAAACCAGTTTATACCCAATAACAAATCCAAAAAGGCCGTTCATGATCAATTCGGATGTAGTAGCTGGTTTGCCGATCACTACTGTTTTTTTTATTGGATGGAGTATGCCTAATGCTTCTTTACGTTTAAGCTCTTTTGTAAATGCCCAATAACCGGCAACAAAGGCAAGCGCGACAAAAACACCAAATGTATTAAATGGAAGCGGTAAATTAATGCCGAATAAGTATTCTAAGAAATGTGAAACGGTAGGAAACATACAAATAATTTGTTGCGAAGATAGGAAAGAAAGAGCAAAGCTGAAAGATTAAAGACCAAAGCTTAAAGACTAAAGCGGAAAGACTAAAGAGCAAGATCTAAGGTTTGAAGAAACAGGTAAAAATCAATCTTTTTTATTTTGAAAAGAGAGGTTTGGTATTTCATCGGTTATTGCGGTCCTGCTCTCCGCTTTACTCACCCGATTGAAAAAACATCGGGTTCGTGCTCGCTCCGATCAGGTTTAATTAACTTATTGCAGTAGTTCTTGGGGATTATTAAGTGCAAAAAACAGATTCTAAAAGAGATTGTCTTTCTCCGCTTATTTGTCATCCTGAACGCAGTGAAGAATCTGCATTGAAAAGGTAAGGTTCTTTTGTATTAATGGTGGATTTTGACTAAGTGTTTTCGGAGTTCTGCATTTCATAAATAAAAGATTCTTCACTGCGTTCAGAATGACAGTAAAGGATATTTGACTGAAGACTTCTGAGTAATTACTTAGGACTTAACGTAAGACTCAGAACTAAATTAATGATGTGCGTGAACAGTTTCCAGTTCTGCCACTTCTACTTCTCCATCAGCAGTAATTTCTAAAAGCTTAACCGCTTTTAATTCATTTACCATAACCGGATCGTATTTGGCACGTACTTTCACATAGTTTTTAGTAAAACCATGCATATAACCCGATTTCTGATCTGCTTCAAAAAGCACTTCTGCTTCAGCACCAATTTGTGATTCGTAGAAAGCCCTGCGCTTTTTATCAGATAAAATATGAAGCATTTTACTGCGCTCATTACGTTCACTTCCTGCCACAACACCTTTCATTTCGGCTGCAGCTGTTAATTCGCGCTCAGAGTAAGTAAATACATGTAAATAAGAAATATCAAGTTGGTTTAAAAACTGATAGGTATCTAAAAAATCTTCTTTTGTTTCACCAGGGAAACCAACAATTACATCAACTCCAATACAACAATGCGGCATTACCTCCTTAATTTTGGCAACACGCTCAACATACAAATCGCTACGGTAACGACGGCGCATTAAACCTAAAATTTTATCAGAACCGGATTGCAGCGGAATATGAAAATGCGGAACAAACCTTTTAGAAGTGGAGACAAACTGAATGATCTCATTGCTCAATAGGTTTGGTTCAATAGATGAAATACGGATTCTTTCAATTCCTTCTACCTCATCTAAAGCCTTAACAAGGTCAAAAAATTTATCTTCACGCTGACCATTCCTGATTCCGAAATCACCAAGGTTTACACCGGTTAATACAATTTCTTTAACACCGCTATCTGCAATCATTTTTGCACGGTTCACCACATTTTCAATGGTATCGCTACGACTTGCACCGCGTGCTAAAGGAATGGTGCAGTATGTACAAGGGTAATCGCAACCATCCTGTACTTTCAAAAAAGTACGTGTTCTATCGCCAATAGAATAAGAGGCAATAAAATTATGGTTTACTTTCTCTATATTTTGCTGATGAATAAGGGTTTTAGGCTGTTTGGTTAAATCGGTAATATATTCTACTATCCTGAATTTTTCTGCAGCACCCAGAACCATATCAACTCCTTCTATTTCGGCAATTTCCTGTGGTTTTAGCTGTGCATAACAACCTACAATGGTTACAAAGGCATTTGGTGAATACTTTAAAGCTTCTTTAACAACTTTTCGGCACTTTTTATCAGCATGCTCCGTAACAGAGCAGGTATTGATCACATAAACATCGGCCTGATCCTGAAATTCTACTACGGCATAACCAGCATCGGTAAATAAACGACCGATGGTTGAGGTTTCGGAGAAATTGAGTTTACAACCTAATGTATAAAATGCGACCTTTTTCATTGAGGCTGCAAAGATAACAAAATAGATTTGAGTATTATGATATGAGATTGGAGATTAAAGGTAAATTACAGTTAATTAACAATGGTGTTTGTAGTTTTTCGATTTCCAGCTAATTATAAACGATCGGGTGAAAACTGCTAAGTGAAACTTATTTCTCCTGCCAACGGTAACTTTCCTGTTCGAAACCTGCTAAATCCAATACCCTGCTCACAACCGTTCCGGCTACTTCTTCAATGCTTTTAGGCAGACTATAAAAAGATGGATTAGCCGGACAAATAATGCCACCGGCTTCGGTAACTGTTTTCATATTGTTGATGTGGATTAAGCTAAAAGGTGTGTCGCGTACTACAGCAATCAGTTTTCTCCGTTCCTTTAGTACCACATCTGCAGCCCTTGAAATCAGATCATTTGATATTCCTTGTGCAATACGTCCTAATGTTCCCATTGAGCATGGAACGATGATCATCGTATCGTATTTTGCCGAACCTGAAGCAAAAGGCGCATTAAAATCGTTTTTATTATAGAAAGTGAAGTCTTTAAAATGATTATAATCCTGGTTTCCCAGTTCGAATTGCCAAACTTCTTTCGCATTATCGCTCATCACTACACCAACAGCCTCAATCTGATCTTTTAATTTTAATAACTGATCAAATAAAACCTTTGCATAAACTGAACCGCTGGCACCTGTAACAGCAATAATCACTTTCTTTTTCATCATAACACAAAAATAGTTTTTATAAATCTATTCAAACAAAAAAGGGCCAGAACAATGTTCTGACCCTACATCTACCTATGAAAAACATACCCTCGAAAGGGTAAGAACAAATATATATAATTTTTTAAAAAAATGTAATGGAGAAATGCTAAATCACTTAAATCAAATGTTAAACTCAAAAATAAAACACAAACAACTGATTATCAGAATAATAATTTTTTAAAAAAATAGACAAAAACTTTTTTAATGCTTAAAAAGACTCACTTTTTAACAGAATAACGCTTAATACTGTCTTATAAATGAGTCTTAATTATCTTATAATGATCTAATTTAAGTTTCGCCTATCACTTTACGACCTTAACTTTACAATTTTTTGATATTTGTATAACATCATTTTATTTACACTCCTAAAAATCATATGCAGATTTTTAGAACAGATAAGAACAAACCCATACATCTGAAATGTTTTATTGATCACAGTTTAAGGGTTCCAAATTAAATAATGAAATGTAACAGCTTACAATAAAATTATCATACTTATCATTTATACTAATTTGTCTGATAAATGTTAGCTATTCCTTAAAAATCGGTTGGCGATTAACTGTTTAAGGATTATATTTGGGAAAGTGTCACTCAAAAATATGATAGATTTAGCTTCTCCATTCCTAAAAGCACTATTAAAACATTCTACAAGTCCTATAATCATTTTTAAAGTAAAGCCGATATTGGTGGTGGTAGAACATAACGATGCTTACCTGGCTTTAATTGAGCGCGTGGGTGGAAAATCAAAATTATATAATATCGACATTATCCCAAACCTCTTATCTGATGCTGAAAAGAATATTCTAATTAAAACAGTTGAAAAAGTTAGTGAGCTTAAGGCAAAAAGTACGCTAATTATTCATCCCATCTATTCCAACTCGCCAAACGTGAAGTGGGAATTGGAATTTTCGCCAGTATTACAAAATGACCGTCCGGTTGAATACCTTGTTTGTTCATTAAGGGAAATTCCAATGGATGAAAATGACCTTGAGCATATTTTATTTGAACTTTCGGAAAGTGAAGCACGTTTTAGGGGATTTTTTGAGCAGGCACCTTTAGGCATGTGTGTATTAAAAGGTCCGGAACTGATTACGGAGTATGCAAATGATAACATATTAAAAATTTGGGGTAAATCCAGAAAAGAAGTTATCGGATTACCTTTAGAAGAGGCACGGTCGGAATTTGAAAAACAGCAGGCACTTGTAAAACGTGTAAAAGACATTTTCAAAAACGAACAGCCATTAACACTCAACGAATTAAAACTCTCCACAGCAGTTTCAGACGGTTATTTCATCGCTTTGTATGAACCTTTAAAAAATGATAAAAACGAAGTAACCAGAATTTTAGTGATCATCAAAGATATTACAGAGCAGGTAAACTTTAAAAAAGAACTACTTAAGGCTAAAGATATTTTAAAAATAGCCATGGATGCATCAGAAATGGGCTCGTGGAATATCGACTTAGAAAACAAACAGATCCTGCTGTCAGAAAGGGCACAACATATTTATGAACTGGAGAACAACAGATTGGGTATTGAGGAAGCCAAATCGTTGATCAGCCCCGAAGACAGCAGGCATCTTACTAGTGGTATTAAACGTGCATTACACCACCGAAATGCTTTTAATATCGAATACCAGATTAATTTGAATGGTATAAGTGCAAAACGTAAATGGTTAAGAACTGCAGGAAAAGCCTATTATAACGAAGAGGGAAAAGCCGTTTATATTGCCGGAGCAGTTCTTGATATTACGGAACACAAACAGGATGAAATTAGAAAAAATGATTTCATCGGTATGGTAAGTCATGAGCTTAAAACTCCTTTAACATCATTAAGCGCTTATGTACAGCTTTTACAATTTAAATTCAAAGAAACAGATAACGAGTTCCCTACTCAGATACTGGATAAGATAAATGTCCAGTTAAAGAGAATGTCATTAATGATTGATGGTTTCTTAAATGTCTCCTTATTAGAATCGGGTAAAATTTTATTGAATAAAACAAATTTTAATCTGGTTGATTTGATTAAAACTATTGCTGAAGAAAATAGAATGGTTTTACCTAGCCATTTTATCCAGGTAATTGGTCCTGAAGAAATGATGCTACATGCTGATATGGACAAAATTGGCAATGTAGTTAATAACCTGATTGGCAACGCAGCGAAATACTCGAAAAAAGAATCTTTAATTGCAATAAAATGCGATATACAAAAGGGTTATCTGGTTATTAGTGTAGAAGACGAGGGTATAGGCATTAAGGAAGATAATATACCCAAACTTTTTGACCGCTTTTACCGGGTAGAAAGTTCTGATACTAAAACAATTGCAGGATTTGGAGTTGGCCTGTACATTTGTTCCGAAGTAATTCAAAGGCATGGGGGGAAAATCTGGGCAGAAAGCAAGTTGGGGCAAGGTTCTACATTTTATTTCAGCTTGCCCATCCCAAATGACCATTTGATGCCCTGAATATCTATTCAGTCGGTGTGGAATTAAACTTTTATCTCTTCCATTGCTAATTTAACGTTAACCGCCACCAAGCCACGCTCGTGTAATTCAATTTCAAAAACTATTTTCGAGTTTATATTAATTCGATCAGACACGTCATCTAATTGAAAATGGATATCCTGGCCATTTTCATCAATAATGATCCCATGACCATTTTCAAAGTCAATCTGGATAACGTCTCCCTTCCTATTCACTCCCATTGCAGAATTTATTTTTATAAATAATGAACAATTATAGTCAATTTACGTATCATAAAAGATACATAAAAGATTTTTTTTGAAAAATTAAGTGTAGGGATTGATACAATATTTATTACTAAAACGAATTAATGCAAGCAAATAGGCAATTCCGTGTTTTAATGTTTTAATCTCGCTATACAATAAGCCAAAAGGTGTGTTGATTCTTTTGAAATCTTTTTACGGCTGAGGCTATCTTTAATATGGCCAACTGCATTTCCAAGTTTATCTTCCAAAAGATCAAGCATCCCGATAATGTTTTCTGGTACAACAGTTAAAGATAACATGGGGTAATATTTATGCTCGAGAACCTTTCGCTGACTATCTGTAGCTAAATCCAATGTCCACTCTTCGTCTGCCGAAAAACCATATTCGTGCCTGGTATTGTTCAATTCATACAAAAAAACTTTGGCCTGAGCTTTTTGATCGTTATTTGCCATTTTTACCCGGTTTTTTGGCGAAAGGATCAATTTCTGTTTTTGCTGTTTTACCTTTTCCCGATTGATAATCTGAGGGTGCCTTTTTATTTAGACTGGCCTCTTTCTTTTTGTCTCTACTCATAAAAATAAATGTTTACTGTTAGCTAAGACCAATCATCATTGCTTAAACAATTCGGTGGCTGGAGTAAGGAATACTCACCTAAATAAGATTAGCGAATACTATAATGGTACATCAGCGAGAGAAAGAAGTGATAGTATTACTGATATAAGCAAATATACCTTTATTAATGATTAGAACAGTCATAGAAGTCTGGTTATCAGGATATATTTCATTTAAATATCAAAAGAAAAGCATTGCAAATAAAAAGGGTTGGAAAATTAACTCCAACCCTTCTTATGCTTAATCATAATAACCTTTTATTTTTGAGATTGCTCAGGCGCTTTTCCGATCAGATCCATAAACTGATCTAGTTTAGGTGTTATGATAATCTGTGTACGCCTGTTTTTTGCTTTTCCACCTGGAGTATTATTATCAGCAATTGGATTAAACTCTCCACGTCCACCAGCGGTTAAACGCTTAGGGTCGACAGCATACTTGGTTTGTAATACCTGCACTACTGATGAAGCACGTAAGGCACTTAAATCCCAGTTGTTACGGATGTTTGTTTGAACAATTGGCACATTATCGGTGTTACCTTCTATCAGTACATCATAGGTATCGTAATCTTTAATAATTTTGGCAATTTTGCTTAAAGTTTCGCCAGCTTTATCAGAAACTTCATAGCTACCAGATTTATATAACATGTTATCAGCTAAAGAAATGTAAACTACACCTTTAAGCACCTGAACATCAACATCACCCAACTCTTCACGACTTAATGACCTTGTTAAGTTATTAGTTAACACCATATTAAGTGAATCACTTTTGTTTTTAGCATTCACTAATTGTTTGATGTATTTGTTTGAACTGTTAATCTCATCAACCAATTTTGAAATGTTAACATTTCCCTGGTTACTCGAATTTAAACATTTGTTTAAAGCATCTTGCAGTGCCGTTACATTGGCTTTTTCTGATGCGATCTGCTCTTCTAAACTTTTAACCCTACTGGTACTTCCGCTAAGTTCACGCTGGCTATCCTGGTATTTATTACTGAGTTCCTGATTCCTATCTCTTAACTTGGCATAGGTGTCCTGAAGTTCTGCATACTTTTTATTGCTTACACAACCTGCAGCAAGTGCAAGGGTAAAGAGCATTATGGGAATTGATTTGTATAATTTCATAATATTACTTTATTTGTTACCACTGCATTAGCAAATTCCTTGCCGTAAGTTTTACATCGCCCGTAGCTGATGTTAAAAGGTGTTAATTTTTACCGAATCGAAGCTTGCCAAAGCGTTATATGTTCTTAATCCTATACTCCCCGATTGGTATTGATTATCTGTTGCCGAAAGCACAGGCTGAACTGATCCGTTTATAAAGACATCAAATTTATCTGCCTTCGCTACTATTTTTAAGGTGTACATTTTGTTCATTTCAACAGAATATTTTCCTGAACGTATTACCGTCCATTTTTGTCCGTTGGCTTTTCCAAATATTACAGTTCCATTAAGTTGATCTAAGCCAACATAATAGCCTTGGTAAGCATCGGCACCAATAGCAGGATTAGAAACCCTGAACATTAAACCAGCATCACCAGTGGTATTGATTTTAACATCTGCCTGATAAACAAAATCTTTAAAGTCTGTGCCATTGGCCACATATTTAAATCCATGTATGCCATAGCCACCAGAGCCTGCATTTGATGCAGCGTTTATCTGTCCATCTTTCCAAAACCAGCCCCCGCCATAAAAAACCCAATTGCTAGCCATTCCTCGATCAAAGTTTTCGACCAAAGTTTTATTTATTTTTTTTGGCTCACCGATTACAGGGAAACAGCTTAGGCGGATATTTTCAGATCCGTAAGGTACCAGGATAACTTCTTCCTGTTTTTCAGCTGATGCGATTGGACTAAAAGGCACATCAAAAGCAGACATTTTATTGTAGCCTAAACCCCATGACGGAATCTTTTTTGCCCGAACCTTTATTTTAACCGGTGTATTTGCCGCAATAAAAGGGTTATTTGGCATTTCTGATTTTAATACACTAGCCTTACTTAAACCATTTTCATCCATCATCAAACCATAATTCCATGCTGATTCCGGATGGATTTCGTAATCTGCAAAGCCAGCAACAGGATGTGTTTTGGTTACCTTGTTTACCGCCTTAATCTCTAATGCATAAACAATAGGTCCGTGTTCTACACTTACAGAATTGTTTACCTGTGCCCTGGTAGTGATTTCCATTGGAAAATTCAATTCTAATTGATCTTGATTTTTCCATTCTCTGGCTATGGTAAACATTTCTCCAGCTTTTACGCCTTTTAATGCAGCTCCATTTAACCTGATGCCTGGTTTTACACTCCAGGCTGGGATTCTTAAAATTAATGGAAATGATATACTGGCGGCAAGTTCTACTTTTAACCTGATTTGTTCTTCGAAGGGGTAATTGGTTTCTTCGGTAATTTTTATTTTTTTATTTTCTGCTACTACGGTTTCTATTTCCATAGGGCCATAGGTAATTACCGCTAAACCTTTCTCTGGAGTAGATACCACGCTACTTTTTACAAAATAAGGCCAGCCCATGTGCATATTATATCGGCAGCAGCCATAACCTGAATATGGACTGGAAACAATACCTGTAATATAATCTTGATTAAAACCATGCTCGCCATGAATACTCTGTACCTGATTGGGTAGTGTGTAATAGGAGTGGTTTTTAAAATCCCGGCTAAACTGTGCAGGCAAAGCATTAAAAGCCACTTTTTCCAACTGATCGCCAATTTTTGCATCGTGAATAACCTTTGCCGCAGTTTCTAAACTCTGCATCCATTCTACCACTGTACAGGTTTCTACGCCTTCTGTACTGCTTGTACCTGCAAGGAATTCAGTTCCGGAACCTAACCCTTCGGGCTGACCGTGATCGTGCATAATATGTGTGATACCTTTAGAGAATGATTCAAGATTTGATGGAAGATCTTGAAGTTGCGCATAAACTATAGGAAATTTTAACGCCTGAGCCACATTAACCATGTGTTTTGGCTGAAAATCGTCACCGAAAAAGTAAAATTCGTTATTACTATAAATATCAATCCAGGGATATGCCTGTTGTTTTAACTTTTCTACAAGTTTTAATAAATCCTGATCACCGGTTTTATTGTAAAGCCAAATGGCAATTTCCATGTTATCACCTGCCCTTGCTTTGCCCCATTCTTTTAACGGATCCGCATCGAGATTCGCAAGTTCATATTTAAAATATTTGGAGAGAAATGGAATAACCCTTTTATCATTTGTAGCTTCATAATAGCTTTGTAAAGCATACATCATTGGCATTCGCGGCCACCAATCTTTCATTTTCGGTGGACCAAATAATCCATTGGCTTGTTGATTGTTTAAGGTCCAATCGATATACTTCTGCGCTTTCGCTTTTAGCATAGGATCATCTAAAGTATAAGCCAATGCAACTACCCCCTTAACATAATAGGGTACTCGTTCCCATCCATTTCCATCGCCTCCCAGCCAATCGGAATTTTTTCCAAGATTATCTTTTTCAGGATACAACTCTTCAGCCATTCCTGTTGCACCATCTCTTTGTTGTTCCAACTGTTTTAACAACCATCCCTTTGCTTTAATACTGCCTATTGGTAATTGCACATAAACCTGTTGTTTTAACGGCGCTTTATTAAATTCAGTTAAATTTTGGGCATATAATGCAGAAATCGATATAGAAACAAGAAAATGGATTAAGATATATATTCTTTTCATAAAAGACATATTGGTTAGAAATGTTTTATAAAACTAATAAATATACATCAAATATTAAAACGATTTAGTAAGCGTATATTCGAATAGTATAACTGTTAAATAAATTATGTAGTAGTTAGACTTTTGTAGCATAGGCAACAGCCTGAAACTTACCTTGATATTATAAGTTCAGCACCACGATCGTCAATCTGAGCGTAGTCGGAGACTTCTTGAGATTGGTAAATCGCAAATAAATGCCCTTAGATTATACTACCATTGACAGAATTTATCAGTACGGCCGTCATTCTCGCGCAGGCGGGAATCTTAAAGCGCTTGCATTACGATTATTCATCAGTTTTCCTTTTATTCAGAGGCATTCATGAGCACTCCGTGGTTCCCAATCAAGTTGGGAATGACGATTCCTCGCAGTCTAAAATCCGCTAAAAATCTGTCATTCATATTGATTTTTAATAATAAATCATCCCTCAGGATGAGATCTTTTTGCGATTTTTCCCCCTAACTTAATGACATTGAGCACTCACTTCATAAAAAGATATTAACAGAAAGAAGGACTGCTCTGACCGAAAAGCATTAAACATGCTTTAAGAAAAATTTCAACCTTTTTTTAAATGAAAATGCTTTACAACTGTTTATTTCTTTGCAAAGGTAATGCCTGGCCAGGTATCTGTTCTAAATGGCGACGCTGGTAAGCCATCGTTACTAACGAGGTTACAAACAGGATTATTTCCCCATGCATAACGAACGGCAACAGGGTTTGTTACCTGATCGCTACTTACGATAATCTGCTTACCCTTGATATTTGCTTTGGCCCAGTGAAATTTCTTATCTGCTCCGGCGATGGCAAAACCTGTAAGTGCTGCGCCATCTGCGGCTTTTAATCCATTTTCTGTATTGCTAAAGGTTAAAACAATCTGTTTTCCTTCAATTTTATTTGATTGATAAACTGGGCCGGAATAGTTTATTTTTTGGCCATATGTTTTGGCAAGGGCAATTAATGCCAGTCTTCTACCTACCTCTTGTTTATTTTTAGGGTGGATATCTTTTGCATCACCAATATCAATAATTGTGGCCATGCCCGTATTTGGCAAAGCGAGTGTTTTTTGCTGTGCCTCCCTAAGTTCTGCCCAGGCAGATTGTGCCGGCAAATTATCAACTTGCATAAAATTGGCCAACTGAACAAAATAAAATGGAAAATCGCCCTGCCCCCATTTCTGACGCCAATCTTTGATCATTGTTGGAAATAACTCGCGGTATTGATAAGCTCTGTCGGCATTAGCTTCACCCTGATACCAAATAGCCCCTTTGATGGAGAATTGACGGTAAGGATGAATCATAGCATTGTATAAAACTGTTGGGCGGTTAGCACCGTTTTCTTCGTAGGGCTTGGGCTCAATATTTTTAAAATCCAAACCTATTTTATATTTCCATTCACCAGTCAATGAAATTTTCCCGGCAGCACCATTTGTTAAATTTAAATCTTTAGCGTCACCGTATAAGCCGCCCCCTCCTCCACTATCAAAAACCCTGACAGTGATCGTATTATCACCTACTTTGAGCAAATTAGCAGGTATTGTATATGTTCTTCCAACATTATATCCTGCTGTTTCGCCCACTTTTACACCATTTATAAAAGTAATATCGTTATCATCAATAGTTCCCAAATTAAGCTTTACGCGGTTCGTTTTCCAGTTTTCTGGAATGGTAACCTGTTTTGTAAACCAAACCACACCATCGAAGTCTTTAAGTACTGCATCCTCCCATAAGGTCGGCAAAGTCATATTTTTCCAATTGCCACTGTCTTCTAAAGCCCATTTCATCTGCCCGTCTTGATTACCTGAATCTTTATCTGTGGTGATTTTAACCCAATTTTTCAGCTTTTCATCATAAGAAATTGGAGATGGATTTTTAGCAGATTTCTGAATCTTATCAACTGCAGCAGAAAAATCTGCCATCTTTTTTAACGATTCGGCACTCGTCCAGGCTTCGGCAATTGTACCACCCCAGGAAGTATGAATCAGACCAATTGGGATTTTAGTTTTTTCATATACTTCTCGGGCGAAGAAATATGCGGTAGAAGAAAACTCTGCAATATATTTTGGACTGCATTCCTGCCAACCGCCATTGGCCACTTTAGCATCATTAAGTGGAAAATTACTGGTGACATGCTCCGTCTGCAATAAACGGATATTGGGATATTTAGCTTCGGCAATTTCCTTTTCATTATTGAGGATTTTTCCCCAGCCTGCCAACGGCATTTCCATGTTCGACTGCCCGGAACAGATCCACACATCACCTATTAATACGTTACTGAGTACCAGCAACTCTCCATCTGATATGGTGATGGTGTACGGCCCACCGTAGCCTGGCGTTGCCACTTTAATTTTCCAATTACCATTGGCATCGGCAATAGCTCCATAATTAATTTTATTCCATGAAACCGTTACTTTGACTGCTTTATCTGCATATGCTTTGCCCCAGATTGAAGCATTTGTTTTCTGCTGTAAAACCATGTTATTGCTAAAAACTGAGGGCAATAAAATTTTAGCTTGTATAAAGGGAGATATGCAAAGTAATAGTGTAATGAGAAGTATAGATCTTAACCTGCGCGCGCTCATATTTTAACCTATTTTTGGATGATTAGAAAGCTAATGTACGTTTTCTACCGATCAACATCAATATACAGGTCTGCTACAAACAAAATTTATGGTTAATGAGACAAAATTCCTACAAATTATTTTGGGTAAGAACATCATTTTACTTATTTTGCAGGTCTTAAGGAACAGCGCTGGATTTTAATATTTATAGCTCAAATGTTCTCTCAAATAAAAGAATTAATGATTAAGATTTTCATAGGCGGCCTTCCTGACAATATCCAAGAGATGGATTTGGCAATATTGGTTAGCCTTCATGGTAGGGTAGAAACAATTAAAATTGTTCGCGACAGGGCAACGGGTAAATGTAAAGGTTACGCTTTTCTGGAAATTTATAGTCTTCCCGACGCCAAAAACATCGTATCAACTTTAAATGGCGAGACATTTAAAGGTAATGTCATTACAGTTAAAATATCTGAAGAGGAAGGTGGCGCTAAAGCAGTAAAACCAAAACCCAACCCAGCTTTTAAAAGTAAAAGGCCCAGGTTACAACGCTAGTGCATCAAATTGGCCTTTACTGAAAGGCTCAAGAATAAACGTTAATCTTTCTTGCTTTTTTTTCTTCCTGCTATAAAGCTTGATTTATCCAATGTAAGATCAGCTTCGTATCCAATAGCTACCGGATGACGATACCCTCAACTCATTATGCGAAAGACCTCTGCCACCTAGCTAATTTTACATAAACTTCGTAATCCGATGGTAAACGTATAATTTGCATTACGTGTTGATTAAAAAACGAATTTAGACGTATGGAAAATTATGCCGTTGTAATATTTATTCTAGCTGTAATGATTGGGCTTTCTGCTATTGCAGACCGAATTAAAATCCCCTATCCTATTTTACTGATTATAGCTGGAATTGCAGTAGGTTTTATACCTTCCTTACCGCCAATTGATATTAATCCCGAAATTATTTTTTTGATATTTCTACCGCCATTGCTTTATGATGCCGCTTTTAATATCTCATTTAATGGATTTAAAACCAATATCAAAACCATATTTACTCTAGCTATTACGCTGGTTTTTATCACCGCTATCGGCATTGCTGTTGTTGCCCATTATATGATTCCGGGGATGAGTTGGCCGGTATCTTTCGTATTAGGCGCAATTCTTTCAGCCACCGATGCGGTTGCCGCCATGAGTATTACCAAGGGACTGGGTTTATCTCATAAAACCAACACCATTCTGGAGGGTGAGAGTTTAGTTAATGATGCTTCTGCGCTGGTAGCGTATCGTTTTGCAGTAGCCGCAGTAACAGGAACAGCCTTTGTATTTTGGAAAGCATCCCTTGAATTTGTCTTATTGATGGCTGGTGGATTCTTAATTGGCATGGTGATGTCGAAAATTTTAGCGTTTATTATGAAGCGGATTCATAACAATCGCCTGGCAACCATTAGCTTTATGTTATTAATGCCCTTTGTTACCTATTTAATTGCTGAACAAATACATGTTTCGGGCGTTATTGCAGTTGTTGTTTTAGGATTGGGGATCTCCAGGTTTAGCAAGCAGGTATTTCCAGAGCAGCTTAAAAATCAATCGAAAAACATCTGGGACATTATTATTTTTTTATTGAATGGGCTAATTTTTATATTAATTGGTTTACAGTTTCCTTATGTATATAAAAATATTAGCAGCGCTGATATCCTACCTTACATAGGTTATTCGCTAGTGATTACCGTTGTCGCTTTATTACTTAGAATGGCGCGTGTTTTCTTACAAAAATTTAATCTTCAAAAAGCTTTTCAGAAAAGAAAACACCGCATTACAGAGGAAGCATTGCTGGATTTCAAGAACAGTTTAATTATCAGCTGGTCGGGAATGAGAGGCATTGTTTCGCTGGCCATTGCAATTGGGTTACCAGCTACTTTATCGGACGGAAGTGCGTTTCCACAGCGAAATGCCGTTATATTTATTTCGGTAATGGTGGTACTTTTCACCCTTATCGGGCAGGGTCTTACTTTACCATGGCTGGTGAAGAAATTGGCCACTGAGGATGAAGGATAATTTTGTTTTTTAACCACCGAGTTCACAAAGAAGAAATCACAGAGAAAACAGAGTCGTTTTTACCTTAAATTTCGGACATCCCGATCCCTGACTTTCGGACTTATTTCTTTAATCATTAGGTAATGATGCAGTTAAAACTTTGACAATCTTACAGGCATCACGCACAAAGATTGTCAAAGTAATTAATCGGACTTATTTCTTTAATCATTATAGAATAATGCAGTTAAAACTTTGACAATCTTAAAGGCATCACGCACAAAGATTGTCAAGGTAATTAATCGACTTATTTCTTTAATCATTAGGTAATGATGCAGTTAAAACTTTGACAATCTTACAGGCATCACGCACAAAGATTGTCAAAGTAATTAATCGGACTTATTTCTTTAATCATTATAGAATAATGCAGTTAAAACTTTGACAATCTTACAGGCATCACGCACAAAGATTGTCAAAGTAATTAATCGGACTTATTTCTTTAATCATTATGGAATAATGCAGTTAAAACTTTGACAATCTTACAGGCATCACGCACAAAGATTGTCAAAGTAATTAATCGGACTTATTTCTTTAATCATTGTGGAATAATGCAGTTAAAACTTTGACAATCTTACAGGCATCACGCACAAAGATTGTCAAAGTAATTAATCGACTTATTTCTTTAATCATTAGGTAATGATGCAGTTAAAACTTTGACAATCATCAGGCATTACGCCCAAAAGATTGTCAAAGTAAATAATTGTTGATCTAAATTGTTTACCAATACACACTGTACAGCGCAACCAATAAGCCGATGATGATTAAAGCGCCTACTGCAAAACTGGTAGTGGTTTTAAACATTTTAGCATCAATAGCCAATCCTTTAGCTTCTGCCTTAACTTTGTTGCTCGCTAAACTGATGATCACCATACCTAACATACAGAATACAAATACAAAGCCCATCCGATCCAAAAATGGAATTTCGTAAACTCCGGCTGCATTTTTAACAGAGAAGCCCATACCCGACAACCATGAAAGATCGGTTAGTGTAGGCAAAAATTTAAGTAAAATTGACAAACCAAAACCTCCAATGGTAGCAAATAGTGCTGCACCAGAAGTTGTTCTTTTCCAGAAGAAACCTAAAATGAACATGGCAAAAATACCCGGAGAAACAAAACCGGTATATTCCTGAATGTATTGAAAGCCGCCTTTTTTATCGATTCCCAAGTGTGGAGCAATCAACACGCCAAGAATCATTGCTACAACAATAGAAATCTTACCTGTTGTAACTAAATTTTTCTCTGTAGCATCGGTTTTTAATACTTTTTTATAAATATCTAACGTAAAAATGGTGGCAATACTATTTGCTTTACCCGCCAGTGATGCCACAACCGCAGCGGTTAAGGCAGCAAAGGAAAGCCCTTTTAATCCTGCAGGAAGCAAGTTTAACAATACCGGGTAAGCACGATCTGGATTTACAGATCCATCCTGCAGCATTTCGGCTTGGAAAGCACCATCTTTATACAACACATAAGCGGCAATACCAGGCAATACCACAATGATAGGCATTAACAACTTTAAGAAAGCTGCAAAAAGGATACCTCCCCGTGCAGTTTCCAGATTAGCACCTAAAGCACGTTGTGTAATGTACTGGTTACAGCCCCAATAGTTTAGGTTCACGATCCACATACCGCCAATCAATACGCTTAAGCCTGGCAAATCGATATAATTTTCGTTATCAGGTTTTAAGATCATATGGAAATGCTCCGATGCTTTAGAAGTCATTAAGCTATAGCCCTCAAAAATACCGCTTGTACCATAATGTGTAGAAACCAGGTTTAAAGCCAGATAAGTGGTAGCCAAGCCACCTAAAATCAAGAAAAACACCTGGATTACGTCGGTATACCCAATTACTTTCATCCCACCCAAGGTGATGAGAATGGCAAAAATTGCAATGGCATACATACAAAACCTTAAATCGAAACCAGAAATACTGCTTACCGCTAAAGCACCTAAGTAAAGAATAGAAGTTAAGTTTACCACAACATAAAGCAATAACCAGAAAACGGCCATAATCATGGCTACAGTACCATTATAGCGCTGGTGCAGAAACTGCGGCATGGTAGCAATTTTGTTTTTCAAATAAACCGGAATGAAAAATACGGCTACCACTACCAAGGTAAGTGCGCCCATCCATTCGTAGGTTGCAATAGCCAATCCCATTTTAAAGCCTGAACCGCTCATACCGATAAACTGCTCAGCAGAGATGTTTGATGCGATTAAAGATGCACCGATTGCCCACCAGGTTAAAGAACCTTCCGCAAGAAAATAATCTTTAGAACCCGTAGATTCGGATTTTTTCTTGTTGTAAATGTAGAGCCCGTAAGCGGCTACAATAACGAAGTAAATTGCAAATACAATGTAATCCTTCGTATCTAGTAAGTTGTTTTTCATTGATTTATTTTGGTTAAAATACCTTGGGTTGTTTAAATTTAATTAAATAAACTGGTTCCGTTATCGGTTTGAACAGTATAAGCATCCAGCTTGAGGCCGAATTGCAATAAATATTTAGAAGACAGTTCCTCTATTAAATCCGCAATTTTTTCTTCCTTAACAATATTGATGGTACAACCACCAAAACCACCGCCCATCATCCTGGCACCCAATACGTAATCCAGTGGTTTAACAGCTTCAACCAAAAAATCCAATTCCTTACAACTTACTTCATAATCTTTGCTTAAACCTTCGTGCGTTTCGAACATCAGGTTTCCTAAACCCTGCAGGTTACCGTTTTCAAGTTGCTCTGCCGCTGTTAGTAAACGCCCTATTTCTTTCACTACAAAGCTGCATTTTGTAAATACCTCTTCATCTTTTGGCTTAACATGTGCTTCTAACATACTAAGATCTACATCACGTAATGTATTTATATTGGGGTAATGTTCTTTTACCCAGGCTACACCTTGCTCACATTGGGCTCTTCTTTTGTTGTAAGCCGAATCAGCAAGGGCATGTTTTACATTTGTATTTAAAAGCAAAAGTTTGTAACCATCTAATTTTAATGGGATATAAACGTGTTTCATCGATCTGCAATCAAGCATGATGGCCTGATCTTTTTTACCAAATACAGAGGCAAACTGATCCATAATACCGCAGTTAACACCGGCAAAAGTCTGTTCAGCCTTTTGAGCAATTAAAGCAATATCTATTTTTGGAACATCAAGCGAAAAAAGCTGATCGAGCGCAAAGCCCGTAGCACATTCTACAGCAGCCGAAGAGGATAAACCTGCGCCCAAAGGCACATCACCATCGATATAAAAGTTAAAACCTCCTAATTGGTAACCTCTTTCTTTTAACTGATCGGCAACACCTAAAATGTAATTGGCCCAACTATTTTCTGATTTTTTCAGGCTTTTGATTGATGAAATATCAAATTGCTGATAACTCTCTGAAAATAAATGTATTTCATCATCTTCTCTTTTTGATATGGCTACATAAATGGCTTTATCTATAGCAGCAGGCATTACAAAACCGCCATTGTAATCGGTATGCTCGCCAATAATATTGATCCTTCCGGGCGAACGCACTAAAATGGGTTCAGCATTGAAAAGCTTGTTAAATGTATTTTTTAAATGTTGTGCATTCATTGTCAATAATTTTAATCTTCAGCCCTGCTGGTTTTATAGTGAATAGCAGACATTTCTTTCAGCCTGTTTGCCGCAAACTCAGGGGTAATATCTCGCTGAGGGTTGGCAAGCATCTCATAACCGACCATAAATTTTTTAACTGATGCCGAGCGTAACAATGGTGGATAAAAATGCATATGCCAATGCCATTCTGGGTAATCACCATTGTTCACCGGAGCCTGGTGCATACCTGCCGAGTAAGGGAAAGATGTTTCAAACAGGTTATCGTATTTAGTGGTGAGGATTTTAATAGCTTCAGCCAGTGATTTCTTTTCTGCAGCAGTAAAAAGTTTAATACTATTGACATGTCTTTTGCTGATGACCATGGTTTCGTATGGCCAAACTGCCCAAAAAGGCACCAATACTGCAAAATGATCATTTTCAAATATAATACGTTCGTTTTTCTTTTGCTCCAGTTTTAAATAATCGGCAAGTAAACTTCTCCTATGAATGGCATAGTAAGTTTTCTGGCGTTCGGTTTCTTTGGCAATTTCCAATGGGATATCACCCTGAGACCAGATCTGTCCATGCGGATGTGGGTTGCTACAGCCCATTATTTCACCTTTGTTTTCGAAAATCTGAATATATTTGATCCAATCATTTTCTGCAAGGCTATTAAATTCGTTCTGCCAAACATTTACCACAGCAGTTATGGCTTCGACACCCATTTCAGGAAGTGTGAGGTTGTGTTTCGGACTAAAACTGATTACCCTGCAAAGCCCTCTCTGATTATTAGCTACCAATAAATCATCTTCGTTCATATCACCGGCAGGCGTGTCTTCAAGCAACGCAGCAAAATCATTATTAAAAACAAAGCTCTCCGTATATTGTGGATTGCTTTCGCCATCTGCCCTACCGTTTCCCGGGCATAAATAACATTTAGGATCATATTCGGGGCGGTTATCTGGTGTGATATCTTCAACCTTACCTTGCCATGGTCTCTTGGTGCGGTGTGGTGATACTAACACCCACTCGCCGGTTAATATGTTAAGCCGGGTATGTGGATTACTGTCAAGTTCGAATGTTTGGTTCATTTTATATTTTTCAACTGGTTAGAAAAAAGAAAGCCACATGGCTCTCCTATCTAGTCTGCCAAATTATAAAATTATTATTAATTGTCAAAAAGACAATTAATAATAATTTTTATTTTCGTGAAAATTTGAACATATTAAGCCCTTTAAAACCTTGATAAAAAATGATTGAATATTCGAGGCAGCCACATTATCTTGTTGCTGTTGATTGCATCGTGTTTGGATTTGACGGCGAACACCTTAAAATTCTATTGGTTAAGCGGGGTTTAGAACCCGAAATAAATAAATGGAGTTTAATGGGAGGTTTTGTAGGCGCCGATGAAAGTCCGGATGATGCAGCAAATAGGGTACTCAAAAAAATGACAGGTTTAGAAGGCGTTTACCTGGAGCAGATGCAGATTTATGGAGAGCCAGGCCGCGACCCCATCGAAAGAACGCTTTCTGTTGGCTATTTTGCCCTCATTGATATTCACAAATATGAGGCACAGTTAAGCGACGATTATGAGGCAGAATGGTTTTTGATTAACGACCGGCCAAAACTTATTTTCGATCATAACCAAATGGTTGCTGATGCCCGAAAAAAATTAAGGTATAAAGCTGCACTTCATCCAATATTATTCGAAATGCTGCCTAAAAAATTTACGATTCCACAACTGCATATTCTTTTTGAGGAGGTAAACGACACTAAAATCGATACCAGAAATTTTAGCCGTAAAATTACCTCTACAGGATTATTAATTAAGCTGGCCGAAAAGGACAGAACAGGTTCTAAAAAAGGTGCATTCTATTTTAAATTAGATAAGAAAAAATACAATGCCAATTCGCAGGCTTTCTTAAACTTAATGCCAAATTTAAAGACTTAAATTAATTTATAACATGGGTTAGCCTATTGTTCTTCATAATGATAAGTTAATCCTCCATCTACATAATAAGTTGATCCGGTTACATAAGCGGCATCATCAGAAGCAAGAAATGCCACTACCGCAGCCACATCTTCTACCTTACCCATTCGTTTTAACGGGATATTCTGAAGTAGCTTATCCAGCTGTTCTTTATTGTTCAATAAATCCTGATTGATCGGTGTTGAAACAGCTCCGGGAGCTACGTTATTAATTCTGATATTAAATTGGGCTAATTCTGAAGCAAGATTTCGGGTTAACATCTTTAAACCTCCTTTACTCGTGCAGTAGGCAGCAAAATGTGGAAATGCGATTTCTTCGTGTACAGAACTCATGTTGATTATGGTTCCAGCCACTTTGCTTTTTCTACAATAATTTACGAACGACTGGATGCTAAAAAAAACACCTTTTAAATTTGTATTCATGATCAGGTCGTAATCTTCTTCCGTAACTTCCCAAAAGCTGGCTTTTTTTTCTACCCCCGCATTGTTGACCAGGATATCTAAATGGCCAAATACTGCAACTGCATTGGTAATCATTTTAATGGCTGCATTGGCTTTACTTAAATCGGCTTCCAAAAAAGTTGCCTTTCTACCCATGGCCTGTATTTCTTTGATAAGTTTTTCGCCCCGCTCATCAAATTTATGCCCATTTAAAATAATATCACAGCCATCTTTGGCCAATCTTAAGGCACATGCAGCGCCAATTCCCTGACTGCTTCCGGTAATTAAAGCGATTTTGTTTTCAAAACGGTCCATAGTAAAATGTTATAATACATAAAGGAAAATTGATGTGAATATGTTTGCGTAAAACTGAAGTTATTAACAGGATTAATACATTAAATGTAAGTTCTTAAAAAAAACATCGTTATAGCTGTAATCATTTATTAGTATGTTTGGTCAACAAACACGCAATAAACTTAAATTAATCTTAAAACATGAACATTACCAAAAACCTTTTATTTACTACGCTCCTAGCTTTGTTTACGCTAACCATGTACTCTTGTAAAACAAAAAAACTGGCAGCAAAGCCTGCTCCGGCACCTGTTGAAAAGCCTGCACCACCAGTAGAAGAGAAAAAATCAACGCCTGCACCAGAGAAAGAAGAAGCACCTGCTCCGGTTGAAAAACCTAACTTTAACTTAGATAACATCCAATTTGAGTTTAATTCATTTGTACTTAAAACATCATCATTCTCAATTCTGGATAAAGCAGTAGCAGAAATGAAAAAATCGCCAGATACAAAATTTATTCTAAATGGCCATTCATCTGCGGAAGGTACGCCTGAGCACAACATGCAACTTTCTGTAGACCGTGCAAATGCCGTAAAATCATACTTTATAAACGCCGGTTTAAATGGAAATAATTTCACTGTTGTTGGTCATGGCGAGAAAGAGCCGATTAGTAGCAATAACAGCGAAGAAGGAAGAATGCTGAACAGAAGAACTGAAATAAAAGTTCAGAACTAGTTCTTAAAATATAAGAAAAAGGGGCCACGATTTAATTTTCATAGCCCTTTTTTATTTCCCCAAGACCTTACAGGTTTCAAAATCTGTAAGGTCGAAATATATTCCTGATGCACTCGCAGTCGACTTCCATCCTACTGGGAAATTTTGTACTGTTTAACGCTCCACAATTCATACCTCCCTTAAGATAAGCATTTGAAAATTTCTGATCCTTGTTTACGGTGCAGGATTGGATGAAAATGGCAAGAAATAAAACAAAACTAATCTGAAATATATTTTTGCGTAGATGATTTCTTTGATCGACTAATTTAACGATATAACAGTAAAAAAAAATGGTTATGCTTAGTAGAAATCAGCATTAGCAATCTTTACGTTTTATTTCTTCAGATTGCTAATGCGTTATAACACTTATTACAAATAATTGATTTTATAGAGTTTAACTGATGCTATCTTTGCATATTGTCCGGTACTGCTTGTACCCGTTAACGATGCAGCAAAACCTAGAGAAACCTGCTTTGACTGAAGCAATTCAAAATTAAGTGTCTTACTTTCCAGATTAGAAAAGGCAATACTTGAACTTGTGATATTTGCTACATTCGGTATGCTAGTCCCCTCTGCAACGGTAAGGTATCTAGATCCGCCTGCATTAAAATCAGTCATTACGATTTCAAAACGATAATTACCTACCGGAAGATTAACCGTTTGATATATTTTACCATCGGTAACATTAGGCAATCCCCAACCTGCTTCGAGTGATATGTAACCGACATTACTTTTTTTCTCATACCCACCGAAACCACTTGCATTTTTTACGGACGCACTTGTAATCCAATCGCTTAAAATACCCCATCTATTGCCACTATTAATAGACGAAAAGTTTACGTTAGGACCAACATTTTTTAAATAGGTTGAGGTTACATCTACTTTAATAAACTTTGGAACATATAAACTTGTATAATCGGTATAAAATGTATCAACACTTAAAGTATCAGGCAAGAATAGGGTGCGATATTTAATCGTTCCTTTTTCTTTAAAATTTGCTAGGGTAAAGTTGTTTGTATTGATTGGTATCCTTACCGTTTTGTCTACATTTGCATTATCTGTATAAATCACTTCTGTAGCGAACACCCCACTTACCCTGTCCATTCCTCCCAATTCAAGTGTTGTTACCCCATTTTCATTTGTAAATACTGAATTTATTGCTCTATTCGACAGGGTAACCTGATATCGATCTCCATATACCCTACCCGTTTTATATACCGGAATAGATTTATTACCAGCACCATCATAAGTATAGATGATAAAATTTTGCACTCCTTCTTTCATGTTGTTAATGAAGAATTTAAGGGTATCAACATTTGGTGTTCGGGTAACCGGAATAATTACCGAATCTGCCTTGTTGTTCCAATACACTACACATTTTTTAACTTTCGGATCTGCAATAAACAGACCGTTCATTAATACACGATACTTACCAGAATTGATTTTGACAGAATCTAATTTACCTGTATATGAGATTTCTCCACCTTCAATAAACTTTTTGTAATCGTCTTTTTTAGTACAAGCAGCTATTGCTGTAATTAATAAAAGGGCTACTCCCAATTGACATAGCCGAATGTTATTTTTTTTAGAAATTCTTTTCATCTTAATTTTATTTAGCGTTATCATATTACCTAGGATCACCATAAAGCTGAATTTCTCCGATGGCCATAAATGTTGTTCCCTGCCAATTTTTTAAACTCTTGATACGGATATATCGTACTTTAGGGATACCCGGATCGAAAGTGTAGTTTAAACCCGCAGCGCCAATAGTATTATCTTCTGCGGTATTTACCCCATAGGCACTACCTGATGGTTTTATAGATTTGAAGGTACCTAGCTTAGTCCAGTTTGTAAAACTACCATCTGATGGTGGGTTATCTGTTCCCCATACCTCAAAGTCTAGCAAATTACCACCATAATAATAGGTCCGACCATTTAAATACTCAGGATAATCCCACATCACAATACGGCTTAAAGAAGATAATTTGCCAATATCAAAAGTAACCCATTGAGGAGTTAAAACTCCAGAACTCGTCATTAATACCCTTGGCCAGCCATTTGTATCTCCATCCCACATACCAGCAATTGAAGTGGAGGTGTTCAAGGCTACATCGCTTGGCAATGTAACGGACTTATAACCTGATTTCGGAATAACCGCTTCATAAAGTGGTGTTAATGAAGTATATAAGGTATCACTATAGTTTAACCACCTATCTCTAATGGTAATGGCAAACTTGCGTTCAATAGGATCATATCCTCTTATCGCCTGGTCTATATCTACAATTGAGGTGTAAATATTTTTAGAAGTGGGTACGAGTTTGCCTTTACTATCTTCTGTTAAGATTTCTATCGCCAAATCTGCTTTAGCTATGTTTTTTGCTGTAAATCTTAATCCTCCAAAATCGGCCTGCGCTTTAATACTTCTAAATACTCCCCAAATCGGATTTTCAAGGGGTTTCACCTTTACACTTACTGGAGCTGACTCTATTTCGCTTCTTGTAACTGCATAAAGTTTTACTTCATGTTCTTCTGTATCTCCAAAACCTTCCACTTTTAAGGTATTTCCATAATAGGAAGCCTTTACTTCCATTATGCGCCCTGAGGCCAGGGTATAAACAGCTTTTACATAAAGTAGATTATTATTGTTGGGTACTGCATACGTTAAAGTTGCATTACCTGGCCCAGCAACCCATTTTACATTGGAAATGGCACCTGGTACATCTGTATTTTTTTCGAGAGGTTCCAGTTCATCAACCTTACAACCTGCTACAAAAACTATCACCATTGATAATAGTAGTGCAAAATTTAATTTCATAGTGTTCATATTGAAAATGCTATTTGATTTATAAATTACCATCCTGGATTCTGAACCAGTTTGGGATTTACAGTGATATCATAATTTCTAATTGGTGCTAAATAATCGCGTGGAGCAACAAAATTTTGTGTATAAATCGTCCTTACTCTATAATAATCTAAGGTATTGGCCTGAAAAACGCTCCAACCTGTTATAGCTTGATTGAATACTTCGCCCGCTTTCTTCCACCTTTTCATATCCCAATAGCGACTGCCTTCGAAAGCAAGCTCAATTCCTCTTTCCTGATGGATAATTTCTCTCAAACCATCTTTGGTTGTTGGTTTATTAGGGTTATTGGAAAAACTATTCCACGATTCTACCACACCCGATAAACCTGCCCGTTTTCGAATCCGATCTACATATTCGAAAACATCATTTACAGGCCCCTGACTTTCGTTTAAGGCTTCTGCATACATAAGATATAAATCTGCAAGTCGTATTTGAGGCCAAGGATAATCGCGATACGAAACACCATTGGTACTGTTCGTCATGTTCCAGTCTACCAATTTTTTAATATAATAACCCGTTTCATTGTAAAAGCCAACGTGTGTAGCCCCTGCTAACTGGGTATACTTCCCTTCAACAACCCATGTATTTTCATCAGAGTTAGAAGGGCTATCATATTTGTACCAAACGCCACCATCAAAACCAAGGGCAGCATAAAAGCGTGGTTCGCGATCAAAGTTTACCCGCGCAGTTTCATAACCTGCTTTTATATAAAATCGTTCTTTATCTACAGCAGTTCTCAAGCTGTATTTATTCGAAAAATTTAAAAATTTGTCTTCATTAATAGGCACTCCATTACTTGAATAAAACATTTCGGCAATTTTAAGCGGAGCGGCTAACTGCATTCTTGCATCACCGCTTGCTCCTCCTGAAGCAAGTTTAGGCATAGCTACCCGTTGTAGCATATCTGCCCTAGTGTTTGGGTTTGCCCAAACATGTTCGACATTCCATCGTTCTGTAATTGAACTCCTTAATGTTAATTGCAGGTTCGTGGTATCGGAAAGTTTAAAGGTTGATCCCGGGAACTTATATAATGCGGCACCTGCTTGTTCTGCAGCATCAATAGCTACCTTAGCCGCATCAGCAGCACTTTTCCATTTTGTAGCACTATAAGTCGTTGAAATTAAATTTATACCATCTCGGTCTTTGAAATTGGTGTAATCCTGATTGCCGTTAAACAATGGGCTTGCCGCAAGTAATAATAGTTTTGCCTTTACAGCCAAAGCTATAGGTCTGGTTATCCTTCCCAACTCTGTTGTCCTATCGGTAATAATAGGTGGCAGATTTGTTGTAGATTGATCTATCAAACCAGAAATATAAGCCACACATTCGTCAAATGGTCTACGTTTAATCCGTACATCATCTTCTGGAGCACTAATATCTATATTCTGATCTACTAACGGAATCGGCCCATACATCCGCAACAGGTAATAATGGTAATACGCTTTTAAGAAAGTAACCTCAGCTATCCAACGGGCACGCTCGTCGGATCTTAAGTCCCTTACTTTACTTTCATCTTTTACATTCTCTAAAAAGATATTACAATTTCTTATCCCTTTCCATAAACCATAATTATCGTTTGGTCCTCCGCCTTGATAATTACCATTCCATGCGTTCATGTATGGATTGGCAGCATTTTGCCCGCCCCTTGCACCGCGCCAGGCATAAGATACAAAATCCCATTCCTGAGTTGGAACCCAAAGTTCATCGCCAGAGAGTAAACCTACGTTATAGAACGGGTCGCCGTCTCTGGGCAAAAAGGAGTAACAGGTAAACAGGTATTTTTCTGCTTCCGTTCTCATAGTGAAAGCATTATCTATTGTAGCAACGTTATCGGGCACTATATCTAAATATTTTTTACATGCTGACATAGTGCATATAGCACTTACAAAACACAATGTGATAAGTATATCCCTAACGTTATATTTTATTTTGTTTATAGTAATATTTTTCATTTTATTATCGTTTAAAGCCATGTTTTTCTTATTAAAATGAGGCTCTGACACCTAAATTATATGTGCCCTGAATAGGATATCCTAAGCCTTTACCACCCATTTCAGGATCCCAGGTTTTAAAGCTGCTGATATAACCTAAATTAGTTGCACTTACATATAAACGGAGTGCTGTTAATCCGATTCTTTGCGTTATTTTTTTATTGGCATTGTAAGCGAACTCAACACTTCTCAACCTTAAAAAATTTCCACTTCTCATCCACCAGGTTGAGGTTTGATTAAGGTCGTTACCCTCCCGGCTATTATTTCTCACGAAGTTGGGGCTCAAACGCGGCCACATGGCATAAATATTTCTATTTTCTTCTGACCAATAGCTATCAGAAATAGCTGACAATAATCCATTCTGACTACCTCCGTTTAATACAAATGGGGCAATATTTTCTGAATTGATAAAGAATGAAGAGCGGGCAGACCCCTGAAAGAAGAAACTGAAATCGAAGCTTTTATAGCCAATTGTGCCTCCAAAACCGTAAATAATTTCGGGTGAAGTTGGAAGACCAATAGGCACCTGATCCTGATCATTAATCAATCCATCGCCATTTACATCCCGGTATTTGATATCGCCACCTCCATAGTTTAAGCCAGGAGTTCCATCAAATTGCAGGGGAGAGTTTTTAGCTTCATTATCATCAATAAATAAGCGTTCTGCGATGTATCCAAATCTTTGAGTGGTAGGCAGGCCTACGCTTGTTCTGTAATATTCGTTAGCTGGGTACGTTGGCTCATCGTTAATCAGTATTTTACTTTTGGCATATGTAAAATTCCCTCTCATTTGAACTGACCATCCGCTACCAAAAGATTTATTGAAGGCTGCTGCAAAATCTACCCCTTCATTCTGGGCTTTATTGGTATTGGCTCTAACAGCAGCCTGTAAACCCATTGTGGTAGGAATATAAGTACGTGCAGTTAAAATATTGGAACGTGTATTTCGGTAAACATCAATATTGATATCCAGCGCATTAAAAAACCTAAAGTCTACCCCTAGATTAAGTTGTTCTGATCTCTCCCAGGTAATTAATGGATTAGCGTATCTGCTCACCAATATCCCAGTTTTATAATAGCCATATTGCTCGCCAAAAGTGGCACCATAATCAAAGTTGTTCATGTTGACTTCCGACATATAAAAGAAACGATCATCGTCATTTCCAATCTGATCGTTTCCAACAAAACCATAAGTAGCCCTCAACTTCATGCTGTTGATTACTTTAGTTAATGGCTTGAAAAATTCTTCATTAGACAATACATAACCTAAGCCAAATGATGGAAAAAAACCAAAACGGTTATTATCTGCAAAACGTTCTGATCCATTGTAACCAAAATTGAATTCGGCTAAATATTTATCGTCGTAACCGTATGTTGCTCTACCAGATAAGCCTTGGTTACGGGCCGGAAGCGATAACTGCAAACTTCCAGCATTGCCCGAAAGGTAATTCCGCATGGTTGTGATAAGCATACCACTTACTGCATGTTTGCCTCCAAATGTTCTCGCATAATTCAAGGCCAATTCTGCATAAAAAGTCGAGTTTAAAATCTTTCTACCTTCCGAATAACCCAAATACTCAGTACCTGTTGCACCTATAGAACCTTGTCCGCCTGGATTTAGAACCTGCAAACCAACACCTCCATTTGGCTGTTCGCTGGCTACATAATAAAAGGGATTATAACTTCTGGAAACATCGAAATAAGAATATCTTCTGGCATAAGTCATTAAACGTGCATTTAAACCCTCAGTAAACACTTTTAAATCTTGTTTCAATTCAATTTGTGTTTGTAAGGTTGATGCATTGTACTCAGAATATCCTTTTACCATTTCGGCATAAGGATTTACATATAGTCCGTTATTTGGGGTAATCGCATTACCAAATAAGGCATGTGTAGCAAAAGGAGATAATTCTGAAGGGTAAACTGCCGGAAAAAGAACTGGGTTAGACCAAATGGTCTGGTTAAAGATTCGCTCTCCTCCATTTTGTCCATTGGGGCCTAGTAACGGACCTGAATAATCATCAAATTGACCATAAACCCGAATTGCTGCTTTGGTTGTTTTGGTCAGATCAAGATCAACATTGGAGCGAACAGAATAGTTTTTCAACTTTACGTTATTGTTGAAATTGTTCAGTCCCTCAACTTTTAGTAACCCATTATCTATATTGTATGTTCCTGCAACATAAAACCGGGCTTTCTCGCCACCGCCCTGTAAGCTAATATTGTTACGGGTATTTATGGTATAGTCTTTAATTAATTGATCGATCCAGTTGTTGCTTGGATATAATAAAGGATTATCACCCCTGGCCGTACCATCAATTTTGGTTTGAAGATAAGGTAAAGCGGCCTGAGGATTTCGCGTTAGTGCGGCCTCATTTGCCATTCTCATATAAGTAATATTATCTGCAAATTGAAAATTCTTTGTATTTGATGAAACAGCCGTTTCTGATCTGACCGTAAAATTTGTATTACCGGCTTCTCCAGATTTTGTTGTAATTAACACTACACCATTAGCACCACGGGCACCATAAACTGCCGATGCAGTGGCATCTTTTAAAACACTGAATGAGGCGATATCATCTGCCTGCAAGCGGGCCATATCATTCTGTGTAGATTCTATACCGTCAATTAAGATCAACGGATCTTGCTTACCTGTACCGAAAGTACCTAAGCCACGAATAAAAAACTGTGCATTATCTGCCCCTGGCTCTCCACTACGCTGATAGGCGATCATACCTGCTACACGCCCTTGCATCATCGTAGTTAGATTACTTGTTGGACCTTTCAGTTCTTTTGGATTAATGGTCGTGATGGAACTGACCATACTTGCCTTTTTCTGAGTACCAAACCCCACTACAGCTACTTCATCTAAAGAGCCTACATCACTCACTAGCGTTACGTTAATAATATAAACGCCATCTTTATTTGGTAAATAATCGGCTACTATAACCGTTTTAGGTTTGTAACTAATTCCTGTGAACAGCAATTTACCCGACCTGGCCATTTTAATATTATATTTCCCGTCAGAGTCTGTAGAAATTCCTTTTAGTGTACCAGACACTTTGACGTTTACTCCTGGGATCCCCCCGGATTCGTCTTTAACTATACCCATTACGGTTATCTCTGTTTGTGCTGCTGCCGTTAAACAAGAAGTTATAATTACAAAACAGAATAAAAATTTTAAAATTGACCTAAAGGCAATACTGTGTGGATGGAGCAGTATTTTATTTGGTAGTTTTTTCTTCATAAAAGTGGTTAAATTGGTTAGGTACATCAATAAGTTAGATCATAGCTTACCCCTGCTCAAGTTTGTTGAGCCATCAGGAGTTCTTTCTATCGAAAATGTTTCGTCGGTAATGTTTAGGGAGCGGCACATGTAGCGCCTTATCCCTTCACATTTTTGATTGTTCTGCCCTTACCAGCAGTAAGGACTTCCTATTTTTGTTTAGGATTTTAAAAAAGTGGAGTAGATTTATCTTTCTTCATAATTTTGGTTTAGGCATTATTTTTTTGTTAAGCAGACAATGGGTTCGTACCACATCATCAAATAATAATTTGAGTCAATAAGAATGAGGACATTTTGTTTGTGTTTTTATAATTAGTTAAAGGATTAGATTTTGCTTCAAAAAACTAGATATAATATTTTCTTTACTCTGCTGTACACATCAATTATTCTAGTAGTTAATCTCGAATAATCTGGATCAGTCTTCTATTCTTATACTTGGTTTAAACAAATTAACCATAAAAAAATCGCTTGTAGTGAGGGGTAATACGGTAATAAATAGGGGTTAAATTGTTATTTTTAGGCCTTTTATGTTGTTTTTCTGTTTTTAGTCAGAAATTAAACTTTGATTTAAAGTTTAATTTCTGAAAAGAAAGATTCCATAATCCATTTTCTTAAAAGGATATTGATTTAACAGATTCACCAGGTTGAGCTGCTTTAAAAATGGCTGTAAATAAAAACTCTCCGAACCTTTCTTTACAGAAAGGTTCGGAGAGTGAATTAATTAAGTAACCTTAAGGGTTAATAACCTGGGTTTTGAGTCAACACAGCATCTTTGTTTAGCTGTATTTCACCTAAAGGAATTGGCAATAACAAATTTTTTGTCGTTAAGCCAGTAATTGGTTTTGACGCATCATTCGAGTTTAAACGAAGTGCACGTTCTACCAAAGTTCCGGTTCTCATTAGGGTCATTCTTCTGTTTTCTTCACCAATTAATTCTCTGGCTCTTTCATCAAGAATAAAATCCTTTGTCATTTCAGAAGCACTAACCTGTGAAGCATTTGCTCTGGTTCTTAACACGTTAATTGTTGTTGCCGCATCTCCTGTTTTACCTTGTGCAACCTGTGCTTCAGCTAACAGAAGATAAGTTTCGCCTAACCGCATCAAAATGAAATCTTTAATCATTGCATAACCAAAAGTATCATTGGGATCAAAAGCGCCCCATTTGGTTGTACTTGGGCAAATATTGATTAACGTATCAGGACCGGTAAAAGGAACTTGTTTTCCAAATTTTGCTGCATATTTAGGATCTGGGTCGTTGTAATAATATTTTCTGCGGATGTTGTATTGCGAATTACGGATATCATTTCCTTTGTACAAACCGTAAAGCACCCAGTTGCTCAAACGCAATCTACCAATAGAACGGCCACCTAATGAATCGGCAATAGCCATACCTGCAATGTTGTAATAAGCAGCCCCCCATACCCTTCTTTGCTGGGGATTATCAGTAATTCCACCAACAACAACATTCGGATTTTCCTGTTCCAGTACCCAGATAGCCTCTGTATTCCCCTGAGATCTTCTCTGGTTGCCATACTGGAACATATCAGAGTAATAATCTCCGGCCTGACTGGTTTTAACACCATAGCGGTTTTTAATTAAGCTGAATTTGCCGCTGCTGATAATTGCCTGGGCCTGTTGCTCTGCCAAATCAGGCTTGCCGATACGAAGGTAAACCTCAGCAAGCAATTGCATCGCCATAAACTTATTCGCTCTGCCGTACATTTTCCCCTTACTATTTGTTTTTACGGATTCGATATCAGGAAGGTTTGCCGCAGCATACACTAAATCTGAAACGATAAAATTATTTACATCAGCTATTGGCGCCCTTACAAAATCTATTTTAGGCCCCGCTAATGCATGCACAATCAATGGCACGCCACCAAACAAAGTTGCTAAGTTATTGTAAGCATAAGCCCTGAAAAATTTAGCTTCGGCACTTACCAGGCTTTTACCTTTTGCGCTTAAGCTTGTTAAGCCGGGGTTATCGACTCCGTCTACAATAATATTGGTTAAGTTTACCATGATGTAGTTTCTGTTCCAGGTACGGGCAGCTCCATTATCCGTTGGCGTTAGCGTTGCGTAATTATAATAAGGAATTTCTACACCTTGCTGGTTATTGGTTGCGTTTGCAACATCAGTTCCAACCTGCCAAACGCTTGGCCAGCCCTGCTGATCAGCCCAGGAAAAAATTGTACTGGTATGGTTATACAAACCTATTAATGAAGCTTCAAATCCAAGCGAATCCGTAAGCGTTAATGGCGTATATGATGAAAACGGTTTCTCATCTAAAAATGCTTTCTTGCACGATGAAAATGCAACAAACAGCACCGATAAGGATGCAATTATGGTTATATATTTTTTCATGATGATTGTAAATTAACGTAATGAAACATTTAAACCCAATACGAAGGTTCTGGTTAAAGGATAATTATTGGTCCAGTCTGCTGCAAATGCCAGCTGATTTGCATTGCCATCGCCTGATCCTCTACTGTAAGTAATTTGTTCAGGATCCCAACCTACCCATTTGGTAAAAGTGTGCAGGTTACGACCACTTGCATATACGGTTAAGCCACCAAGGTGAAGTTTATCTAACACTGACTGTGCGAAAACATAACTTAACGTCACATCCTTGATTCTGGTGTAACTTGCGTCTGATGCATAGCCATAACCCAAAGTATTGTTGTAAGATAATGCTGGTCTTGTCTGGCTCCTATTTTCAGGCGTCCAGTAACCAATTTCAGCAGGTGTATTTCTTCTTCCGGTTTCATCACCATAGCTTAAATCAGGGTTGTTTCTAGTCATCCCTTGAGCAGTTTGAATGAAAATGCTCAGGTTGATATTCTTGTAGTGGAAAGTATTGGTTATACCACCGGTCCATTTTGGATCAATTTGACCTAGAATCGTTCTGTCATCAGCAGTAATTTTACCGTCGCTCGTTAAATCAGCAAATTTCAGGCTTCCTGGTTTTGCTGTTGGGTCTTGTTTAGAAACGTCCTCTCCCGTTTGCCAAACGCCAGTCATTTGATAATCATACACTACTCTAATTGGCTTACCTATAAACCATCTGTTTCCTAAATCGTCTTTTCCATCGCCGTATAAATCGGTAATTTTATTTTTGTTAGTCGCAAAAACAAACATGGTTTCCCAACGGAAATCTTTACCAGCAATATTTTGTGTATTTAAAGTGATCTCTAAACCTTTATTCGTTGTTTTACCAATATTTTCTAACACTCTTGAGTAACCCGTTATAATTGGTAAAGCTCTATTTAATAAAAGACCTGATGTTTTATTCTGATATGCTTCTATACTACCATTAATCCTGTTGTTAAGAATACCGAAATCTAAGCCAATATTTGCCGTTTTTGTGGTTTCCCATTGTAATGATGTATTTCCTAAGTTATTTGGAGCAACACCAATTGTACTTATCCCATTAAATGGAGAGCGTAAAGAACCTTCTGTGGTTATGGTTCTGTAAACATCTACAGCCTCGTTACCTGTTTTACCGTATGATAATCTTAGTTTCAGGTTATTGAAAACCTTGGCGCTTTTCATAAAGTCTTCGTTAATGATATTCCAGCCAATTGCAGCAGAAGGGAAAACACCGTATTTGGTTGTATTTGCGCCAAAAACTGAAGAACCGTCTCTACGTGCAGTTAAAGTCAGTAAGTATTTGCTGTCATATGAATAAAACAAACGACCCATTTGTGAGTTCAATCCATATCTATCCCGGGAAGATCCACTGGTTTGTGTAGCTCCGGCACCCATATTATTCATACCCAATTCATCATTGATAAAACCAACTGCACCAGCTGTAGTAGAACTGTATTGACGCTCTTGAGCACTGTATAAAGCCGTAAAATCGAAGTGGTGCTTTTTAATGTCTTTGGAATAACTTAAGATATTTTCAACAGTATAACTATTTGTAGAGGCATTGAAACTACTTGCGGTACCATTTAAATCATTGGCTAAACGGCCAATATAACTTCCTCTTCTTTCTGGAAAATAAGTATAACCTGCATTTAAACGAAATTTTAAACCAGTTAAAGCACCGGGAAATTTAACTTCAGCGTAACCATTTCCATTAATGTTGGTCGTTCTGCTAATTTTAGTTGTTGTTAAACCAAGTAGTGGATTTGTGTACAACAACTCCGGACTCATCGGGTAAATCGCATACGTTCCATTTGCGTTATATTCCTGACCATAGGGACTCATCGCCGTAGCTAACAATAAGTTTGCCCTTCCACCATCATAGTTATTACTTGTTAAGAACATTGAAGTACCTACGGTTAAAAAGCTGGTAACATTAATATCCAGGTTAGAACGTAAACCGATGCGTTTAAACTCATAACCTTTAATTACACCCTTTTGATCCAGGTAATCACCAGAAATGAAATATTTAACATCCTGTGATCCGCCCGAAATACTAACATTATGATCCTGAATTACACCTTGTTGGGTTGCTTCTTTAACCCAATCGGTTGTGGTACCAGCATTATAAGCAGGAAGTTCACCGATATTTGGAACTGGTCTTTGTTGTACCTGGCCGGTTTGTTTAAGCATATCAGCATATTTTTGAACATAATCTGCACCGCTTCCTGGCTCCAAAATATGTGCAATATTATCGATACCTGCATAACCGCTATAACGAATAACCGGTTTACCAGTTGTTCCCCTTTTTGTGGTAATTAAGATTACGCCATTTGAGCCATTAGTACCATAAATTGCGGTAGCACTCGCATCTTTCAGAACCTCTACCGATGCAATATCATTGGGGTTAATGTCATTTAATGAACCACCGGTTTTGGTCAAAGGTACCCCATCCACAACCACATAAGGCCCAGTAGTTGCGCTTATTGAATTCTGACCTCTGATTAATGCATTTGGCTGGCTACCTGGAACTGAAGATGTCGTGCTAACATTGACACCTGCAACTGCACCTTCAATAGATTGTAAAACGTTGGTAACCGGTAGTTGCGACAATCGTGCTTTAGGTACAGAAACTACCGAACCGGTAACATCAGAACGCTTTTGCGTACCATAACCTACAACAATTACATCTTGTAAGTTTTTATCCTTATCCTCTGCAAGGATAATGCTCAGTTGCGTGTCATTAGCTACCAATACTGTATTCGTTACGTAACCTATAAAACTAATGACCAGGCTTTCTCCTTTCTGGGCTGATATTTTGAAATTTCCATTGGCATCGCTGGCCACCACCTGAGTAGTTCCCTTAACACTAATAGATGCACCTGGAATGGGGTTACCTTTATTATCTTTTACTTTTCCGGAAATTGAGATTTGAGCGATTGTTTGTGCAATTGAATTGTTTGATTTACCTAAGGATAGGATTAAAACAAACAAAAACATTACCGCACACTTAGATGTGTCTAGTAGTTTTCTTTTCATTTTTTAAGATTATTTGGTTAGTTAATAATTGAACCTCGAGAGGAATTCAAAAGTGTAGTCTATTAAAAATATTTCAGTAAATATTTAATCAGACCGGATGTAGAAATTGTGCATGAATAATGAAGGATTGATTATAACAATGTAAACATAAAATCCCAATGGAGTGAGGGGTAATACGGTAATAAGTAGGGGCTAAATCGTTACTTTTTATTAAAATTTAGCTTTTTAACCCCTAAATTGAAGATTGTAAACGTTTATTCTAAGTTTAATTTTTAAGCGTGTTTAAGATTGGCTGGTTAATTGCTTTTAAAATATTCTGATCAGGTTTAATCAGTTCTAAAACGGCGATATCATTTTTACCTTTTTTTAGCCACTCCTGAGGGATATAAAGCGTTTGCTGTGGACCAATTGCCCAGTACTTGCCTAAGTTGTGTCCGTTAACCCATACTACTCCTTTTCCCCAATCGGTCATATCTAAATAGGTATCGGCAACGGTTGATAGCTGAAAGGAACCTTTCTGCAATGTTGGCCCATTTCCATTAGCTTTTGATGAACCAGTAATGTTAAGACGATCGTTGCCAAAAGGGAAGCCATACATAGACCAGTTTTTAACTTCGGCACCATCAAAAGTAACCTGTTCGGTAATTCCTTTTTTGTTTTCGAGTAAATACTTTCCAAAATTTATCCGGCCCATATTCTCCACAAAAATATCAAGCTGTACCTCTCCTGCCGGAAGATCTAATGCTAATGTATTCTGGTTTAACCTACGGTCTAAAATACCTACTCTTTTTTGATTAATAAAAATGAGGGCATAATCGCGCAATTGTTTAAGCTGCAGTTCGCCTTTTTTACCACCCTGAATGGTGGTGCGGTATAATACGTAACCGTAATCCTGACTAAGATCCTCGAAAGTTAAAGGTATACTATTTTTTAATGCTTTAGGCAGGGCATTAAATAATGCTATTTTAGTACCCAATTTAAAAGGCGCAATGGCCATACTATGCTTTGCAGTGGGAATTGGTGGCAAACTTTGTCCTGCTGGAAGGTGTTTTTCGATCACACTTCTAAATGCCTTGAATTTTTCAGTCACATTTCCTGCCTCGTTTAAAGGTGCGTCATAATCATAGCTGCTGGTTTGTGGCTCGTAGGGCGAAATATCTTTGTAGTTTGCACCATTCATAAAATCGCGGGTGGTTCCTCCATGAAACATATACATATTAATTGAAATACCTGCTGTTAAAACAGAGTCTAACTTTTGGGTATATTGTGCTGCTGGAACAGTGTGATGAGGGGTTCCCCACCAATCAAACCAGGCAGGGTACCACTCTGCAATAAAATATGGCCCTTTGCCATTGTGATTTTCATTTACCAATTGCCTGATTTTTGCTGGATTATCAATACCGTTTAGTGCTGGCAGCAACCCGTCTAAATGCCCATCCTTTACATCTGCTGCGGGGTCGCAGGTATAAAGCAATCCATCAAAACCCGCTTCTATAAACATTTTCCGGTTGATAGCTAAATAGTTTTTATCGGCGGCATAAGAACCATATTCATTTTCCACCTGTACCATAATGATGTTACCACCATGGTTAATCTGCAATGGCGCCAACTGTTTACCAACTTCAATAATATACTTCTTATACTCCTCTAAATATTGTTGTTCGGTACTTCTTACCACCAAACCTTTTTCGGTTTGCAACCAATAAGGATACCCACCAAATTCCCACTCCGCACAAACGTAAGGGCTTGGTCTTAAAATAACCCATAGACCTTCCTGTTGGGCAATTTTTACAAATTCGGCAATGTTGTTATTACCTGAAAAATCGAACTTTCCTTTTTGTGGTTCGTGTAAATTCCAGAATACGTAGGTACCAATAGTATTTAAACCCATTGCTTTGGCCATTTTCATACGGGCCCGCCAGGCTTCTTTCGGTACACGTGGATAGTGCATCTCACCAGAAATAATCTGAAAAGGTTTTCCATCTAATAAAAAGTCTGTTTCTCCCAGCTTAAACGTATGTTTAGCTTGCTGGCCAAAAGCCGATAAGGAGAAACATATCGCCACCAACCATAGTAATTTTGCTTTCATTTTTTTTAAAGTTGTTTTTTAAGATGACCCTAATTTTGGGCAAAAAAGTTCCTTTTGCATGCTTTTATGCAATCCAATCATCAAGGTTTATATAAAAATTTTGTTTTTCTTTATTTTCTAAACACGCTCAGATCCCATTCATCTGCCCAGTTTATCGAAATTTTATCCTGCTCAAATTTGATCGGCAACCATAAATAACGGCCATCAATTGCATTTTTTGGCTCCCATTTATCGGCCATAAAAATAAAATCTCCCTTTTTACCCGGTGCTGGCAATACATGTGTACTTTGCCCACCATAGGTTAGTTTAGCACCTTCGCCCTGGCAAGGGTTTCCCATATAAGTCCAGGGTCCCCAGATATTGCTTGCTTTAAACCATCTTGCCGGATTTGGCGCCCAGCCTGTACAGCCTGAACCAACCATATAATAAGTTCCATTTTTCTTGAACAAAGCTGGTGCTTCGGTTTGCTGCCCTACATAAATTCTGATAAATTTTCCGGTATGCCCTAAATAATCTGGCGTTAATTCTGCTAAATGCAAGGTAAAATTCTCTTCGGAAGAAAATACATGATAGGCTTTTCCATCATCGTCAACGAAAACGGTCATGTCTCTTGCCATTTGTCCGCCAGGTAAATCCCTGCAGAAAAAGCCATCACTTTTATTGGCTGGTTGCTGGCAGTTTACCATATCTTTTTCGGCTGTGCCTGATGCATAAAAAGGCATTTTACCTGGATTTGGACGATAGCTCCTGATAAAAGTATATGGCCCGGTTGGACGATCTGCAACAGCTACACCTGATCTGGCTGCTGCATAACCTTTGCCCAAAAGTTCTAAGTGAAACCACATTACAAACTTTTTGGTTTTCTTGTTGTACACTACTTTAGGCCTTTCAAGGATACAGCCTTTGGCAATATCACTGGTCAAATCGTTTGAAACCGGCAAGGCAATGCCTTCATCTTTCCAATTGTATAAATCTTTCGATGAATAACAATGCACGCCTACCTGTGCCGTATTTCCTATTTCTCCTTCAATTTTATGTTCTCCAAACCAATAATAAACACCTTTATGCTCCACAATACCGCCGCCATGTGCATTGATATGAACACCTTTATCATCTTTCCAAATTTTACCTGGGGTAAAAGAGGTATAGGTTTGCTGTGCAGAAACAAAACTGTTTAAGCACAAACTAAAGGCGATAAATCCTAAAACAAAACTGATTCTCTTATTCATCATTTTAATTAACTAATTTTAATATTATATAGAAGTAATTACCTACATCTTTTCGACGGTATATCAACGTTTTATTTATTTTAAACTGGCACTATGGTCGTTCTCAAAATTCTCGCCGCTCCAGATCTTTTGTGCACTCCATTTTTCTGCCGGGTTAGCCCAAAAAGGATCTGATGCCGGCAAACCTAAAGGCAAGAAGATATTTGAGGCGATATAAGGGCTGCCCTGGTTGTTATAGAAATCGCCGAGATTGGGCTGATCGCCATATAAACCTATTGTTAACCATCCATTTTTATAAGTTGATGGGCTCTCTAAAGTTTTTCTGATTACCGCTGTTAAAGCACAACGTACCTGTGCCGGACTTAACTGTTTAGGCAATGCTTTTCTCCAGGCCATATCAGCCAAATGATGAAATGCAGCTCCACGATAAATGATCGAGCGACCAGTTGCAGGATAAGTGCCATCGGCATTGATTAATCTTTCCTGAATGATGGCATATCGTTCATTACGTTTTTTAATCTTCTCGAACATTTCTTTATAACTGCTCGTTTTAGTACCAATGATACTGGCCAAAGTAGCCAGATAAGGATGGATTACGTAACTATTGTAATAATCGAAGGCGAATGATGTTCCATCGGTGTACATTCCGTCACCTGTGTACCACTGTTCCATTTGTTGCAGGGCATAATCAACACGCATAGGGTCCCAACTATAACCGAACTTAGCCAGAAAAGCCTCGTTCATTGCTGAAAACAGTAACCAGTTAGAAAAAACTGGTTTAAATCTTCTGGTTGTTATAATAGATTGCATCATCAATGCCTGGTTTTTCTTATCCAGGTTTTCCCATAGCCATGGCGCACGGACCAAAGCAAGGGCTACGTAAGAAGCATCTACCAGTTGTTGCCCACCAATATCAAAGTTCATAAAATCTTTGGCGTTAGAATCTAAGGCATTCTTTAAGCCCTGAATAGCCCACTCGCGATATTGTTTCCTTAGCGCTACTTCTTCAGCCGAACCACCTTCTAACTGTAACCATGGTGCAATACCACTTAAAACCCTACCCAAAACCTCCACATATTGTACTTTAATGCGGTGTTCTTTATTATCTACATGGATAGAGGTAACCTTCGGCATCGCAATCCTCAAACTGTCTTTAGCCAAATTATATAAAACAGGTTTCACCATCTTATCCATTTGCTGCAACCAAAACTGCCTGTCAGTTAGCGCCGCACCTTTGGTATTTTTGGCTTTCTTTTGTGCAAAAACAGATCCACCGGCCAGGATGATCAATAAACCTGTAATCAAAATATTTTTAAGTCTCATTTTCTCTTTAAAATTTAGTGTTTGCTGGATAAATAGCGGTACATTTCGCTTCCTGCCAATAAAAATGCACCTACACCAAAATTCGTTGTAGAATTTACATCAACCACCTGACCCGGAATAGCTTTTTCACCAATCGGTTGTACATACCCCAGTTTACCGTTAGGCTGCAAAGCAGTTTTAGCCAGATATGTCCATGCTTTTTGTGCTGCTGGTAAATAGTTTTTTTCTTTTAAATAACCATTGTTTATCCCCCACAACAAACCATATGTAAAAAATGCCGTACCACTGGTTTCAGGTCCGGGCGCGTGTTGGGGATCGAGGATACTTCTGGTCCAATAGCCTTCTTCTTGCTGGCTTTTAACAATTGCTTTGGCCATATTGCGGTATTTGGTTAGGAATTCATTCCGGTGTGGATCTGTAAGGGGCAGATCTTTTAGCACTTTCGCCAAACCTGCAAACACCCAACCATCGCCCCTTGCCCAAAAATCTTTTTTACCATTGGCACTTTTATGTTTTGGATAAACATATTTGGCATCGCGGTAATAAAGCTTTTCCTTTTTATCGTACATGATGCTGTTGGCATACATAAAATATTCGTAGAGTTTATCCAGGTATTTTTGATCGCTGGTTACTTTATAAAGTTTGGTCATCACTGGCATTACCATGTACAAGCCGTCTGCCCACCACCAATAATCGTTATTGGGTGTACTCATTTCGTATTGCATTACCTCTTTTGCCCTGGCGATTTTATATTCTTCGGGTTTTAAGTGGTATAGATTGATATAGGTTTGAAAGCAGATTTGCCAATCGCCAAACAGTACATGTTCATCTGTTTCGCCATACTTATATTTCCAATTGGATTTATCGATTGATTTTGCGCCCATCCATTTGTTATATTCGGCCCAATCTTCTGAATATTTTCGGTATGCTTCGTTTTTGGTAACCTCATAGGCCTCCATGTTCCCTGTATGATAAGCTGCGTGATCCCAAAAGGCACGCACTTCGGGTTTATTGCTACTTTGCCAATAAGTATTTGCCCGGTTAATCATCTCCAGCACTTCTTCTTTTGACAGCTGGCTCTGGGCATTTACCGCTCCGCTGGTTAAGAAAAAGAGTAAGAAAAGCACTTTATATAATCTTGAATTCATTAGTGTATTGGTTTAATGCCATTTACAGTTGGTTTTACAGGCTTAATGGTTCCATCAGTATTAAATTCCATCCTGTCAATACAAACTTCGCGGTTGAAGCCTGCAGCGTCGCCCATTGAAATTCCTTTTGGCCGGGTAAAACGGTGGTAAACCATATACCATTCGTCTCTGCCATTCACTTTGATTACACTGTTGTGCCCTGTACCGTAGATACCCTGAGGTGCATCTTTTGCCAAAATCAGATTGTTTTCAGGGATGGTTATTTTCCCTGTAGGCGAGTCAGAAAAACCATATCTTACCCTGTAATTCTCACTTCGGGTATCATCTTCCGACCATAAAAAATAATATTTCCCATTTCTATAAAACACTTCTGTGCCTTCTCTGAAATCATTATTTGGGGTAATAATTTTAATCGCAGTGGTATCAATCGAAATCATATCATCATTTAATGGTGCAACAGCCATGTAGCCATTTCCCCAGTACAAATAACTTTTATTGGTTTTAGGATCGTTAAACACATCCGGATCAATCTCCTGACCACCTTTAATTCCTTTTGGCTTGCCCGCAATTAAAGCTTTGCCACTATCCTTAAATGGTCCTGCCGGATCATCAGCAACAGCAACACCAATTTTCTGTGCAGCTGTGAAATAATAGAAATATTTATATTTTCCATTTACTTTCTTTTCGATAATAGTAGGTGCCCAGGCATTCCTTTTTGCCCATGAAACGTCTTTTTCAAGATCTAATATTTTGCCTTCATCTTTCCAGTTAACCAGATCTGTTGAGGAAAAAGTTTTAAAATAAGTACCGCTCCAATTGTTAAATCCATCACTGGTTGGATAGATATAATATTTAGCAGTTTTATTGGAATATAAAATCTCAGGATCGGCATAATAGCCTTTTAGCACAGGGTTATTCGCTACTGCAACACTTACCTCGTAAGTTTTAGCTTGCTGACCAGGAATGCTCACCTTAATTTTTACAGGGCCTTTAGAAAAATCCAGTTTTCCTTTTGGCAGGATACTGATTTGGTTAAAGGTATTAAACTGCGGATCAAAAGCCTTTAGATCTGTGCCATAATTTACAGGGAGATAAAGTTTTTGGTTCACACTATCCAGCACAATATTATTTGGGTTGATTGCCTTGTTTTTTACAGTATGTAGAACAGACTCAACGGTATACCACTGTTTAAGTAACCGGCTTAACTCTTGTTGATTAATCGGCAAAATAGTTCCGTGCCTTGGATGAAAATCCATTGTAACATCCTGATCTACCACACTAAAATTTGTCAAATCTTTACTCTTAGTAAACTGGTAACGGCCTTTCATATATACATCATACATCAGGATATACTCATCGCCATGGTTCAGTTTAAAAACACCGGCACCTTCTACCGCTTCTTTAGTTTGTTGAAGGTATTTATCCTGTAATACATAACCTTCTGTTAGTTTATCAGAAACTGCTTTTTTAATACCATTGCCATTACCCTCTGTTTTAAAGAAAAGGTTGTATTTTCCTTTATCGTAAATAATATCTCCATCGATACAAGAGCCATTGGTTGGACTAAAAAAGAGCTGCTTTGGAGTGCTTTCCAGGTCGGTAAAATCCGCGTTGGCATAAGCGTAATAAATTTTATCAGGATCATCGCCATTCTTCATCGACCAATAAACCATATATTTTTTGGCTGTTTTATCATAGATGGTTTGCGGAGCCCAAACGCGCAGCAGGTTTTCGTTATTCGGAAAACGTTTTTGAATATTAACAACTGCTGATGTCCAATGGATCAGATCATTTGATTTCAACAATACCATGGCCCTGTTCAAGTTCCAGCCATTAGCCGAAACCATATCAGTAGCCACCATGTAAAAGGTTTTGCCATCTTCACCGCGCAGAATATGTGGATCGCGAACGCCACCAGTGCTGCTAATCTTTTCAGAAGAAATGATTGCGTTATTGTTATTTAATGCGCTATAATGATAACCATCGGTACTCACTGCAAAACGAATGGCTTCTTCTGCTTTCGAATTTCCGGTGAAATAGGTAAATAAGTAAGCCACATTCTCTTTTGATCCGGCTTTTTGACCAGAAGTTTTTTTAGGTTGTGCGATTATTTTTCCTGATAAACATATCAGCAATAAAAGAATAGCATATTTTGTTTGTGAATATTTCATTTCTCGTGTGGTTATTTTATTTTTTTGGTTTCCAATCCAATACCTGGACCTTTGTTGGCGCCTGGTCTGCTTTTCCTTCGCCATCTATTTGGGTAACATTTTGTAAAAATAGGCTTAATATACCTTTAGTTTTCCAAAGTTCAGTATCATACGTAGGTTCCCAATCGCCCATGCTTGTTTTGGTAAGGTCTTTAATTATCCAGTTTTCTGATCCAAGATGATCATTTAAAGCAATAGATGCCTTGTTTCCGCGTTCGGCATCTCTAAACAATAAACCTGCGGCATAATGTTTTCCATTTGGCCAAACGATAATCTGTGGTCGCGAAATTGGAATCCGCTTGGTACCGGTACCACTTAAGCTAAACATTGTTTTTCTAAAATTCAGGTTACTTACTTTCCAGCTGCTATCTGTTTTAAAGACAAGGTGATACTGAGGCCCGGTTTCATTCGCTCCGCGCCAATAACCAGCAATAAATACTTTACCTTTCGCATCGGCAAACATTGATGTTTGGTTAATCAACTCACTTTTCTGTGAAATTTTTACGGTATACTCTGCATTTGTGGCGGTAATGGGAAGCTTATATTTTTCGCCGGTAGATTTTAACCAGGTGATGCCTCCATCGGTTGATTTCGCATAACACAAATCATGGTTACTGGCTACATCAGGGCTTTCGCGCCAAACCCAAGATAAATGGATGGTTCCAACCTGATCTACTGCAACCTGCCAATAGGCATTACGCTGGCCTTCGCCATCAATCATTCCATCTTGTACCGGTGTCCACTTTCTGGTTTTTAAACTATAATGATTAATCATCAGGTTTCCGTTTCCAGAGCCCCCATCGCGGTAAAAAAACAAAAGATCGCCATTAGCCAGTTTATAAAACTCAGGATAACTGACTTTATTTTCCTTTGCGGAGAGCATAACTTCTTTTTTGCCTAAAGTTAACGAACCTGCTGAAGCTGATCTGGCGTAGTTTAAATTATTGTTATGCTGGCCCCAGGCAATATGAAGAAAACCATCCCCATCGATCATAATACTGATTGATTTATGCGCATCGGTAGCATCGCCTTTATAAGGTGTGATAACCGACGTCCAATGGGTAGAACCGATTTTTCGTTTGGCCAATACCACATTTTGTTCGTGATCATAGTAAGCTGCATACTGGCTGCCTTTAAAGCTAATTAAGGAATTTTTACGAAAAATAACTGTATTTACTGAATTGTTCGCCCAACCGTTGCTGGCAATAGTACTCAGCTGTGTTTCTTGAGCAACACTTATCAGACTAACACTGACGAACACACAGATTAGAAATATACTTTTATTGAGGTATTGATACATTATACGTTTACACTGATCGGCATTACATTTGGCAAAGCCTAAGTACCGAAATTTTTAAGCTTTAAACAGGGGGTTAAATCATACTTTGCAGGGGGTGTTTTAAGCTAAATGCCTTTTAAAACGTAAAATAGCGTAACTTTTATGTTGTAGCATTAACATTATAGTATTTATGAAAACTTTTCCGGTGTTTCTTTATAAAATCTGATGGCGTTAACTTAAACAGCTTTTGAAACTGCTCTCTAAAATATTTACTATCATTTATGCCAACTCTAAAGGCAGCTTCGTTAATATTTAAATTGGTATTGATTAATAATTCGGCAGCTTTTCTTAACCTGATAAAACGGATAAAACCATTTATAGATTGGCCTGAAGTAGCTTTGATTCTTTTATAAAGATTCGAATGACTCATTCCAAGATCAGATGCCAGTGTTTTTACGTTGAAGTTATCCTCCATTAAATTTTCTTCGATAATCATAATGCATTTTTGAAGAAAGCCCTTATCCTCCTGAGAGACTTTGTGGGCATCACTCTTCAAGGTTATTTCATTGTAGAAATAAGACTGAAGATTGGTCCTGTTTTTAATAATGCTGTTAATCTTAGCTGTAAAAAGTTCTTTATCGAAAGGTTTACCTATAAAATCGTAGGCACCAACTTCAATTCCTTTAAGTTTTACTTCCGGACCAGGGTCGCCGGTTAGCAGAATTACAGGAATATGGCTTAGGGCAGAATCGTCTTTAATCGCCTTACAGAGTTCGATACCGTTGAGGCCATCCATGTTTACATCAGATATGACGATATCTGGCAAATATTCTTTACAAAGTTTTAGTCCATCGGTACCGTTTTCGGCCTTGTAAATTTTGAAGTTATCTTGAAAAATCTGTTTAATGTAATCTATAATTTCAAGGTTATCATCAACAACCAAAATTGAGTGTAAATCTGAGATAAGCAATTCGAGGTTGCCTACATTCTCCGTGTCATTATTTTCAGCTTCTTCCTCTTGTGCAATAAGTTCATTTACATAGGTTAATTCATTTTGAAAAACACCGCTGTGTTGCAAATTTGGTTCTCCAACCGGAATATCGATCAAAAATATCGTACCTATTCCCTGATTGGAGCGGAATGAAATTTTACCCTGATGCAATTCTACAAAGTTTTTGGCCAGGTAAAGACCAATACCGAAACCCATTTTCAGCGATTCATTCGACATAACCTTATAAAATTTATCGAATAACTTTTCACCCACATGCGCCGGTATGCCCGGACCACTATCGCTCACTTCAATATGCACACGCATACCAAGGCTTTTAACACTAAATTTCACAAAACCGCCCTTTGGTGTAAATTTTAGTGCATTAGAGAGCAGGTTAAAAAAAACAATTTCGAGTTTGTCTTTATCTGCATAAATATCCAGGTCCTCTTCTTCGCACTCAAATATATACCCGATGTGATTCTGCTTTGCCAGATAATTAAAGCAGAGGAAAATCTCGTTTGTAAATTTGTATAGGTTGATCCTTACAATTTTCAAGGTATCATTTTCACTTTCCGTTTTTCTAAATAGCAATAACTGATCTACCAAGCTTAATAAACGCCTCGAATTTCGGTAAACTACACTTAAATCGTTCTTTTCCTGCCCCGGATCTTTTTTATGGATAATATCTTTAATCGGATTAACGATCAGGGTTAACGGTGTTCTAAGCTCGTGAGAAATATTAGTAAAGAAGTTTAACTTTTTCTCATTCAGGTCCTTTTCACGCTCCATTTTAAAATTGGTAAGCTCCACTTCGTGTTTTAATCTTCTCTGGCGGCTGCGATAAGTTTGAAAAAGATAAAACAGGGAAGATCCTATAATGAGATAAATGGAATAGGCCCACCAGGTACGATACCAGGGCGGTAAAATCCGAATGAACACGATCTTTTCGTTGTTGCTCCAGGCACCTTCTGTATCGGTACTTTTAATGTGCAGTTTATATTCGCCCTCACTTAATCTGGAATAATAAGCGGTACTCAATTTGTTTACATAATTCCAGTCTCTGTCCCAACCCTCCAGGTAATAAGCATACGAAATCTGGTCCTGAAAAGAAAATTCTATGGCTGCATAATCGATAGAAATCACCGCAGCATTATATGGGATTTCTATATGAGCTAAATTAACGATAGAGATATCCTTATAACCTGAATCCTGGTCGAGCGGAATATTATTGATCCTGAAATCTGTCAGCACCATTTTAGGTATCCTTCTATTTTTCTTTATGCTATCGGGCGAAAACAGGTTGAAGCCACCAATTCCACCAAATAAAAGATCACCATTAGTAAGCTTTAGGGCTGCATTGTAGTTAAACTGATTGCTCTGTAAACCATCAGTAGCATAGTAGTTTTTAAAGTTATGGTGTGTAATATCAAATTTCGACAGACCATTGTAGGTACTGCACCATAAATTTCCTTGTTTATCCTGGAGGATATTGAGTACCGAATTACCCGGCAATCCATCACTCTGGATATATCGTTTTATTTTTTTTGTTTCAGGATCAAAAAGCAGTAACCCTCCACCTTCTGTACCAATCCATATTTGATGATTTAAACCCTCCTGAATAGCCCTGATGGCAAAGTTGATTTTTGTATAATAATGTTTTTTATTAATTGGATCTATTTCAATCAAATCGGTATAATTCCCAGCCCAAAGCCTGCCTTTCGAATCCTGGAACAAGCTGTGAATATCCTTTAATTTATGGTCGAAAAGTTCAAATTTATCAGTACTCTTATTGTAACGGTATAATGCGCCACCTTTCGTGGTTCCTACCCAAATATTTTGTTGTTTGTCTTGATAAAGCTTCCAAATATTAATATCATCAATACCTTTAAAAGTATTATAACAGTTATAGTGGACAAATTTTCCGGTTGTTTTATTAAACCTGTCTATCCCTCCGCTAAAAGTGGCCACCCAGACATTGTGATCGGTATCATTTAAAATACTGGTAACAAAATTACTGGTTAAGGAATTCGGATCGCTGGTTTTAGCATAATTAGTAAACACATTTTGCTTCCGGTTCCAAACACTTAAACCACCTCCATCAGTTCCGATCCAGATGTTTTTGTGCTCATCTTCACTAAAGGAGAGCACAAAATTGTTAATTAAGGAATTTCTATTTAATGGATCATGTTTAATCGTGGTAAACCGCTCATTTTCCGGATCAATGATATTCACCCCGCCACGTAAGGTTGCTATCCACTTTCTGGATTCGCGGTCTTCGTAAACCTGTGCAATAGAATTACTGCTCAGTAAGTCTTTTTCTTTTCCTGCAGACAGGTAATTCGTTTTTTGATTTTTTGTGTCGTAAACAGCAATTCCCCCTCCATCGGTCGAAATCCATAGCTTTTGTTTCCGATCAAACAACAAATTCATAATATTCTCATTACTTAAATGCTGGTTGAACCTGATCAGGCTACCTCTGGCTTTATCAAACTGAAAAAGTCCGTGTTCTGTTCCAACCCAAAGCATTTGGTTGGCACCTTTGGTAATGCAAGTTACCGAGCGTATGGCAGAAGTTACTAAATGAAGTGTGTTTTTATCATGATCATACCTGCAAAGACCAACATCTTTTATAAAAAGCCAAAGGGTTTGATTTTCATCTACATATAAAGCTTTTACCGTAAAATCGAAATTTTTACCAAACGGGATCCGTTCTGCTGTACTACTATTCTTTTTAAGCATGAACAGGCCTTTTTCTTCAGTAGCCACATAAACAACTGAAGCTTTACTGATTGCAATTGAATTAATAGCATCACTTACTTCATTTTTTATGCCTTTATCCAGATAAACCAATTGATGAAACTTAGAATCGGCATAATCATAATATGAAATTCCTTTTTGCGTACCTACCCAAACCCTGTTATTCTCATCTCCATTCAATACTGTGATATGATTGTTTACCAATGAATGTTCATCTCCCCACCCATTTCTAAAAACCTTGAAATGATAACCATCATAACGGTTTAATCCGTCATAAGTACCCATCCACATAAAACCATAATGATCCAGATACAAGGAATTTACCACGTTGTTAGACAGACCACTTTCTACCCCAAGGTATTTAAGTGGAACAGTTAAAGACTGGGCAAAACCAATACCTGCGCCCATCCATAAAAATAGCATGAAGCAGGCAGTTTTTTTTTGTATAAGAAACATAGAGAAAACAGTACTGAAGTATTATTTGGTATGGAACGAATATACGTATTTTCTCATACTCCATTAGCTGCTATGATTTAGGATTAAATAGCTAATAGCGCAATATTTTCACTACATTAACGCAGTATATTAACTTATTTAAATTAAGCAGTATATTGACCATCAATCACTTAACATCAGAATGCCCGAGATATTTTGTAGGATTGACTTCATCACGAATAAGCTGTTTTAGCTGTTTAATTTCAGGAAAACTTTGCATCTGCTTTCTATCAAAAATCAGTTTTCCGTCAACATGAACTGTAAAAACACCAGATGTTTCACTCGGAATTAAAGTTACCCCCTTTACCTCATCTACAAAAGTGGTTAAAATTTCTTGTGCCATGTAAGCCGAACGTAACATCCAGCCACATTTAGGGCAATACGTGATATTAACAAGTGGTTTTTCCATAGATTTTTTTTACAAGGGTACAAAAAATTTGGATTGATGGAAAATGGAGATATTAGATGGTAACAGACTCAATTGAACATATATTGATGCAGAATGAGTTGATCTCCTCGCTGGCGCACGCGTGCCGCGTGTGCATTTTCTTTCATCACAACTCTTCCAATTCTATCAACCCCTTACCTCCACTATAATCTATTGCGCTGCTATATTTCCAATGCCATGCTTCGTTAACAAAACCTGCCACTACAGGATTATCGTGCAGGTAATCTGCCTTTTGCTCAATAACAGCCGTACTCCACAACTCTATTGGCTTATTGTGCTGCCAAAATTGATATTCTTTAACGTTACTGCTTTTTAAGCCTGCCCGTTCAAACATCCATAGCAGCCATTCTTTTCTACTTTCCTGGCTGTTCTCTTTAATTGCTTTTACAATTTCTTTGGAAGTATATTCTTTAATTCTGCCTAATAAGATATCTGGATTATGATTTTTTGCACTAAAAATTAAATGTATATGACTTGGCATAATACACCAGCAATAAAGTTCTAAGCCGAGATTTTTCTTACAGTAAATTAAGCTATCAACGATAATATTGCAATATACCGGACGAACAAATATATCTATCCAATATACTGTTGCAAAACTTACAAAGTATAAGCCTTCTTTATTATAAAATTTATATTTACGGCTCATTTCTTTAGGTTTTCCACATGTTAAACACAACTGTGCTAGCAAAAGTTTTTGTGCTTTGTTTTTCAAAAATACGGAATGAATTAACCATTTTAGCTGGGATAGCAGGCAAGATAATGGTTTTAACTTGTGGAACTTTACTGTTATTTAAATATAAGAAAATGAATGGAAAAAAGTGGCTTTCTTAAATATTAACCTACATTTCACACGCGGCACGCGCGCGCTAGCAAGAGAAATTACGATCTCTTGAATAGAATTTAGCATGAATTGCTGAGCTAAATTGCACACGCGGCACGCGTGCGCTAGCAAGGGTTTTGCCAATTGGGCTGAAACAGCTTAAAATGTATGCGGAATCAACGTTATAAATTTTATGATTTCTTTTTGCGCTTTTTCCTTTTCTTCCACCAGATGATAAAACCAGTAATGGGTAAACTTGCTGCTATCAAAGCTGCCAGAAGAGAAAGAATTTTATTTGGAAGGCCCAAAAGCCTACCCGTATGCAGATCATAATTAGTGGCTTCTATTAAATCGGCACCGTTAAAATCTTTATACAGTTTGGCCCTGATCATTTTACCAGTAGCTTCCTCATAAAAAAAGGTATTCTGTTTGCGCGCCCAATGGTAAGGATAAATCATTCTTAATCGCAGTTCGCCTTTACCACGCAGCGAAAAACTAGTGGAAATAGCACCAGGGTATTTCATTTTAGCCTCAGTGTAAATTTTATTGTAACGTAAAGGTACCGAATCGAGATGCGTAGGTTTGGCCGAAACGATAGCTTTGCCCTGCCCTAATTTACTTCCCGTAAAAAAACTAGCAGCATTTTTCACCTCTTTAAATGCAAAATACAAACCGCTCAAAGCGGTAATCAATAGCACAACTGACGCATAAAAACCCAATACATTATGCAAATCATAATTCAGTCGTTTAAATGATGCTTTTCGTTTAATGGTTAACGATTGCTTTAATAAGCGCATTTGGCCCGGAAACCAGAGTATCAGTCCGGTTATCAGCATCAGTATAAAAATAACTACCGACCATTCTATGATGAACTTCCCGGTTTTACCTAGCAATAGCGAGGTATGGAGATGCTCTACAACCTGGAGCCAATCTTCGCCACCTTTTTTAACCAAAGTGGCATCGTAAGGATTAAAATAGTAAACCTTACCCTTTTTATTGGTAAGTTCTACCGTTGCATTTGGCAAGGCATCTTCAATTCTGATCAGCCTCAATTCATCTTTCGGCGAAAGTTTCTCGAATCCTGAAATAACTTTATCTAAACCTATAAAAGGCTTCTCCTGAAGCCGAACATAGCGGTAATCTTTTTGTGTAAAATCCCTGATTTCTTCTTCAAAGATATAGAGCGCACCAGTTACACTAATAATAAATACCACCAGGCCAGTCGCCAGGCCGAGCCAGAGATGAATGTTCCTGATCGTATTTTTAAATTTCCTATTCTTCATTGCCTAAAAAGCGTAGCCTAGTGACAGGTTAAATCTACGTCCATTCCCTCTCACATAATTTACATTGCTGCCATAAAACTGAGAAATAGCAGGGTAATAAACTTTATTCAATAAATTTTCTATTCCTAACGATAGTTTTAATGGTTGTGTAACCTGATATACTGCTGCAACATTAAATAAGTTGAAGGCTTTTACCGGGCCTTCTCCGATTAAATATTTACCGGCAGCATTGGTTTTAAAACGGTCGCGATTTCCTACACGCATCCAGTTTACATCCAAACTTAAGTTTTTAATGCCTGAATACTTAAGATAAACAGTAGTTTTTGAAGGTGGGATACGTGTTGTGTTTAAGTATACATCCTTCTCTCCGTTAAAATTACCGTCATCATCCACATCGCCTTTTCCTTCTACCTGTGCATAATTACCACCGATACTCAGTTCCTTTAGTAACTGATAATCAGCCTGGATTTCAAATCCATATACACGCTCGGGAATACGTTGAGAGATGTAAGTTCCATTCACCTCTAAAAGATTGGCACCCAGTTTAGAAGTGCTGTAATAGTAAGCAGCACTGAAATTCAGTTTACCTACGCTGCTGCTAAAACCCGCTTCATAATTATTTACAATAATTGGTTTGGTTTCTAATTGCGATAAAGTATTACTTTTTGCCGCCCTTAATACCCTACCTAACTCAAATACCGAGAACGACTGCGCATAACTGATAAAAGGATTAAAAAACTTGAATTTTGAGTAACGTGCTCCGGCATTAAATACCAAAGCGTTGTAGTTTAATTTTCCACCCTGTACCGCTATACTTCCTGCACCGTTTGCACCGGTAGCCAGGGTATTAAAATCGTCTACATTAATGTTAATATTTTCGACCCTTAAACCTCCTTTTATGGTTAAATCATTGATTAAAGTTGCAGAAGCCTGTAAGTAGGGTGCGAAGTTGACCATATTCATATTAGGCACCCATAAACGACCATCAGTTAAACTTTGAGCAGTTTTATCGTTCATTAAATCCAAACCATAGTTCAATTGCATGGGTACCTGGTCTGTAACGTTAAAAGGTGTGTTCAGGTTTACCCTTGCTCCTTTTTTGGTAGAGGTAATGGCCGATTGGCCGCTTCCGAAAAATGAAGCGGAGTTGGAATAAATCGTATAAAAATCCTGGTAATATACATTGGCTGTTAAATCGGTTTTCCCGAAAATCTGTTGATTGGTATATTGTAAATTCGCATTGTGGTTAAACCTGGTTCCCTCATCTTCGCCCAATCTTGTGCCATAAATACCGATAGCAGGCGATTGACCGTAAACACCATCTTTAGTTATATATTTCGAGTGTTGTCTGGAGCTGAAATAATTATACATCACCTGCAAGCGCTGTTTAGGCGTAAAATTATAACCCAATTTTACAAATCCGTTATAAGATCTGGTTTCGCCCAAACCATATTCCGGCGAGATAACCAAGCCCTCAGCATCGCGGAAAACACCTGTTTTTTCGAACATCCCGCTTACCAGGTAATCAAATTTACCTATCTTGCCATAAAGCTGTTGCGAAAAACGGTAGCCAATGGTGCTATCGCCCTTTAAGTTTCCGGTAATTCCAGCCTGTGAATAACCTCCGAATGATTTTCCCTGGTCGGCCTTTTTAGTAATATAATTAATCAAACCTCCTTCTGCACCATTACCGTAAATAGCGGTGGCACCTTTAATTACTTCAACACGCTCAATCACTGATGGATCTATACTTCGGATATCCCTTCCTCCTGCTCTTAAAGGCGTAGATTGCGGAATACCATCAATTAATACCAAAACATTTCTACCGCGCAAAGTCTGACCGGAGTTACCCGTTTGATTAGTAGAAAAACCCAATCCTGGTACACTATATGAAAGGATATTGGCCAAATTTGGACTGATTGCAGATTGTGTATTCAATTCCTTAACGGTAAGCACCGTTACCGAAGATGGTGTTTGCGATAAAGATTCGGGTCTTCTACTTGCCGAAACAATCACGTCGTTCAGTTCTGAGCGCTGCTCTTTTAAAACAAATATTACCTGAGTGGTGTCGTTTGCAGTAACCGATACCACTTGTTCGAGTTGATCATATCCGGTAATCGAAACCCTTATCTGTTGGTTTCCGGCAGGAACAGCTGTTAACTTAAATGCGCCTGATTTATCAGAAGTAGTTTTAAGATTCTGTTTTCTAACCTGTATATTGGCAAAAGAAATACTATTCCCTAACGAATCGACAACTTTTCCACTAATTGTTCCCTTCCCTGTTTGTGCAAAGAGGGTGGTTGTGAATAGAAGTGTAATAAGAGCAGTGGCAAAAAATTTCAGGTATGGGTATCTCATGCAATTTCTAAATTTCGGCAAAGCTAACATTATTTAGACTCGTTAAAAATAATAAATCAAAAAAAGATGCCTACCTGCTGTTAATCATTCATCATTTTAAAATAAATAAGGCATAAGATTTAATTTATTTGATATTTGCGTTAAACTGTTTGAAGTAAAAAGATGTTGGAAACAAAGATGATGTACGCAATGATCACCGGAGCCAGCAAAGGTATTGGCAAATCGATGGCCATTGCGCTGGCCAGAAGAAAAATCAACTTGTTGCTTATTGCCCGTTCGGCTGATGAATTAAGTGTTTTACAATCAGCGATTAAAAATCAATATGGGGTTGAAGTGCACATCCTGGCGATCGATCTTAGCCATATTGAAGCGCCCAAAGCAGTATTAAACTGGATAACTGCAAACAATTATGCCATTAATATCCTGATTAACAATGCAGGTTATGGATTGTGGGGCAAATTTGCAGAGCTGGATTTAAGTGCTCAGTTAGAAATGTGTCAATTAAATATGACTACAGTAACGTCATTGTGCCATTTATTACTTCCAATCCTTTCAACTGAAAAAAAGGCTTATATACTCAACGTTTGCAGCACTGCAGCCTACCAGGCGGTACCTACTTTGGCCATTTATTCGGCAACTAAAGCTTTTATTTTATCTTTTACGAGAGCTTTACGATTCGAACTTAAAGATGGTCCGGTTTCAGTGAGCTGCCTGAGCCCAGGCCCTGTTGATACCGGTTTTGCACACCGCGCCGGACTGGATGCTTTTAACAAAATGGCAGAGAAGTTTAACATGAAGCCTGATGATGTGGCCGAAATTGCCATAAAAGGAATGTTCGCAGGGAAATCTGAAATTATTCCAGGTTTTACCAATATCATCAGTGTATATGCCAATAGAATCTTGCCTAAGGGATTCATCGAAAAAATGGCCGCAGGGATTTATAAAACTTAATTCTATGTAGTCAAATGTTACCATCTAACTAATCGCACACCTCATTTCCGTGAATTATCCTGTTTGATGTATGAGTGTCGGATGGGAACATCCAACTCCACGGATATGATATCAAAATTGATTTGGAAATGAACAGTTCTCTGAGCTTGGCATTTTTAGTCCCGCATTCCATTACAAGTCCGCACTCGTTC
>NZ_JADCNK010000030.1:0-52417 GCF_014947265.1 Pedobacter sp. MR2016-19
CTGCGGATTTGTCACGTTGAGCTTAGCCTGTACTGAGCTTAACGAAGTATCGAAACGCCTTGCAAGATATTCAAACCAGGTCCTTCAACAAGCTACCATTGACAGACTCCAATAGAAAAGTCGTCATCTCGACCGGAGCAACGCGAAGTGGAGAGATCTTTGTACTAAGTTATTGAAATCAAATTTAAAAGATTTCTTAACTGCGGTCGAAATGACGATACTTCGAGGCCATTCACCTTCTTTATCCATCTGTCAACTTATATTGATTTTTATAAAATAAGTTAACCCTCAGGATGACATTTTTGAATACAGACTCGAACTGAAAACTACTTTACCTAAATAATATTCCTGGTAATTTTGCCTTTTATAAGGTAAAGTGCCTGGATGTTTTTTTTGCTGATTACGGTATCGCCTTTAAAATTTGGATTTGAAGAACGGAGGATTAGTTTGGTATCATCAGTATGCTGAAAAATTAGTTTTATGGTACGCAGACTGTTACTATCTTCATCCGTCATTACCACATAAGCTTCTCCCCATTGTAAAATTTCGTAATTGGTAATTTCTTTTATCGCTATAATTTCGCCTGCGGCATATTGAGGATACATGCTATCGCCATAAACCGGCAAGTAGGCCGTGCAATCGTTAAAAGGGAGATAATTTACCAGGTATTCTGCCCGATGCTCTTCTACGATGCGGTCTTTCGCATCAGATAGGCTCATGTCAAAATAAGGAACACCCTCTTTACTTTCGCCAACGGCTGGTTTCTTTTTGAAAAAAGGTTCGCCAATTCCATCTTCCAGCCAGGTTAAATTGACGTCGAATTTCATTTCTAACCTATCTTTAATAGCATTAGATACGTTGACCCTTTCTCTTAAAATATCTGATAAAGAACCTTGTTGAATATTCAATGCAGCAGCAAAATCCTTTTGAGTCTTAAAATGCAGTAATTCCATTAACTTTTTTAAGCGCTGATTTTCATTCATAAGAAATGTTGATAAGTTTTTTGAATTAATTATAGTTTAACTATATATATATTGCTAAATTCGTTAGCTAATATAATCATTTAAAAAATATACACTATGGAAGGGAACTTAAATTTTAAAAAAGAAACTGTGGCATTTATTGGTGCAATTGAAAGCTTTTTTTCTTCAAATGGCGTAAGCTACCATTTAAATTTTTTAAAAAACTGGTTAATCCCTCCACAGAACGAGTTTGATTTTTCGCCACAAAAGCACCCGGCACAGCTGTTGGTTTTTTACGAAAAACTGGTGCCGCTTTTCGATTATTCGGATTTAATTTTTAACCACATTGAAACCGATACCGCATTTGTGAAAGCGATTGGGGCTGATGAATGTGGTGTGGAACGCGAAACGGTACTGCTTGATTACTATCCGAAATTGTTAAGCAGCGGAGAAATGCAAAATCCAAAACTTACCTTTCTTGATATTTTCCTGTTTTTCCAATCAGATACCTATAAACTGGTTTACAAAGAATGGCTGTTGGCCGCATTGGAAAATAACCTCGATCTGGATTGGGATCAGTATGTTGCGGCGTTTTACGAAAATACCAAAAAAATGCTGGAGGCTTGCTGGCTCATCCACGAGAGGATTATTACCAGAAATAGTTTCAAGAAGATCGATCGCTACTACCATATGGCCATATTCGAAAGTACATCGCCTTTGGCTTTCGAACAGGAATTATTTAACGATCCATTTAAAGTGATTGAATTTTTCTTTAGCCTGGATAACCTCGCCGGGCATAAAGCTTATTTAAAAAACTGGTACAAAGCTGCCCTGGCAGAAGAGCAATGTGTGAGCGATGTGGCCGATTATTTTTTCTTCTACAACCAATTTACAAAACTGCTTAATGCGGGTTATTTAATCACGGCTAAAAAACTAACTTATCAGGGCGCCGAGGGTTTGCCCGCTGCTCAAGAGCAATTTATAAACAGCGATGCCTACCACAAAGAACTGTGCGAGGTGAATACGCTGGCGGCAGTACATATAGAAAATCCTTACCTGTTTGTGGAGTCCTTTTTTATTCCCGAAAAAATTAAACGGCTGCGTTTAGGGCTTTTAGAGTGGCTGTATGCTGCTTTCAGTACCAGGAGCAGCATTAAACTAATGGATAAGGAATTTTTGTTTGAGCAGTATGAAAGCATGATGATGATTATGGAAGCTTTTTTTGTAATGATCAATACTCCTGCATTAATTGAAAATGATGAAGGGGGTTATTATGTGGAGTAAATCTTTAAACCTGGGTCATGATGCGCTAAAAGATGAAAGCATAGTGCGTTTATTAAAGGGCATTACGGCTGCGGTACCTGCTCAGTATATTTATCTCCATAATAACTTTTTGGCTGGTAAGGCAGCGCAAGAAATGCTGATTATGGTTTCGTTTAAAAACGTGCGTATTTTAAACGAATTAACGCCGGTATTAAATATTGTATTTAACGGGCAGGTGGAATTGAGTTACCGGGTTTTCCATGTACACGAGGTGGAGCAGGCATTACTGCAGGGAAGTTTGTTTTTTTACTATGCCACCACCGCTCAAAATTGTTTATTCAGTATTTCCGGAAATTTTCTAAACGGGGTCTCACCAGAACTTGTTGCAGATCAGGTGAGCACTACGTATCAGCACGGAATTGATAAGGCCAATAAATTTTTATCGGGCGCAACATTCTATTTTAAACAGCAAGATTTAGCATACTGCGCTTTTATGTTACATCAGGTTTTCGATTTGATGTATGGGGCCATTGAAACTCTGGTAATGGGAAAGGATAAAAAAACACACCGCATTAAAGTTCATCAATTGTATATTAAACCTTATGTAAAGCCACTTTCCGAGTTATTTAATGATAGGGAAGAAGAGGTTGGCCTGTTGCATTTGCTTGATGAGGCTTATCTGGCTGTGCGCTACGAAAACAATTACACAATCAGCGAAGCAGACGTGTTACGCCTGTTTGAGAAGGCAGATTTATTGTATGTGCTTGCAGAACAGGTTTATCAGCGTATGATGAATAAGCATTTCGATCAACAGCTTAGCAGAATAGGTACGGGTTAAGTGTTGTTGGTAAACTCAGTCATTAAAACCTACCGAGTTGGCAATTAGTTTTTGTATCAGGTTATCCCAAAGCTTAAGTTAAGTTTATTGTTTTTAGCTGAAAATGAGTGTTCTTATTTCTTCGGCAACAGCAGCCCCGTTATTCGCTTTATCCCGATGGAAAAATCGGGATGCACGCTACTACCGGGTTTATGAACAGGGGGTTGTGCAAAAACTGCGAAAATTGATGTTTGCCGGCTTTTTAATGTTAAGTGTATCTGTCGCTAATAATTCTGAACAGGTGCAGCCGCACCCTGAACCAATTTAAAAGCCTGGAGCAGACAAACCATAAAAAAGGATTATAAAGTTGAGTATTAATACCAATAATAAATATCGTATAAATATATTTGCCATAGGATCTGTTATGAGTTCAGGTCCTGATCTCAAAACTCAATTTTTAACCAATGAATAAATTCGAAAGCCGTTACGCTCAAAGCCCTAAAGAAGTTAAACAAATGGATACCGCAGCTTTGCGGGAAAATTTCTTAATTGAAAACGTATTTGAGGCCAACCAGGTAAACCTAACCTTATCTCATTTTGATAGGTATATTGTTGGTGGTGCAATGCCAGCTGATCAGAAAATAGCACTTCCAAACCCTGATGATTTAAAAGCGACCTACTTTTTAGAACGTAGGGAACTGGGGATTATTAATGTTGGCGGAAAAGCTATTGTTACTGCTGACGGCGAAAAATACGAACTGGATTATAAAGAAGCTTTATACATTGGTAAAGGTACAAAAGAAGTGTTTTTTGAGTCTGCTACACCAGGCGAGGCTGCGAAATTATACATCAATTCTGCCCCTGCGCATCATACTTACCCTACTAAAAAGGTAAGCAAAGCTGAAGCGGAGATTGTAGAATTGGGTACACCAGAAACTGCTAACCACAGGATCATCAATAAATTATTGGTAAACAGTGTATTGCCAACCTGCCAGTTGCAAATGGGTATGACAGAGTTAAAATCGGGCAGTGTTTGGAATACCATGCCAGCACATACGCACGATAGAAGGATGGAAGCCTATTTCTATTTCGAAGTTCCAAAAGGGCAGAGTGTTTGTCACTTTATGGGCCAGCCGCAAGAAACCCGTCATATCTGGATGCAGAGCGATCAGGCGGTAATTTCGCCAAACTGGTCTATTCATTCAGGAGCAGGTACAAGCAACTATACTTTTATTTGGGGAATGGCCGGCGAAAACTTAGATTATGGCGATATGGATCACTGTGCCATTAACGAACTGAAATAATTCATTTCGTCTCCACTGGAGTACAGCGAAATGGAGCGATCTTTAAAATAGAACTTTAGAAAAAACATGTCTGACATATTTAATTTAGTAGGTAAAACTGCATTAGTTACCGGCTGTAAAAGAGGAATAGGGAAAGCTATGGCTTTAGCTTTGGCCGAAGCAGGTGCCGATATTATCGGTGTTTCTGCAAGTCTCGAACTTCAGGGCAGTACCGTTGAAAAAGAAATTTTAGCGCTGGGTAGAAAATTTTATGCTTACCAGTGCGATTTTGCTAAACGCGAAAAGACCCTGGCTTTTGCGGCCCAGGTAAAAGCAGATCATCCTGTTATCGATATTTTGGTAAATAACGCCGGAACGATTTTACGTCAGCCAATTGCCGAACATTCGGATGAATACTGGGATGAAGTAATTGCGGTAAACCAAACGGCACCGTTTATTTTAACACGCGAAATTGGCAGAGAAATGATTGCCAGAGGACGCGGAAAAGTAATTTTCACGGCCTCATTACTATCATTCCAGGGTGGCATTACCGTTCCTGGTTATGCCGCCAGTAAAGGTGCAATTGCCTCTTTAACCAAGGCCTTTGCAAATGAGTGGGCCTCAAAGGGTGTAAATGTAAATGCGATAGCGCCTGGATATATCGCAACCGATAATACTTCTGCTTTACGCGAAGATCAGGATAGAAGCACTTCTATTTTATCGCGCATCCCTGCCGGAAGATGGGGAACACCAGAAGATTTTAAAGGACCAACAATATTCCTGGCCTCACCGGCAAGCGATTATGTACATGGAACAATCTTGACCGTTGATGGCGGTTGGATGGGACGGTAGGTTAGTCCTTAGTCAGGAGTCTTTAGTCCTGAGTCGACAGTTTGGGATTTATATTTAAAGAAGTCAAGTTTTTAAAACTTGACTTCTTGTCTTATTTTGAAAGCCTGGATGGTTTCTATGCGTTTCGAACGCCAAACGCTCAACCGCTGAACTAGTAAAGATTATAAATCTCCTTAATATCTTTCAAAATGGCTTCGAAATCGATTTTAAGGTCGATTAATTTACCTGTATGGATATCGAAAACCCAGCCATGTACCGTTATCCCACGGTTGGTAATTGCTTCCTGCACTGCCGCGGTTTTTAACAGGTTCACGCATTGTTCCTGAACATTCAGCTCCACCAGTCTGTTGTAACGTGCACCCTCATCCTCAATGGCATTTAACTCGTCTTTATGAATGCGGTAAACATCCCGGATATTTCTTAACCATGGATTGAGTATGCCCATATCGGCAGGTTGCATTGCCGCTTTAACCCCACCGCAGTTGTAGTGACCGCAAACCACAATATGGTTCACTTTCAAATGGCGCACAGCATAGTTTAAAACCGTCATTACGTTTAAATCTACGTTGTTTACCAGGTTGGCTACATTCCGGTGTACAAAAGCCTGACCTGGTTGTATGCCCATTAAATCTTCTGCTGTAACACGGCTATCTGAACATCCGATATATAAAAACTCGGGACTCTGGCCTTTTGATAGTTCAGTAAAGTAATCAGGATTGATAGCCAGTTTATCGGCGATCCATTTTTCGTTGTTCTTAAAAACGTCTTCTACATTCATATTTGTGATTTAAATAGCCTTTTTGGATCTATAAATTATGTTAAACTGTTGTTTATGCGGATATAAAATTAACAAAGATTTCCTGATTCCGGCAGCATTCTTCATCTGTGATTGTTGTATTCAGATTGAAATAAATCGGCCATACAGATTTTCTTTTATAGATTGTTCTAACAAACTTTATCCTGAAATGTTTGCTGATTTGTTAGCTATTGAGGAAGGAAACGCAAGGTAGAAATTGTTGAGAGGTGTAGTACAGGTTTTGAATGTTAGCGCCTTCACGCTGACCTGTGGCGATAGGGGAAAGCTGCGATTGAATTAATTTCAGGTTTTATATTGCAGGCAAGAATTATTTCCAGCAAATAGGCCTATTGTGTTTAGCCCCTCTCTAAGGCGATCGTTCTGCTGATCCGAGCTATCGGATTTATTTTAGCATATTTCCTGGCTAGCTCTAACGTAAATATTGAAATTTTCCGCTCTATGCCGCGGTGGCATGGTACTTTGGAGCGCCAAAGTACCCAAAGCGCTTTGTCAATCCAGCAATGGGCCTTTTACACAACCCTACACGCATCAAAAAAACGGTGGCACTTCGTTTTGTGTTCAATAATTTTTTAAAATTAAATCATCGTTATGAACACAAAACCACTGCGTTTTAGGTTTGGCAATGCTATTTGTTCTTTCCTGCAACCGTTTTTTTGATTTCTCCGGCCCTTGGGATTGACGGCGTTCTTCGGTAAAATCTGTGTTGTATTAAAGTTGCTTAGCAAAAGGAGCAAAAAACCCAAACCAGAAGATGTGTGTACACGATAGGCAAAAAGTTGGAAAATTTCAATGACTTAAACAGATCATGAAAACACACGGTTGATTTTAAAATAGCTTTTGAGCGATAATAATAGATTATCTTAATCTTTCCAGCAGTTTTTTCATACTTGTTAGCTGCAGGATGTTTTTAAATTCAGGTGTGTCAAAACCACCCTTAGCGATTACCTGTTTCAGGCTTCTGTTAAAGCTTCTTACAGAGATACCCAGGTAGGCCGCCATGTCTTCTTTTGAAATGGAAATATGCTCATCAGCCTGCAATTTAAGCAATTTTAAAAGCGCATATTCCAAAGTATATAACTGTTGGAAGGATGCCCGCGTACTGGTTTGGATAATTCTGGTAGACAATTCCTGGAGTAAGATAGTAGTGAACTCACTACTTTTATTAATCAACGAAAGGAAAAGATGATCAGGTATAACATAGGCGGTAACCTCACTTATTGCGGCTACATTGCACAAACAATTGATCTTTTTTATAGCTTCTAATTCGCCAACCACTTCGCCCTTACCCAAAAATTCGATAATAAAATCTTTACCGTTTTCTTCAGAAATAAAACATTTGCTAATCCCATCTTTAATGATGTAAATGTTGCTGATTTTTTCGCCCTGCTCAATAAATCTATACCCTGCTTTAAAGTTTTTAAGCGTAATGGCCTCTTCTTTATTTTCGGCGCAAAAATGTTCAATAAATGACAGGAAAGTAAGATTGGTACGTAGCATATTTATTTAGTCGAGACAAATGTCCTTTTTTAAAGGTAATGGTTGCTTTACTTTTGTGGTGCTAAAGTAAGCATAACCATGAAAAATCAAATTACTGTAATTGCTTTTGATGCTGATGATACCCTTTGGGTAAATGAACCCTATTTCCGCGAAACGGAAGAGCAGTTTGCAGGTCTTTTGGAAGGTTTTATGCCCCGGCACAGCATCCTGTCAGAGCTTTACAAAACAGAAATAGCCAATTTACCCCTTTATGGTTATGGAATTAAAGGTTTTGTATTGAGTATGATCGAAACCGTTTTAAGGATCACAGCAGGTAAAATAGACCCTGTTGTGATTAGCAGGGCAATAGCACTCGGGCAGGAAATGCTCAATAAACCGGTAGAACTGCTTGATGGGGTAGAAGAGGTACTGAAAGCCTTACATGGAAAATATAAACTGGTAGTGGCTACCAAAGGCGATTTGCTTGATCAGCAACGAAAACTGACCAAATCAGGACTGGATCATTATTTTCACCATATCGAAATTATGAGTGATAAACAGGAAAGCGATTATCAAAAACTGCTCAAACACCTGGATTGTAAACCTGAAGAATTTTTAATGTTGGGCAATTCCTTAAAATCGGATGTTTTACCGGTACTGAATATTGGCGGACATGCTGTTCACATCCCTTTTCACACTACATGGGTGCATGAACACATTGATCATACCATTGAACATGTAAATTTTTACCAGATGGAAAGTCTATCTGAGGTTTTACCAAAATTAATTGAATGAAAGAAAAAATAGATATCAATACCTGGATCAGAAAAGATCATTTTAAATTTTTTAGCGCCTTTGAAGAACCTTTTTTCGGCGTAACCGTAGAGGTAGATTGTACCGCTACCTATGAAGAGGCAAAAGAAAATAATATTTCTTTTTTCCTCCTTTACCTGCACAAATCGCTGGTAGCCGCCAATCAGGTAGAGCCTTTTAGCTACCGCATTATAGATGGTGAAGTTTGGAAATACGATACCGTAAATGCTGCGGCTACCATTAACCGGCCAAACGGCACTTTTGGGTTTGGTTATATGGATTTCTATCAGGATTTTGAAGATTTTAGAACAGCAGCCAATCAGGAGATTGAAAAAGTACAGGCCAGCACGGGTTTAATCCCTTCCTCATCAGGCGAAAATGTAATCCATTATTCTGCACTGGCCTGGTTAAATTTTACTTCTTTATCGCATGCCCGAAATTATGCTTACCAGGATAGCTGTCCTAAAATATCTTTTGGCAAGCTTAGAGATGAAAATGAAAGAAAAATAATGTCGGTTTCTATACATGTAAACCATGCTTTGATGGATGGATTTAACGTTGCCCAGTTTGTAGACTGCTATCAGGCGCTGTTAAACCGCAAAGAAGTTAATGCGTATGGCTAATCTAAGCCTTGAATGAATAAAATCTAAAGGGGATTTAATACCCGGTTAATATTAGAAATTTATTTTCGGGTGATGTTTATAATTGCCGTTACTGTTCCGTTTTACCTTTTGGCTATTGTAGCCATGTGTTATATGGATACGGCTTTTAAGGCCATTATGTTTTTTGTAATGTTGCTCATTGCCACATTTGTGCTTTTTTTATTCATCAATTATCCTATGCAATCGGCATTTGGTGTAATCTGTTTAATGGCATTGTTTGCTGTTAAAATTAAAGATTAATTAAAAAGATAAATTATCATTTGCATTCGAGAAAGTATTTGCTATTTTTGCTGCTCAAGCCGGAAGCTTGTTTTCAATAATTGATTTGGTTATTCTCACTTTGGTTATTGAATATTTAAATTTTGGGGGATTAGCTCATTTGGCTAGAGCGCTTCGCTGGCAGTGAAGAGGTGATCGGTTCGAATCCGATATTCTCCACCATTAAAAGCCGATTTATTAACTTAGATCGGCTTTTTTTATTTCCAAAAAAACAAGCATTTTTGTGTGACTCAATACAAATGTTTACCAAAAGTTTACTGAATGTCTACCTTTAAAGCCTTAATAAGACCCGAGCAACAAAAAAGGATGGAACTTGGAATGTCAAAGATTATGATAACTCATAAACGAGAAATAAAGTTTATTGATACGCCTATTTTTGTAATCAAGTTGGGCATTTCGGTAAAAATGGCCGCCCGTTCCGCATTTAAACTGTCACCCCATTTCGCTTTAAAGTGACCACCTGTTCCGAATCAAACTGGCCATTCTGATCTTTCAATCAGCTTTTTTCACGGCTGGCTTTCGGGAATAATTTTCAATTTCTGCATAAAATAAAGGCTCCTGGGAGCATATCTACAATTCGGGTTGGACTATGGTCACTTCGCTGTTTTGAAGGGGTTATGGTGTTTTTTTAATCCTTCCAGTACCTGCGAATGGGTTTTGATCGTTAGGAAGTCTGAATTGAAGATAAATCCGGCAGTAAGATGGATTAAACCGAAAAGTCCTGAGGAAAATGGATTTGGATCCGAAGTGTATATTTGTTCAAGGGGGAAAGGAACTTAGATGTGCATCATCCGGTAATCAAATTGGTGGCCAGTTTGGCCCGAAACAGAGGGGTCACTTTCACCGAAATACACAAATAGATTGCGTAACGATTTCCATATACGAAAAGATAACAATAAAAACATATCCAAAAGATATGTTTTTAGGTAAATAAAAAAGTACATCAATTGTCCTTCTTATATTCTTGATAAAGTTCGTTTATTTTATCAATGAGTTCTTCAGGGCATTCCCCAAGATAGCTATGTATTTCATATTTAGTTAACTCTACTGTCTCTCCGATGCTGATGTATGTTGGCTCCCATAAGCCCATCTCATTATAGTTCTTTGTTCCCTTATCTATGAAAATGCAGGGGCCATATTTAGATTTATCCGTTTTGGTACACTTAACAACAAGGTGGTCGTCAATAGCATCTTCTAAAAGAACCGCTGGCCTCTTTTTCGATTCATTCGGATTATCTTGAAATGGAAAATAAACTAATAAAACGTCTCCTCTCTTATACGCAGGCATTATTGGTGTAGAGAGAATCGTAAATAGAATTTTTTTCATTCTTCCAATCTGATAGATCGGAGTTTTGATATGCTTTTTTTAACCTGTCAAAAGAATCCTGATTAAGAGAGGGGTCCTGTCTCTCAGGATAAACAATGGATGTCATTACAGAGGCAGTATGATTAACTCGATTTAGGTAACCCATTATAGATTTTAAAAAGAACTTACAAAACGGAAATTTAGTCTTTTTTAATATGGAGATAACAGGCACTAATTTCAGCTCAAGGGCTTTATTAACTTTTATGAACCTAGCCTCTAACTTCATCTTGCCGCGTTCATCAGCTTCATTAAAATGTGCAATAAGTGATTCTAAAATTGTATCTAGCTTTTTATAATTTTTTCTTATTATCAAGCCAGCTCCTATTAATTGAAATGGTAGTGATAATGATAGTCCAACTAGACCTGAATATTTTTTGATAGATCTCCTTGAAGACTGCCAATCTTCAATTACCTTAGAAAATTCGAATAGCCTGTCGAATTCTTGGTCATGAGTTATGGTTGTCATAGAATACTTTCTTTATACATTGTTAATAATAGACATCCTCTTGGAGAAGAATGTCTCGAGCGTTAATTAGATAGACTCCAAAGTTATACCATTTTCGCTAATTATAGTAATGATCATAGTAACGAAGATAGTGATGCTTGAAGTAATAACCATGGCAGTGAAGATAACTGTGGTAGAAACAATTTGTATTGCATAGTACATGTATAAAATTTCAAATGAGCCTAAATTTGGCGCCTAGGAGGAACGATCGCGATGATATCAATGATGTAGCCTTAAAAGGTCACTTCTTTTATCAGAAGTGATTTAGTGACTTGTAAATTCGATGAAATTTGATAACATAAAATTTTTTATGTGACTTTTTTATGACAATTTAAATCTGTGAAGATCATCAATTTAGCGATTTTATGGCTGTTTTAGTGAACGGTCTAGTCAATTTATTTAATACTTTACCATCATTTTATCAACAATTGAACGTGAATTGAAGAGGATTTTTACCTCACTCTTAAGATACTACTTGGGTGTAAGCTGTCAAGTATCTTCTAAGAGGAGTCATATGCTCACGGTTATCCTTATCAGCAATACCCAATCCTTGTATACGAGTTAATATTGACGAACTTACACTTCCTCCGTCTTGTTCAAATCTTACATACTTTATAAAATTTGTTCATTCTCCAACATCCTTTAACTCTTTAATTTTTTGTGCAACTGCTTTGGGAATTGGATCATCAGTTATTGTGGCTAAAATTTTAGGATTCAGCAGTACTTTCAATAAGTTGTCAATATTCTCATTAAATAATTCGACATCTTTTTTCTTCGAATTTAATAGAGTTTCTGTTACATGTAGATCAGTCTTAAGTTGTTCATTAGAATCTTTTAAACTTCTGTAGTTTGATCTTTCTGCTTGAAGATTGTTTTCCTGGTCAGAATTTGAATTTTGCAATGTAGTAATGGTGATTTGTTGATCGTTTATAGATTTATTTTTTTCCTCTATTTGAGTTAACTGGACATCATAGTCTCTTGAAAGGCTTCATCTGTATACCGGTCACCAAACACAACGTGTAAAGGAGTTTTTTCATTTTAAGAGTGAGCTAATTTAGTTAAGGTAATTTAATAAATTAGAAATGATTTTTCCTAATAATTTCAAGTAAATTTTTATCTGTCAGGTAGATAACTGTGTAGATGCTAAATGTAATTTGGTCGAATTGGATCTTTTATAGATAATGATTCATCGTCCTCTGATTTTCTTTAAGGATTTCGTAATTGTAGATTTTCGGTTCTAATTGGTGATATTTGATCTATACCAAACAAGTTAACGAAGGTTATGGATAACAACTACTACTCTCCAAATGAATTTATGAAAATGAAAAGCCCGAGCATTTCTCTTTTATATTGTCACAACTTTAAACAAAACAAATTATGTATAACAACGAAGAATCTAGAGGTCTCATAGGGCCTGCTTCAAACGAAATAATATCAACCACTATAGACCTATCAGTAGACTATGCTGAGCTTTCGCTGGATAGTTTTTTAGAAACCGGTATTCTTAAGGAAATCCCGTTTGTGAAATCTATTTATGCAATTTACAAGATAGGTGCGGGCATAAAAGAGTTTCATTTTACCAAGAAATTTATGACTTTTCTAAGAGAGTATCATTCCCGTACTATAAGTGAGGAGAAACTCATTGAATTCAAAAATGATTTTCACAATGATAAGAAATACAGAGAGAAAATAACTGAAAGTCTAATTGTTTATAATGACGCATTTCTTCAGGTCGAAAAATCAAAAATCCTGGCAAAGCTTTTTGCATCTTATGTTGAAGGGACATATGACTGGGGGCATTTCAATCATCTTTCCACATGCCTTAATTCAGCCCATCCTAAAATATTTGCTTTTTTGGAAGAGTTATCACAGCACAACTTTGAAATTCCAGAGAATAGCAGAGAAGATTTTCCATTGAAATTAGACATGGAAGCAATGGTAATTGCAAGTGGACTTGGATACTCTTACAGCTCGTGGAGCGCTGGTTTTGAGCTTAGCGAATTGGGAAAAGATCTCTACAATTATGGATTACGATAAAAACGTAAATTTTAGAACTTCTCATCTCTGTATTCTTTTGGAATAGATTTTACCAGTACATTAAATACTGAACAAAAAGTATTTAGTGTAGCTATTCAGGAAAAAACAAGTAAATTCAAAACAGTTATTTTTGTTTAAATTTTCCTTGTAAATACTTTTGCTTTAAAGAAACACTATATCACGTTATTTTGTGCTTTTGAAAGAATTCATATCAACTGTACGGGGTTCGATTTGGATCGCTGAATTTTGGCACTCTTTATTCTTTTGGCGAATTTGCCAATATGAGATGTTCAATATACATCTATTTTTTGTCTTTTATTGACAGCATGAAAGACTAAAAATTTATCTTTATTATGTAATAGGCTTTTTTTGCTTAGATTCTACTGTATTGAACAAAGGTAAGTAATGGAATTAATTATTCAACTGAAGTCCCTACAAGTGCACTTGAAGGGAGAATTGAAAATTCTTCCCTTTTTATAGAAACTATTGGAAGAACACTCATGTTCAGTAATTGTCTTGATTTGTTTTGGACTTATAGGGCATTTAATAATCCAACCAACACCAATTTAATATGTCTTGGCGTACTACGGTTCTACCGATTAATGGATTTTAATAAAATATTTCTTATTCAAGAGTCTTTGACGAAAGGAGAAGATTAAACTCAGCCAGTAAACTTGAATGTCTCTGTAAAATAGATTGCTTATTAATTTAGAAAACGGTGTAAAAACGGACAATTTGGAAGAAATTCCCATTTTTTATTAATTTTTATTTGTGGATAATAATGTATTCATCACTTTGTAGATATATAATGTGGCTTAAAAGTGGTTTGAACAATGTTTTTTGTTTAACTTTATTTTAAGCGTTTTTTTTGTTTAATGGTTGTCTGAGTTTTCTAAGTTTCATCATGCTGTGTGCTTTGTAAACATTGCAGTGGTTTGCCTGATTTTTAGATGTGGTTCTTCATGGCTGTAATTCATCCCCGATAGCAATTTCAAATAGGTGAAAATTTTCCTACTGTGCTCTGCTTCGTGATAGTTAGCGGCTTGCAATGCCTGGATATGATTTTTTACTTGGAATCCGATAGGTAACTCAAAGGGTTCATAGTTGATAAATAATCCAGATTCCAGATCTAATTCAAGTTGGTTAACTGTTTCAATCAGTAACCGTTTCACCTCATTAACATCTGGAGTAATTTTCCAGGTACGTGGGGACGATCCAATTTTGAAGGGCTCCATAAATTCTTTAGTGATATACATTGGTAATCCGCTACGCATGTACATATGCCGCTGTTGAGAAGTGATGCAATGACCAATTTGCCAAATTATATTATTGTTAAAACCTTCTGGAATTTTAAATAATATTTCGGAATTAGTTGTTTCCATTAACTGGTAAAGCCTGATCCTGCTTGCCCTTAAAATTTCACATTCAAAACGCTCAATAATCATTTATTTGGTTTAAGTCCTTCGTTATAGAAGAAACCGTAATGTTCTCTAAAGTAAACTTTTCAATATCAAAGTTCAAAATTTATCTCACTAGAAATCTAGCCACAAAAGGATGATATTGATGGTTTGCATCTATTTTGTGGTTAATACAGGCAGCCCACGCTTTATAACAGTTAATAATAGATCAGCTAGATACTTTTTCGGTTTGTTGTAAATTGTAACCTTATTTTAGGATCCATTATATGAGCGGGAAAGCTTGTAACAGATTGCTGTTCTGGTTTGGAGCGTATTTGCCTGATCAGGGATGCAAATTTCCACTATACATGCCGCCGTTAAAATGACCTGCGGTTGTCTGCGTGATGAACAGCACAATATCAGTGGTTTGAGTAGCCAGAAAGGTTGGACTTTCCATTTCAACTAACTCATCTACATTTGAAAGTTGTTTCTGCTCCTCAAAGCCTCTACAACGTTGTTTATGAGTAGTTGAAGATTTTTCCGGGACAGTGAAAGTGCTCAAAATCCCCCTTAATATTTTTATGCATCCATAAGACATACTTTTTATGATGGATGCCGGAACTTCTTTAGTGTCGCCGAAGACTTGAGCTATTGCTACCGATTTATTTAATGTATGGTGAAATTGGCTATAAATCACGGGCTTGCTGGTTACTTGGTTCAGTGGTACGAAGTCATTAGGCTCTGGGCTATTCTGCGTAAACAGTTATCTCTGTTGTGCTCTTTACAAAGCTACTGAAATATTAACTCAGGCGATACATTGCTGTACTGATTAGCAGTCAGCATACTATGCACCAGTTCATATATTTTTACTGTGTAAAACTACTTAGTTGTATGTTGATAAATTCTTTTAAAAAGAGTTAAAAACAGCCATTGAATAATCAGGATTGCAGTTTTTTGAATTCCACATTCTATCTTTTGGTTTGGTAATGAGGGATATAGGTAAAATATTGGTTTGATTTTTGTTGGCGTCCTAACGCAGCGGATGCTGTATAGACAATCCATTTTCAAACCTTTTAAATTTTAAACTTATGGCTTTCAAAGCTAGATTAAATTTTTCAGGCAAGGAGTACGATGTGCTTCACTGTGCCTATTCATTAAACCGCGATGTTGATGCTAAAGGAAGACCCTCTTCCGGAGTTTACGGCGGTACCATCGATATCGAGATCGAATCAACCGAAGACACCTCCATTATTGAGGCGATGGTAAACAATCAGTACAAACCCATTACAGGAACCCTTCTGATCAAAAAAACAGAGGAAGATGCCAAAATGAAAGAAGTAGAATTTCAGGACGGCTACATTGTTAAATATTCCGAAGGAATCAACATTGTGGGCGATCACCCTATGACACTCAAGTTCCAGATTTCAGCACGCAAGCTTAAATTAGGAAACGCCGAGCATCTTAACGACTGGCCAAAAGCCTAGTCTAAGGTTGAGGGTAGGAAGGTTGAAGGTTTAGGGGCTAAAATGCTTAACACTAAGTACCGTGCTCTTCGCTCCACGCCAACCGCCCACCGCAATTCATTCATTTCAAAACATTTAAACTTACTACAATGGCATTTAAAACCAGATTAACATTGGGCTCAAAAGAGTTTGATGTCCTACAGTGCAGTTTTTCATTAAACCGCGATGTTGACGCAAAAGGCCGTCCGTCTTCAGGTGTTTATGGTGGAACTATCCACATTGAAATCGAATCAACTGAAGATACTTCAGTGATCGAGTCAATGGTCAATAACCAGTACAAACCACAGGCCGGTACCATTATCTTCAAAAAAGGAGAAGAAGATGCTAAGATGAAGGAATTGTCTTTCGAAGATGGTTACATCATCCAGTATAACGAGGGGATCGCGGTTAATGACAATACCCCGATGACCTTAAGTTTTGTGGTATCTGCCCGAAAACTAAAGCTGGGTAACGCCGAGCATACGAACGACTGGCCAAAAGCTTAAATTTTTATATTTGAGGTAGGAATGTAATTGCATTTCTACCTCATAGATCATCTAATTATGGGAAGGATTGATTATGCAAAACTGCTTCGTGATAAGCGGTTGGATATTGCTATCGGTATTGGTTATGAATTTGCTGGTGAAAAGCCCGATATTACCAATGAATTAAATAAAATAGTAATACTATTAAATCAACATAAGTTTATCAAAAAAACAGGAGATAATTACGATACTTTTTCTACCCGAAAACCATTTATTCTAATAAAAGGAAAAGCACCTGTAAACATTGATATTTATGTCTATCTAACCAGTTCATATAAGAAAAATCCGGCTCAAACATTTGGGTCTTTTTTGGCAACAAAAGAGATTGTGATTTATTCTGGTCATGCCCGTGTTGGTATAGGGCCAGATTTTGATGACAATCATTCCAATAAAGAAAACTTTATCATTGGATTAAATACCGTGGCTCACGCTAATAAGCAACTTAAACTGCAGCAATCTCCACATGATAAATCGTTAAGAACCAAGTATCTCAAAGGGATCGAATCCAGAAAAGATAACGATTTAGAAAATATTACAAAAAAGAACCTTTTTAAGGAAGATTTGTACCAGGTGTGGTTTTTTAATGCCTGCTCATCCATTGATTATATTGATGAGATTAGAGGGAAATGGTCTATAAAGGATAAGAAGAGTAAGTTTGGTTTAGTAAAAACAGAACATGGCAATATTAAATCAAGAGATAATCTGGTTTTTTTTGGAACAAACCAGAGTGTTTATGCAGATGCCGAACCTATACTAAAAAGCTTGTTAGAAGGTAAAAGCATGGAAGATATTATTAAAACGATGTATAAATATGAAACGGATATTAAGAAAAAGAATATGGAAAGAGATACCGGGAACCCTTATTTTTCACAATAATAAATAATAAAACATGAAAATTTTTCTTCTCTTGTTATTGGTCACTGTTTTATCCTGTACGGGGAATCAGTCTGTAAAAAAAGTAAACCAACCCGATACTTTGCAAACTTCAAAAAAGAAAGATATGGTAAATATTGTTAAGTTAAACGACATTCAAACTAATGATTGGGAGAAAATAAGGATGGAGGTAATGCACAATTGCATTGGCCCCTGTTTTAAGAAATATAAAGTTATCGATGATTGTGAAAATTGTAACCGCTTATTAATGGGCTATTCTATTTCAATAGATAGTTTGGGTAAGGCCGTTAAAATAGAAAAAATAAGAGAAGAAATAGAATGCTCATTAAACAAAGCTCAAATAAAAGAGCTTAATGAGCAGATTATAACCTACCTAAAGAGTAAGGAGTTCCCGCCATCTCTTCGCAATATTAGTTTTGAGGCTGGTGTTGGCTTTATATTGAGATGCTAAGTTAACCTCAAATCATTCATCTAAACTAAAAAACATGTCTACAGCAAATAAGGTAAGGGCAGAAATATTTGTAGATGGCGAAAAAATAAGCCATTTTACCTATCTTAAACTGGCCCAATCATTTAACAATCACCACGATTTCGAACTGCACTTAAGTCTGTTCGATCTTGGCCTTGCAGGAGCATTTGATGTTTACCAGTCAAGAAACTGGATAGGCAAGGATATCACGATCGAGCTTTTTTCTGCAATAGGCCAATCGGCAAACAAGTTCAAAGGCCTGGTAACCAAAATAAGCGTGATAAAGACGCATGGACAGAGCGGAGGATATGTGCTAAGCGGCTATAGCCAAACTATTAAGCTGGATGGCGGTGCACTTATGCGGTCATTTAACCAGCTGGATATAGAGGGTATAACCTCTAAGGTATTAAAGACCGGAGGCGTTAACGTAAAGATCAATGTAAACCGCAATACAAGTCTTGGATATTTTACCCAGTACAAAGAAAGTAATTTTGATTTTATAAACCGGATTTCGGCATTGTATGGCGAATGGTTTTATTACAACGGAGAGCAGTTGTGCTTTGGGATGCCCGACAAAATTGAAGAAACCCAGTTGGTTTATGGCCGCGATATAGAACAGATGGACTTTTCCATGAGAGTGGCCCACCTTAATTTTTCAAACTATTCCTATAATTCAGAAAACGACGAGGTATTCAGTGGTACGGCAAAACCGGATAACGGCAGCTTGTCGGAGCACAGTATTTTTGCCATCCAGCAGTCACAGGAAACTTTTAGCGGAGAAAACAATACACCGTTGCGCAATCGCATCACTTCGCAGAAAGAACTGGATGATATCCTCAAGGTAAAAAAGGCAGCCGTTTCAAATGATCTGGTTGGTATTAATGCCGTGGGTGATAATCCAGAGGTTGCTTTGGGCCGTATTGTTAAGATCACCAATTCGAAGCGCGAAGAATTAAATTTTATAGAACAGGATGAGGGAAGTTACCTGGTGCTCTCGGTTACGCACGAGATCCAATCGAACAACGAATATAAAAACCATTTTTACGGTATAGATGCAGGGGCCGATATTATACCCGTATACAATATTAAGACCCCGATAGCCGAAAGCCAGATTGCTAAGGTGGTTGACAATAACGATCCCAAGGGCATGGGCCGTGTAAAAGTGCAGATGCTTTGGCAAACAGGAACTGATAAAACCGAGTGGATCAGGGTACTGACTCCTGATGCGGGAAGTAGTGACAAGGTGAGCAAGAACAGGGGCTTTGCATTTGTACCGGAAACTGGTGACCAGGTGCTGATCGGTTTCAGGTACAATGATCCTAACCGGCCATTCGTAATGGGCAGCATGTACCACGGCAAAATCGGGGCTGGTGGTGGCGAGACCAATAAAACCAAAAGCCTTACAACAAGGAGTGGGTGTGCAGTTATACTCGATGACAGCACAGGCAGCGCTACGGTAAAAGACCCTAGCGGAAATGTACTGGTGATGCATGGCGATGGAACCATTACCCTCACTGCACCCAATTCATTCACTATAAACACTAAAGATTTTGTTGTGAACGCCAGCAACAGCATTGCCGTTAATGCACAGCCTGCCGAAGAAGGTGGTGGTGAAGGTACCATTAACATTAGTGCAAAGAAAACAATTGCAGCTACAGCGGATACCGAAGGTATTACTATCGATGCCACTACTATGGGTGTGGCCATTACCGGTAAAACAGATGTAAGCTTACAGAGTACATCTGCCATAGCCAGCTTAATAGGGAGTACCATAACTAAAATTAATGGAACCGATGTTAAAATGAATGGGACTTCAACCGTCAGGATAAATTCTTCAGACACAGATATTACGTAATCGTTATGGAAGGATTGGAGTATATAACAAAAAAAGCAATGATGCAGTGCACAAACGGTGGTGCGCCAGGATTGTTTACGCCTACATATAACCAAACAACAAAAATTAATAGTTGTTTAGTATCAACCAATAACGATAAAATTCCAATCACAAATATACCTTCATTCGTTGTTTGTAAAAAAACGCAAAAGCCTTGCGTTCCGGTGAGTACCGAGTGGCAGGATACTTATCCGGTAAAGGTAAAAAGCGCCCAAACGCTTATAGGTCAGAGTTGCATGACTTGTGGTATCGGTGGTAAAATAGAATTCTTAACCAGTGGGCAAGTACCTCTATCTCCCGAAGAAGAATCTGAATTAAACGAAATGCGGGATGGGGTTAAGAAAAACTTTGAAGCGGAACAAAAGGAGAAAAATAAACCTTGGTGGCAAAAAGCAGGGGAATTTGTTGTTGACTGTGTACCAGTGATTGGCCCCATTGTTAGTTTGGTAAAGAATGTTAGTGAAGGGAATTGGGGAATGGCATTATTAGATGTTGGTTTTCTTGCGCTGGATGTTGTTGGTGTTGCCGGTGCTCCCTTTACCGGAGGTGCCTCACTTGCAGGTAGTACGGTGGCTAAAGTAGGCATTAAACAAGCCATTAAGGCTGGAGCCAGGCAGGTAGCAAAAAAGCTAAGTAAAGAGGCTTTAGAGGCTGCGGCAAAACAAACGGCAAGACAACTCGAAAAACTCAGCGTAAGAAGCCTTACAAAAGGTAAATTATGTGTGTTTGCATGTTTTCCAGCAGGCACTCCCATTGCTGTTAAGGACGCATTAAAAAATATCGAAGAGATAATTCCAGGAGAAGAAATCTGGGCGTGGAGCGAGAACAAAAAGGACTATGCACTTAAAAAAGTGACTAGAATAATAGAAAGTGAAACAGATATTTTAGTAAGACTTACCGTAAATGGTGAAACGATCGATACCACTCCAACCCATCCTTTTTATAGCAAGGGAGAATGGGTAGATGCCGGTGCACTTGAGCCTGGCGATATGGTAATGCTTTTCGATGGTACTGAGGAAAAGATAAAAAGTGTTGATTATGTAATAGAAAACGAGGACTATGATGATCAGGAAATAGATTTTTCCAGTAGCAGCGCGCCGGATGCTATGGATTTATTGAGCGGCAGAAAAAAGATAAAAGTTTATAACTTTGAGGTAGAAGACTATGAAACTTTTCATGTAGGTAAGCAGAGGATTTTAGTTCATAATGGCCGGATATGCTTAAAAAATCTTACTGAGGACGCCATAAAAAAAATCCGGACGGAAATGCTGGAAAAGGGATACCGGCCTAAATACAGGAAGGGCCAGGTTCAGAAGGTCTGGGATAAGGCATTAAAAAAAGGTAATGGAAAAGTTAAATGTCCAAATACAGGTAAAACGCTAAAGTGGAATAAAAAGAAAAACAGATTTGATCAGTGGCATATGGGGCATACCAAAGACAGTAAATGGAGCAAGACTGTTAAAGATTATAAGGACGGAAAAATTACCTGGAAAGAGTTATTGGACAAACACGGAGATCACAAGAATTACGTGCCAGAAGACCCAGTAGGCAATATGAGTCATATGCACGAATAAATAAACTTATATATGGAAGAACAATTTTTAGATGCTGTTGAAAAAAGGGATTTTAATAAAGTGAACACCCTGATTAAGGATGGTGCAGATGTCAATTTTGAGCATGATACCGGAATGACCGCTTTATCATGGGCCCAATCGGAAAATGATCTGGAAATGGCTGAACTCCTGCTTAAAAATCATGCAGATTTAAATTATAGATACAAAACTGAAAAATTTAAAACTGTTGTACAGTCCGCCGCGCTTGATGAGCAGCTTGACATGCTCAAACTCTTTTTGAAGTACAAACCCGACCTCAATATTAGAGATGGCTTTGGCAATAATGCATTATGGTCTGCCTGTTATACCAATAATTTGGAAATTATAGAATTGTTGTTAAAACATGGCGCGGATGCATATACTAAAAACAAAGTTGGCGAAATTCTAGTCGGCAAAAAAAAGCAACCAATGGGGGTAAGCCACAGTCCTTATTCGCTGGCTTTAGAAGATGAAAACGAAGAACAATTAAATCTTTTTGAAAAATATAAAAATGGATAACAGCCAGGGAAGACTACAAGATTTCAGGGAATATATAGAAAGAATATTTCTTCAGGATCCGGAAATATTTGCATTTGACTCAACTGTTAAAAGTTGTCCACCTGTGGCCTCGTTTAACTATGAAAATGTACCTGAACAGGATTATATTACGTCTATCACATTCGGAGTGTCAGAATTTAACAATCCGGAATGGACTGAAGGGCGCCCGGAACTGATGTTAACGGTGCAATCTACCGATATGAACTGGGGAAAAGCACTCGCTTTTATAGGGGCCGAGCTTATTGAAGAACATAATTTCGAATATGGCGAAGTGATACATTTTGGCAATCAGATATCAGAAGAGTCTAAAATGACTTCTTTTTTTGTATTTGCCCCATCAATACTTGAATCAGAAGATTACGAGAATATTAAAATCGAAGATAGAAATATTAATCTGGTAGCATTATATCCAATATATAAAGAAGAGGAAGAGACCATTGAGGCTGTAGGCTTAGAAGAATTTATGAAGCACCCTTCTTATGATATGTACAGTGTTACCCGCGCTCCCATTATAATTGGTTCCGACCAAAATAAATGGCTACCATCTGATTGGAGTAAAAATTAATAGTTTAGAAAAGCCTGATCGTTATCTATAGTTAATTGCAAAATAAAACATTATTTGCCCCTCCCAACAATTTGGTATATGGTGAATAGCTATAAGTCCAGGGCTTGCTGGCTACTTGTTTTTGGCAGAAAGGGGTCGTTGGATTCTTTTTTATCTGGCATACCTTAGAATATATTAATTGCTATTGAAACTTTTAACAATTCACCGTAACCTTATTTAAGATCCAATTTTATGAGTAGGAAAGCTTGTAACAGATTGCTGTTCTGGTTTTAGCATATTGCCTGATCAGGAATGCAAATTCCCACTATACATGCCGCCGTCAAAATAACCTGCGGTTGTTTGCGTGATGAACAGCACAATGTCAGTAGTTTGAGTAGCCAGAAAGGTTGGACTTCCATTTCAACCAATGCACTTTCGCCGCCTACCTATTAACTTGATGCCAGCCGTTACATAAACTTAGTGTGTTATTATTTACGTAATCAGTTACGTAAATTTAAAATAACTATTTATTATTTGCAAAAAGCGTTGTTAAAATTGAGAAATTTATTTTCCTGTCCAGCCCAAACTTGTATGTTTGAAATCATCTGGAAATTTCAGACCATAACCCAGCATACGGTCAAAAGATGAATGTGCAACTAGTAGTAATCCTATGGAGGTAAGTACATCTATGTGCATCGCAAAACCAGCTGCCAGCAGAACTATTGCTACTGCACGATGATGAAATAAGTTATAGGTGAAAGCGCCTACGCGGGTATTCACCAGGTAACCGATCATAGAAAGATCAGGCGCAAAAAATAGCAATACCCACAGCCAAACCGATAATCCTAGATTATATTTCGTTAAGAAATAAATAGCTATTGCAGTTATGGCTGCTTCTTCAATTCTGATGGTGAAATCCATCACTTTTTGCTGATTCATGACAATGATTTTTGTTAGCTCAAATGTATGTGTGAAACAATGGGTAAGCTCTTGACAAAAATCAAGAAAGCATTTTCCTCCGTATCCGGCTAAAAGTTTCAGGTGTCATGCCGAGCATAGAGGCCAGGTATTGAAGCGGTACCTGATTAAAAAGTTCACGGTTGTGCTCGAAGAGTTTTTGATAACGGTCTTCGGCGGTCAGGGAAATGAGGTCCATGATTCGGTTCTCCATCATTACAAAACATTTACCCGTAAACAGTTTTTCAAATTCATGCCATTTGGGCACCAGTCTTCCCATCGTTAAGTACGCTTCGTAATCGATCGTAAACAAACGCGTTGGTGTGAGTGCCTGGATCTCAAATCGAGAGGTATTCCTGAACATGAAGCCTTGGAGATCCGTGATGAAATAACCGGCAGTTCCTATCCATTGAGTAACTTCTTTTTCTGGCAGCTTTACAAAAACTCTTAAAATACCACTTTCTATAAAACTAAGTTTATTGCAGAATTTACCTGCTCTTAAGAAATAGTTTCCCTTTTCAATCACCTCCGGTTTAAATAATCCGCTCACTTTTTGACAGTCATCCGGACTAATGCCGAAATGGTGGTGGATATAACTTTCAAGTTCGTTCATCTATATTTTTTTATGATAAAGGTAGCTACATTAAAATGCTCCGGGCCAAAACAGTGATCTGATACAAGTTTCCGTTTTTTGATCGTAGCATATTTGCATAGTCAATTATAAACAACAATTAAAAAATACAAAGATGAAAAAGAAAATAGTAATACTTGGGGCAACAGGCAGGGAAATCGCTTTTAAATGATTACGGTAAAAAAAATGGCATTTTCAGATCCCGACTATATATCCATCTATTCCTGGCCAACCCAGATCTGCCAAAACGATTTGAAAAAGAGGCAACACTCAACGAACCGGACAGGGCTACCATGTTTGGGGGTGGGGCGCATGGTTATGTCGATTATCCATTTTTAAATGATTAAATACATTGGCAGATATCCAACACGGTGATCAAAAAGAATGTACGGACGCAGCCTGTTTGCGTCTGTTTCATTTCCATGTGCGCTTTGGTAACGATTAGCCTGCATTTCTGGGTGCTGTTGTTCCGTTTGGTGTATATATATGATAACATTGTGGCGTGTAAAAACCGCAAGTTCAGATCTGCGTTATGCTTGCTTAATTGCTTGTTCACTAACCCATTCCAAAAACAATTTTAAATAATAAATCGATTTAGAATGTTAAAAAGCTTATCTTGGTTTGTTGATCCAGATAAGCTTTTACTTAAAACATTTTATGAAAAATACGATTTTAAATATCCTTTTTTTAACGATTTTTTTTCAGGTAAACTACTGCGGATATACTTTCGCCCAAACAGCTAAACTGCCCACAAAATGGACTCAGGCGGCTATGGCTTCTTCAAACCCGTTTCCTGACTATCCGCGGCCTCAGCTGGTCCGTGGAGAGTGGAAGTCGCTCAATGGAAAATGGGACTATATCGGAGGTAAAGAAAAAAAGGCTGCTTTAAATCCCCGTGTACCTATTGAATTCCCCACTAATAACGAGCAAATCCTTGTACCATACTGCCCCGAATCCGTGATTTCCGGAATCGAGCGTAAACAGGAAATAAATATGTGGTACCGCAGATATTTTGAAATTCCACAGAAATGGAGAGGCAAAAATGTACTGATTAACTTTGAGGCGGTAGATCATGAGGCGACCGTTTTTGTAAATGGACAAAAAGCTGGCAATCATTCCGGCGGATACGATGGCTTTTCGCTGGATATTACCAAGTTCTTGAAGGCGGGTCGTAATGAGGTTATTGTCTCCGCCTACGATTCCAACGACGGGACAATGCCTTCAGGAAAGAATGGCCCCCGCGGCGACTACACCTTCAGTTCGGGGATCTGGCAAAGTGTATGGCTCGAGCCGGTTAGTCTGGTGCACATCACAAATATCAGACTTTTACCAGATCTGGAGCATAGCAGGCTGCAGGTGAAGGTGGAAGCTGGCACGTCAAATTTATCTGCTGTTGCCATGGATGGGAAGAAAGTAGTCTCACAGTGGGAAGGAAGCGCAGGAAATACTTTTTATCTGCCCATTACCAACCCCAAACTTTGGTCTCCGGAAGAGCCTTTTCTATATGATCTTAAAATCTCGGTTAAAGACCGCAATGGGAAAGTAACTGATGAAATTAGCAGCTACTTCGGGATGCGCGATATCAGGCTCGGCAAGATGGCCGGCATAGTACGTCCACTTTTGAATGGAAAGTTTATCATGCAGGTTGGGCTATTGGACCAGGGCTATTGGCCAGACGGCATTCTTACAGCACCAGGTGATGAAGCCCTAAAGTCGGATCTTGAGTTTACAAAAAATGCCGGCTTTAATCTTATTCGCAAGCACATGAAAACTGAGCCCAAACGCTTTTATTACTGGGCAGATAAACTGGGAATGCTGCTTTGGCAGGATATGCCGGCGATATGGTACCAGAATGAAGATACGGCCAGGGTACGGACGGCATTCCGCAGGGAACTTAAGGAAATTATAGACGAGCATTATAACGCCCCTTCCATTATTGCATGGGTGCCTTTCAACGAAAATTGGGGTGCTTTCGATGTGCCGAAAATTACCGATTGGGTTAAAAAGTATGATCCATCCAGACTGGTTAATGGAAATTCGGGCTTTAATAACAACCCTGACTACCAAAAGGCTGCGGGAGACCCGGGTAATGGAGACTTTGTGGATACCCACATTTACATTGGTCCTAATGATGCCTCGAAACCCGACGCTAAACGGGCAGCATCTTTAGGTGAATTTGGAGGGGTGGGGCTTTTTGTGAGGGGGCACATGTGGCCGGTAGAGAATAATGCTTATGCTTACGAACCTACCTCTGAAGCATTGACGGATAGGTTTGTGCTGTTAATGAGCCAGGTTGAGCAGTTGATGAAATATCAGGGACTCAGCGTAGCGGTTTACACCCAGACAACAGATGTGGAGCATGAGGTGAATGGACTACTGAGCTACGACCGCGCTGTTGAGAAAATGGATATCAAAAGGGTTAGCGAGATTAACAGGACGGTAATTGCAGAAGGAAACAAACTAAATTCATTAGAGTCTAAAAGGAAATAAGGTTAATTGACGCATAAGTTAATTAAAATTTTAAGCTAATTTGTAATCTCCAAAACGAATACTTACGATGAGCGACGACAATTTGAAACATTTAGGTGAGATGACCACATTGAGTGAGGTAATGAATCACTTATCCAAAGAAGGCTATACTTTCGATTTTAATACAGCTGTAAAATCCGTGGATGAACAAAATGCACTCGCGCAGCATCCGGAAAATTTTCTGATAGATAAAATTTACAGATTTGAGGGTGCCTCAGATCCCGAAGATGAATCTATCTTATACGCTATATCATCAACAGACGGAAAAATAAAAGGATTACTTGTGGATGGTTATGGTATCTCCGCTGAGTATCCGGTAGAAGAAATTATTAAAAAAATAAAAACCAGGACAAAGTAGCGTATGGACAAACTTAAACTATACGGCGTTCCCGATTCTCAGGAAATTTATCCAATCAGGGATTTTTTAAAAAGAAGTGTTGTTGATTTCGACTGGTTTGACCTCTCGCATGACGGGCAGGGCCAGGGAATTACTTCTTTCGACAATCCACAAAAGCATCCGGTAATAGAGTTTCCCGATGGAAAAATAATTATTAATCCTTCTTTAAAAGAGATTGCCTGTAACCTGGGTTGGATTACGGAACCTAAGTACGATGAATATGATCTGTCCATATATGGTGCAGGTCCGGCGGGATTAAGTGCTGCAGTTTACGCTGCATCAGAAGGATTGAAAACCATTCTTATAGAAAGGGAAGCGGTAGGCGGACAAGCAGGCACCAGCTCTTTAATTGAGAATTATCTTGGCTTTCCGGAGGGCATATCGGGTGCAAATCTGGCTGAGCGGGCCAGGCAGCAGGCTCTAAAGTTTGGCGTGGAAATTTTACTGCTCAAAGAAGGGATTAAGGGCACTTTTTACGATAATAAGATTCATGTCGACTTTGCTTCTGGTGAAAAACTGGTCGCGAAGGCTAATATTTGTGCAACAGGAGTGGAATACGCAAGATTGAACCTGCCGGATGAAGAACGGTTTTTTCATAAAGGCGTATACTACGGAGCCGGTGCCAGCGAAGCTTTTTTTTGCCAGGACAAGGATTTATACATCATAGGCGGGGGAAATTCCGCCGGCCAGGCCGCAACTTATTTTTCAGGATTTGCAAAACGCGTCTTTATGGTCATCAGAAAAGGAAATCTTGCCGAAACCTTGTCCGAATACCTCATTCAAAGAATTGCCAGCATCAAAAACATTTTTGTTTTGTATCATTCACAGGTTACTGCGCTGGAAGGTGAGGATTACCTGCAACGGATTAAAATTAGCCAATAGCGAACAGGAAACGGAATCCTGGCATGAAACATCAAAACTGTTTATTTGTATAGGCGGAAAGCCCAACACAGAGTGGGCCTCGGAAACAGCCATTTGCAGGGACAGGAATGGATACCTGTATACCGGAAATGATGTGATGGCGCTGGATCAATATAAAACATGCTGGGAACTTGACAGGCCTCCCTTCCACCTGGAGACCAGCGTGCCCGGATCTTTTGCCGCGGGAGACGTACGATTCAATTCAGTAAAGCGTGTCGCATCGGCCGTTGGAGAGGGTGCAATGGCCGTTACCCAAGTGCATCAATATCTATCAAAACTATAATTATGGAAAACAATCGACCATGCAGCCATTTATCGGCTATTAAAGAATTGAAGTTGGCGAAACAGCCTGTTTGCGAAGAATGCGTAAAGCAGGGCACAGATTGGGTTCATTTACGTACCTGCCAAACTTGCGGCATAACTTTGTGCTGCGATTCCTCTCCAAAACAACACATGTCTCAACACTTTAAAATCAAGGAGCATCCTGTAGTTATTTCTTCAGAGCCCGGGGAACGATGGTTGTACTGTTATGTTGATGATCAGGTTGCAGAATACTAAATTTTATAGAATCATTTGATAATGAGGTAAAGGTTGGGGCAATTTATGCTCAGCCTGGCGAAAGGGGTGGTAAATGGGCTACCAGAACAGTACAATCAAACCAAAAGACACTTAAAAAGTCATATAAATAATACGGGTATAACCAATATCTGTGTTTTTTTACATTCCTAAAACGCTAAAAAGCAACCTCAGGGCACTTTGTTGATATTTATCAAAAGCTCTTTTATTGTTAACTTAACTTTAAAAAATAATTAATCATACCTTTGGCCCCATGAAAACCGCTCTTAAAATCATGGTGTTATCATTGTTAATGATTAATGCTAAAGCTCAATCTGTTAAACAGTTATCAGTTGAATTGTTATCAACTACCCGTGCAGACTTTAACAAAAAATTAATGAAGTTGGATTCTGTCAATATTGATGATCTGCCTCCATCTGTTTATTTGTTCTCCAGAGATGGTAAACACGAAGTAAGCATTGCCGGCGTTACGGTCTTAACAGATCAAAAAGTTATTACTGGGATTAAAGACATGGATCTGTCGGAGGAATCATTGAAAAATATCAGCGACAGACTAAAAGTTCTGGATAAACTTCAGAAAGCCTATAGCGAAGCATCCAATGATGAATATAGGTCTAACAAAAAAAACAAGAATAACATTGTTTTCAATGATCGTAGATTTTTTGCCGTTCTAAACGCAATGAAAGCAACCTTGAAAGACTTTAAAAAGATGTATTCTGCAAGTCAGGATGATAAAACTAAAACAATGTCATTTGCAGCAATGAGAAACCCTAACGTTGACTGGAAGTTCTATAGTCATTTGATAGATGTTGAGCAAGAAAAGATAACAGCACTAACCAAATAGTTGTTGTCCCGGTTAAAACCTGCCATCTGTAGCGAAAGTTGTAGGTGGCTTTTGGTTTTATAGGCATGCCTGGATACTCAGTTTTTGTAATCTATTAAAATTAATTTTTGAGCACAGATCTGACACTAAAAATTAACTTCTGAAAATTAATGAAGAATAGAATGATCTTGAAAAGGAGCGGTATTTTGTTGATTTTAGGTTAGAGTTTGAGGTACGAACGTCAGCTACACCAAAAACCTTGTGCGGTTGGCAAGTATAGTAACGCAAATCCGCTCGTTTAAGAACTGGTTTTGTAATCGAACCAACTAAAATTAAACCATTTATTTGCTTATTTTAACATTGTTCTTTCCTTAATTGGTATGCACTGTTTTAACATTTAGATTTGAGGATGAGTACAATCAAAACATCATCATATCTGAGTTTATCCATGTTATTGTTAACCGTGCTATTTTGTGGAGCAGTACATGGTCAGGGCAGGACAGAATACCTGTTGGAAAAAAACTGGAAGTTTAGCAAAGGTGATTTTCCTGAATCTAAAAACCCGGCTTTTGATGATACAAAATGGGAAACGGTAAGTATACCTCATGATTGGGCAATAAAAGGTCCTTTTGATGGGAATAACGATAGCCAAAATGTACAGATTGTACAGAACGGTGAGAAAACGGCATCATTAAAAACAGGAAGAACAGGCGGTTTGCCTTTTGTGGGCAAAGCCTGGTACCGTAATACTTTTGTTGCGCCTGCCTTTACTAAAGGTAAAAAAGCCGTTATCTTAATTGATGGTGCCATGAGCTATCCCAAAGTGTTCCTGAATGGAGAGGCTGTTGGCCACTGGGCCTATGGATACAATGCTTTCTCTATTGATGTAACCGACAAAATGAAAGCAGGCAAGAATACACTTGCCATCAGCCTGGAAAATTTACCTGAAGCCTCACGCTGGTATCCCGGAGCTGGTTTGTACCGGAACGTGCATGTTATTATTACGGATGAGGTAAGCATCCCGGTTTGGGGCACCTATATTACTACACCTCTAATCAACAAAGATTTTGCGCGGGTAAAAATAAGAACTCAGGTAAGTTCACTTAGTGGCAACTACACTGCTTTGAGCTTGCAAACAACTATTTTAAATGCCAAAGGCGAAACGGTAGCCTCGGCAACCAGGACTTTGAATGAGGGCGATTTGAACGAGTTTGAGCAGGATTTATTAGTCAGAAATCCTGAGCTGTGGTCTCCTGAAACACCAAACTTGTACTCTGCCGTAACAAAATTATATGCAGGAAATATCCTAAAAGACGAGTATACCACTACTTTTGGAATCCGGTCCATAAAATACGAGGCGGAAAAAGGCTTCTCGTTAAATGGGGTTTACCGTAAGTTTAAGGGAGTTTGCAACCACCATGATCTTGGGCCACTTGGAGCCGCCATAAATGTTGCCGCCCTGCGCAGGCAACTTACACTATTGAAAGATATGGGTTGCGATGCCATTAGGACCTCGCACAATATGCCTGCACCCGAGCTGGTAAAATTATGCGATGAAATGGGATTTATGCTCATGGTCGAATCTTTTGATGAATGGAAGGCTCCGAAGGTTTTAAACGGCTACAGTCACCTTTTTGATGAGTGGGCCGAAAAAGATATCGTGAACATGATTCATGCCAACAGGAACAATCCTTCTGTGGTAATGTGGAGTATTGGAAACGAAGTGCCTGATCAATCTACCAAAGAAGGTGGTAAGATCGTAAAGTTTTTACAGGATATATGCCATCGCGAAGATCCAACCAGGCCGGTAACTGCTGGTATGGATAGAATCAAAGATGCACTGGATAATAACTTTGCCTCCGTATTAGATATTCCCGGGTTTAATTATAAACCACTATGGTACGGAAATGCCTATACCCGCCTGCCACAAGGTATGATTCTGGGTTCAGAAACGGCTTCTACCGTGAGTTCAAGAGGTGTGTATAAATTCCCTGTTGTGCCTCAAAAGATGAAAATGTATGATGACAATCAAAGTTCATCGTACGATCTTGAATATTGTACCTGGTCGCAAATTCCCGATGATGAATTTGTGATGCAGGATTCACTCAAATATGTAATCGGCGAATTTGTTTGGACAGGTTTTGATTATTTGGGCGAACCTACTCCTTATGATGAAAAATGGCCTTCTCACAGTTCTTATTTTGGGATTATTGATTTGGCAGGCATTCCTAAAGATCGTTTTTACCTCTACCGAAGCAAATGGAATACCGAAAAACCCACGCTGCATATAGTTCCACACTGGACTTTCCCCGGTCGTGAAGGGCAGGTTACGCCTGTATTTGTGTACACCAGTTACCCATCGGCCGAGTTATTTATTAACAACAAAAGCCAGGGCAGGCGAAGTAAAAATAAAGCCACTAATACAAGCAGGTACCGGCTGATGTGGAACGATGTAAAATACGAACCTGGAGAAATAAAGGTCGTTGCCTATGATGGGAATGGTAAACCTGTTGCTGAACAAACGGTTAAAACGGCAGGCAAACCTCATCATATTCTGTTGGAATCCGATCGTAAAACCTTAATAGCTGATGGAAAGGATCTTGCTTACATTACAGCAAGCGTGTTAGATGCTAATGGTACCTTATGCCCTGATGCAGAGAATAGCCTGTCTTTTAAAGTTACCGGAAATGGAACCTATAAAGTGGTGGCCAATGGTGATGCGACCAGCCTGGAATTGTTTCACCTGCCCAAGATGAAGGCCTTTAAAGGCAAGCTGGTTGTTACCGTTCAATCAACAGAACAGGCAGGGAAATTAAATCTGAGTGTTGCGTCTAAAGGTTTAAAAACTGCCATACTGCCGGTTCAGACCCAATAACAATAGGATCGGAAGATATTGTCGGGAATGCTTTATTTTATAAAATCAAATTAGTCAGTATGAATAAATATTAATGGAACTGAAGTTTATATAATCCGATAGCGACCGCGATTTGAAAAAAAAACACGAAAATTGATCGCGTAATGCCCTATAAGCCATTGAAACGGCAGTTGAAAAAACTATAGCTAATAAAACGTTTTTTCAAGTGCACAAACTGCCCTAACTCTGCTCAATGTTTCGTTACGCATTCCTAAATAGCTGGCGAGATAATGAAGAGGCATCCGGTTAAAAATCTTCGGATAATTTTTCATCAATATTTCGTAACGGTCTGAAGCTTTTGGGATTCTGGCCAGATTTGCCCTTTCTGATGCTTTGAAGGATTCTATTGCCATTAATTTCCGTCCAATGATATTGGTTTCAGGGAATCTATCGTAAAGGCTGTTGAGCAACCCATAGGGAATGGCAATCAGGATACAGTTTTCCATTGCCTGAATATATTCTGCCGAATATTTTTCCTGTTTAGCCGGATTGCTTATTGCACAAACAAACTCATCCTCGAAACTGATCCGTGTGGTGATATCCTTTCCTCCATGCCTGATAAAGTTCCTTAATAAGCCTTTAACAATAAAATACATACATTCATTGGCATGTAGAGGTGATAGTACAAACTTAGTTTTTTTGATAGTTAACTCATAAGCTGATCCGATATAAGCATCCATATATTCTTGTGATACTGGATGATATTGTTGCAAATAATTAAAAAGGGGAGTGAGATATGGCGGGGTTCGTATGATGGACATTGACTATTGTTTATTCGACAGGATTATCTGTAGTTCTTATTGTTGTCAGCTACAATATTTTATTTACAAAAAATATATGTCTTTTATTGATATGCATTTCTCCAAAAACCTATAACATGGTGTTACTGAAAAGATGATGCTTTATAAAAAATAAAAAAATTGACATAAACAAGTACATTTTTCCTCGGTGATTTTACAGGAATTGTTACCGTATTTTGTAAATTATTTTTGTTTCTTATCTGTAAGAAATTCCGACAAAATTTGTCGATGCTGTATATGATCACTTACTTATAGAGACTGAATCTACTTCCTGCGAAAGTAACGGGTTATTTACGTTGGTTGAAGTGTTTTTGATAAATATCAAAGCTTTTTGTTTCGAAATGATATAATCTGGTTAATATTACACCGAAAGGCCGTAGTTGTTTTATAAATCTTGATTAAAATATCAAATACAGGTTTTGAAATTATTTTTTAGTTTCAGAAAATGTCTTACAGTGGTCTGTTATTATTTTTAATAATTTTATTATCAGGTAATTGAGTAAAGTGATACGACAAGTTGGATTATATGTTAAGACATTGTAAATAATATGGTGATACAGTGGATGTAATTAAAACCAGAAGAATATTTTGGCTGAAGATGGGCCTTTGAGATTTTTTGCTAATAGAACTTAGCGCAAATTAATTGTTGAAGAGATAGTGGTTAAAGTAGGATATCATACAAGCCTGGCGGAATGGCCAGACTTGTATTATTCAAAAACAATTTCACAGCATCATAGCGTGCCAAACCTGATGAAGATAAGGTGTACCGTTCCTGTAAACCCTTTTAGTTCTATTTATTTAATTGCCAGGACTTTCCACGCGGAATTACTGTTCTTTTGTTATAGGCAAATATTAGGGCCTGTTTAAAATTAAGTAAAACTTATTTCGTATGTCAGTCTGAGCGTAGTCGAAGATCATTTCAACGCATTAATGAAGCAATCGACTACGCTATCATAGACGTTATTTTGCAAATTACTATTAATCAAAAGCTTAACTCCTTTTGTGTTTCCATCCAGCTAGGCCATATCACGGTATCCCCGTTCTACTTAAATCCGGCCTAACAAATTTTCGGGCTGCACTGTTCTGGCCGAACAACTGGCTTCAAAAGAAAAATTTTCAGCCGGTGTTTTTTGTTTTTTCACTTGCTTTTATTTTTTCAATTGTGTTCAAGCTAGCTGCGCTGGTCTTTTTGACACCAAAAAGAAAGAGCCCTTCGGCGGCGGCGAGCCGAGGCAAGACCGCGCCGTAGGATAAGAGAAGACAATTCTACGTCACTAATTTGATTTTATACCATAAACTACCCCTTAGTGTAACAGCAAAAGGCCATTTGTATTTTTTACAAAAATTTAAACAGGCTTTTATTCAATGGTAATTAAAAACTTAAATGTAGCGGTAACTTTTTTATTGGTTTCATATTCATAAACAAGCGCCTGGCTGATTGTAAATTGATCGCCTTTAGCTACATGCTGTGGAAATTGGCCCAGATCAAAACTTAATTTTGTACCATCCAGTTCTGAAAATACTTTTGCATCAGCACCCCAATTAATTACATTTCCGCTTGCATTAAACCAATGCCCGTAACCATTCGCTGTTGTTTGGGCGTTCAAGCTACCATTGCTTTCTACCCCGTAGAATTTTATTGTTTTATTGGCTAAACCTTCGGTAATTTTAGCAGGTAAAAGCGTAAAAGCCTGAACCAGTTTATCCTGATCAAAGTTTACCGTAGTTCTGGTGTAATTAGTTAAATCAAGTAATATTTTAACCGGAATAGAGAAGGTAACATCCTTTGGCGTTGCACCTGGATTCACAGAAAGGTCGTTTAAAAGGGTCGTATTGGTAAACTTAACCTTGTAAGGCCATTGGTCATCGTTACTATTATCATCATCCCATCCGTGTTGCGTATATGTTTTCGGGGCACCAGACACTACAAACCAGAGTTTACTGCAATCAGCTGGCATGGTAAAGGTTGCATTCCCGTTTGTACCTTCGAACATGTTGCTGTACACTCTTGTACCGTTGTTAAGCAATGCAACATATCCATATCGCCAGCCCGCTCTGGATGCATCAACCTGGTTATAGCCTGATGCATTTGCTAAACCGGTAAATTGGGCATTTAAAACAGTACCTGCTGCTGGTATTTTCAATGGCACCAGATTATATCCGGTAGTGCCTGGGCAGCGCGCATATTTTACCTGGAAACTTCCGTCTGTTAACTTATCAAACTCGTAAGGCTGCTTGCCGATAAAGTCGGCCCCTAAAGTTTTTATACTTGGGATATCCCAGGTTGCAAATTTGGTTGCAGCATCGTAAATTTCGTCATTTAGCTGTTTAACATTAATGCCGGTTAAACGCATATAGGCCTCAATCGGATCTTCTGGTTTTATTGCGCCCCGCCAGATTCTTCCAATGATATCAATACCATGTTTCGAGGCCCAGTAATAGTGGATAAAGTAGCTGGCATACCGTTGCCCTTCGTGGTTGATATGGCGATGAGCATTATCCATATAAACCCCGAAATTGTAGGAGGTAAATGCTTCGGAAGGATAACTTTGAAATGATTGCCATTGTGCCGTTTGCTCCCAAAATCCATTATTAGGTTTACCACCAAAGCCATATCTGAATCCGGTTTGGCCGCCCTGATCGCAAAAAACCTGATATTGAAAACAGTGGCCAATTTCATGCGCAAGTACAGACCCCACAGGTTGTACGGCTTGCGGATTGATCCATAAAGCACCGATGGTATCATCGTAACCAGACCCGGTTGCGCGCCACTCATCCTGATAATATAAAAAGATAAGCATCTTATATTTATCTAATTTCGACTTCCCAGGTTCTGCAAACTTTAGTGTATTAACGTTGATCTGATAAAAAGTTTCTGCTTTTTTAAGTAAATCAACGATGTCTACCCTATATTTTGTGGGTACATTTTGAGAACCTGGATTGTCACTGCCATATTTGAGGTCCCAAAAAACGATAAAATGTTCTGATTGACTACTTCTTGCATAACTCCATGCACTATTTTTATTGTTAAAATCCATTTCTTTATATTCATTTGGAATATAAATAGATAGTGTATCCTTCCCATTCAAAGCAGTAGTGGAAACTTCTTCAAGCGGTTTCTCTTTTTTGCAGCCAACAAAGAGAAGCATAGGTAAAAGCAGTAATAAAAAGAATGCTAATTTCATAAGCCCAAGGGGCTTGTACAGGTCTGTTTTTAGTTTCATATAAGTTATAGGTTGTTTACTCAAACATAAGTAATAATACAAGGTTGTATTCTTGTATTTTAACAATTAATGGCTTGATATTGATGTTGTTATGCGTATTTTGACCTGTTTTATTATGAAAAAGGTCGTCATTGCGAGGAGGAACGACGAAGCAATCTATCATGCTGGTGATCGGTTCGAATCCGATATTCTCCACCTATTAAAAACCTAATTAGCTATTTATTAGTTAGTTAGGTTTTTATTTTTAAAGAGGGTATTACAAAGGGTGCCACTTTCGTAATCTATAAAGTCAAAAAACTCGATTATATTGTTTTATTCCTTTGTCGTTATTGGAATAAAATAAAATGGTGCTGGCTTAATTGTTAGCACCATTTTATTTACGGTTTCCGGTATTTCAATCCCGAAACATTTGGTTATATTTGTGAATTATAATTGACTACATTCAATAAAAATTAATCTCTCATTATATCAAAAATTCTTACCGCAATCCTGCTACTAATCAGTATAGGTTTATTAACCACAAATTATACAATGATAGCTATCTGGTTTATGCTATTGATTATCGCTTTAGAACCTCAAGAAATATCAAATAAAAAAATAAAATGAAAAAATCAATTTTAACACTCTTGGCATTATTGCCGCTTATTAGTTTTGGTCAGGCTTATGCAGAACCTAGTGGCACACCTTTAGGTGCATTTTTAATGTTTCTTTTAGGGCTTGCAGTATTTTTAATAATTTTTCTTGCTCTTAGGCAGGTAGTACTTTGGTATTGGAAGGTAGAAACTTTATTAAAAAATCAAAATGAGCAGACTAGGATACTTACTAGTATTTATAACTCAATAGAAGAAAATAATAGGCTGACCCAATCGCAAATAGAATTAGTTATAGGAAAAGATACTGATATACTTTAATTATGAGTGTGAAAGAATGCCCGAATTGCGGCAAAAAGCTATAATGTTAGGTGGTAACGGAATAATCGCAACCGATGTTGATTATGCCGAAGTTGGTGGTGCTAAAGCTATGGTTATGGTATGTATGGCTGGTACTGCTGTAAAAATAAAAAATCAAGATACGGTATTTAAAGGTGACTCAAAAAAGTTTGTACTAATTAATGAAATACTTAAAAAGAGTAGAATTTTTAAGTAATTTAAAATACACATCATATTAAAAATAACCCTTCCAAATCGTAGGGGTTTCTTTTTATTAATTTTAAAGGGCGTTTTTGTTTCTATGATTTGCCATAAATCACTCTATTCAGGGTTAAGCGGAAAAGTTGGGGGGAGGGATTTTTAGGCATATATTTTTGATAGTCTTAACAGTAATGTATATATACATTAGCTGAATCAAATATTAAGTTTGTTGGCTGCATACTTTAATTGATCTTCAATTGCTTTACGAAATTCATCGTTTTTGAGATTCCATATCATTTAATTGCAGTCAAGGAAATATCTTGTATATGTCGTTTCTTTTTACAAATCGGGCTAACTCGCTAGTGTTTTCATCTTTATAAAATCCCAATCGATAATCCCCAACTCTCCAACGATAAGCTGTGGAGAAACCTTTCATTTTTTAATACTTGGAAGCTCTTCTAAGCTTTCAGCATTTTCAATCTCCATAATAAATTCTTTGATTTTATCTTTCGATTTTTTATCGTTGAGTTTCTTAATATCATTTAGAAAATTTCGTAAAACAATAATTTCCATTATTCCAAAGCCTTTTATTTAATTACTGATCAGATTGATAACTCTGATTCTGATGGCAATTTTTTACGGAAACCCCGTATAATGATGCAGCTTCATTTTTAATCTCTGAATTTCCGTAGTTTCTGGATTTTTATTAACAAGAAATTCGGATAAAAGAAAAGGCATCTCAAACCGCCAGAGTCCGGTCTCTTTTATCGATCAGTAAACCTTCAATAGCGAGAATATCAATTTCTGTATTTAAAAAGCAACATATTGCATCTTCCGGACTAGAGGCCATGGGTTCGTTCATTACATTTAAGGAGGTATTAATAACTGCAGGGCATCCTGTAAGGTTGTAAAAAGCGGTGATTACCTTATGAAAATCAGGATGATGTACCTGGTTTACGATCTGAACACGGGCTGTTCCATCAACGTGTGCCGCTCCCGGAATTAAAACTGCATTGGATGCCTGATGGCCATAGCTATGGTCTGAATAATTTTCTGTAAATAGCATATAGCGGTTTTTTGAGCCTTCACCAAAATATAAATCTGCGAATTCATCTAAAATAGCCGGGGCGAAAGGACGGAAGGACTCCCTAAACTTAATTTTTGCATTAAGTATCGCTTTCATCTCGCTGTTTCTGGGGTCTGCGAGAATGCTGCGGCAACCCAGTGCTCTTGGCCCAAACTCTGTTCTTCCTTTAAAATATGCGATTACTTTTCCTTCGGCTAAGTATTCCGCTATTTTACGATAATAAAGTTCATGCTCAACTTTTTCATAATTCAGGCCATAGGCAGAAAGTGCATTGATCACTTCATTTGGAGTATAGCTTGGGCCGAGCAGTGATTGTTTCATCCCATCAGCCTGCGGATCAACATTTCTAACTCCAGATAAATGCTCGTAAAATACGCTGTAAGCGGCACCCAGCGCGCCGCCAGCATCTCCTGCTGCAGGTTGTACCCAAACCTGTTTGAAACCGGAATGTTGCCTGATGGCTGAATTTACAATGCAGTTCAGCGCAACACCTCCTGCAATACAGAGATTATCTATTGCAAATTCCCTGTAAAGACTCTGAGTGAGTTTAATCATGATCTCTTCAGTCACTTTTTGTATGGAGCTGGCAATATCTTTGTGAAATGTCAAAAGTGCTTCGCCTTTCGCTCTGGGTGGATGGCCAAAAAGCTTGTCGAATTTTTTATTGGTCATTTTCAGTCCCGTACAATAATCAAAATAATCCATGTTCAGGAGAAAAGATCCATCTGTTTTAACATCAATTAAATGATCATAAATCAGCTGTTTATATACCGGCGTGCCGTACGAAGCTAAACCCATTACTTTATATTCGTCAGAATTGACTTTGAAGCCTAAATAATAGGTGAAGGCAGAATATAAAAGTCCGATGGAGTTAGGGAAATTTATCTCCTTTTTTAAAGTCAGTTGTGCCGAATGTCCAACTGAAACAGTTGTTGTGGCCCATTCGCCCACACCATCTACAGTTAATACCACCGCCTGTTCAAATGGACTGGGGTAAAAAGCGGAGGCCGCATGGGAACGGTGATGATCGGCAAACAAAATGGTACGTGATTTTTTCCAGTTGGAATCTATAGCATTAAGCGCCCTGGCTATATTTTTTTTTATGAATAGTTTATCCTTTAACCAAACCGGCATCGACTTAAGGAAAGACCTCAATCCTTTAGGGGCAAAATTGACATAAGTTTCGAGCAAACGCTCAAATTTTAAAAATGGCTTTTCGTAAAATACAACATGATCTACCTCTGCCAGGGAGATGCTGCCAAATTTAAGGCAGAACTTTATCGCTTCTGCAGGGAATGACTCATCATTTTTAATCCTGGAGAAACGTTCTTCCTGCGCAGCAGCAATAACTTCTCCATTCTTCAACAAACATGCAGCGCTATCATGATAGTAAGCAGAAATACCTAAAATATAAGCCATGCTGCGTGCCTGATTAGAATAAACTATAAATAAATGGGGCCAATACCGAGCCATGCGCTGCTACCAATACTAAACCCAAGGTAATCAGGATGATAAATAAGGGCCACAACCAGTATTTTTTGCGCTGGGTTAAGAAATGGAAAAATTCGACCAGTGTATTCATGTATGTATTAATTTAGAACTGTTGATTAAATGAGCCCATCGCCCTGCCCGACACATCTTCCCAATAAGAAACCAACTGCTTATTTTTTGTTGTTTTTAAACTCTGCTTTTTAAATAGGCGTAGTAAAAGGGTAATAGGGGTTAGGACGAAGATAAATACCAGGGTTAACAAAATTGTACCGTTAACCATTCCCAGAAAATTACCAAATTTTATCCATATCGTCCTCATTGGTTCGAGGTATTGCGGAATAAAGAGGGCCATTATGATTAAGCCAGCTGATAGCAAAAGCATTATTTGCTGCGGGTAGGTTCCCTTCCAAAAAATAAGGCAAAGCAAAATAACTGTGGCGCCTAAAATAAATCCGAATTTCTTGTTTTCTAATTTTTTGTTGCTCATGTTACCTGCTGTTTTTATTCCTATATTTTGCTGCTGTTTCATCGGCTCTGAGTTGGTGATAATAGCTGGCAATCAACTCATTGATGTTATTCGATGGAACTTCTTTTTTAAGTTTAATGATATTTTTCAGTATTTCTTCAGTTTGTGCATCCAGGTAGGATTGCTGACCGGAGCGCTTTATTCTATCATCATACTGCAACGCTTGCTCAGGAAGATCTGACTTAAAATAAAACAAAAAAAGATTATTAGCATTCCCGCGTGTTGGTTCAAGGTCATACGCTTTTTTGAAATAAAATTCAGCGGTTTCCAGGTCTGCCAGTTCAAAACCTAAACGGCCTGCGTAAGTGTAATAACTTGTTTGAGAAGGATTTTCCAGCAGCACAGCTTCGGTAACCTTTAAGGCTTTTTGTTTGTCTGCATTGGCCATAGCAGCTTTATACAGTTCATCCATTGCTGTCCTCCAGGTAATCCTGTCTACTGCCAATGCCCCTGCAAGTTGTTCATCTATCGAATTTCCACGGTTGTAAGCTGTTATGGGCTCATTAAAGGGCCAACCCGAACGGAGCATCATAATCTGGTATGCGCCATATAACGAATCTACTTTGGTAACGGGCATATTAACCAACAATTGTGCAAAAGACATTTCACTTTGTTTTTTTGCCGGTATTAAATTTCTGTTGTTAATCTGTTGATAAAAAGCTTCGCTCATGATTGCGTAACCCAATAAATTTGGATGAACATGCTCTAAAATGGTTTCTTTGCCAATTATTCCACCAACCTCGTTTTTCTCAAACAAGGCACGGGTATCCGCCAGATAAATACCAGGGTACTGCTTGCACAGCTTTTTAATGATTTGGTTGAAGGTTTCCGGCGCCCTGAAGCGCAGCTGATCGTACTCTTTAGCCAAAACAAAATTTGTTTTTGCGGCTTTAAAATCACCATTTACGTATAATTTTTTGCCATTTGCGTATTGCTTTTGAGCTGAAAATTTGCCTGCACTTATAAATGGTTTAAGATCTTTTTCGTTACTTACCAGCGTACTGATTACGGTTGGGATGTGTTTTTTTGACAATAACTGGCACAATTCGTTCATGTTGCTCTTAAACTGAACTATACCGCGGTTAAAATCGGCAGATTGATAAGGTATTTGCTGGTTGGTTACCATGCGTTTCATCAGGTTTTCGCGCTTATCAATTCTTTTTCCGAAGAGTTTTGCAGTAGCCTCAATGATGCGGTCTGACAACTGTACCAACTTAAGCTCACGCAGTTTAATCACCAGTTTTATCCAGGTGCTATTGCCCTTAATCCGGCTGGTAGAGCCAATACCCAAAGCGCCGTAATACTCATTATGTCCGGTGTATACCAACACCAGATCTGGTTCATAATTAACAATTTGTTTTGCAAAATCTAATACCGTGTAAGAATTTACCGCGGTAAGCGAAACATTAATCACCTCGAAGCTTAGGCTGGGATATTGGTGCATCAGCCGGTATTGCAACCACCTGTGAAACGATCCATTGTGCATATATGGGTAGCCTGCTGTAGTCGATTCGCCTATTACAAATATCCTGTAGGTGTTTTTAGATTTAACAATGCCAAATCGTTCGCGGTTACCCTGGGTTGCATTGGCACTGGTAGAAAAAAACTTATAAGAGGCGGTAGGGTTCATCATCATGTAGCCCTGCTGATCGGGATCTTTGATAAACAATGACGGATCAAAACCATAATTGAAAAATCTCAAAAGGATTTCGATGAAGCATAAAAATACCAATGGCAGCGACAATGCCGCTGCCTTAAAGTATATTTCTTTTCCCCTGCTCATGTTTTATTTAGCGGATAAGTGTTTTACAACATTCATGGCCTCTTTTTTTGGCTTAGAGTTTAACAGAAAGTTTACGGCCATTATAATTAACTGATTTATTAATGGTTTGATTGTCAATGCTTATTCCGTTCTGTTTGCTTACCATCACGATGTTAAATTTGCGCTTTTCTAACATGCCTTTAAACTGTCCTTTTCTATCCTCAATGGTAAGGTTTTTTGAGGCATCGTTCCATTTGAAGTGGATTTCTGAAAATTCTCCCTTCTCGTAGTTATAATTGTCATTTTCATCCTCATACAAAACGAAATCACCGTTATCGCCAGGATATATGCGGATATCCAGATCATTCCATCTCTTTTCTGTTGCATATTGCACTTTCGGTCCCCAAGGCACAATTGAACCTGCTTTTACGTAAAGTGGTATAATCTCCATCGGCGTTTCACGTTTAACCGTTTGGCCGCCTTTAAATACTTCACCTGTCCAGAAATCAAACCATTTGCTGGCTGCCGGGAGGTATATTTCCTGATTGGTAACACCTTTATCGGTAACTGGTGATACGAGAAACGAGCTTCCGAACATATACTCCGAGTTGTTTTCAAAACCTGCAGGATCGTTAGGGAATTGTGAGTATAATGGCCGCATAATGGATCCTGCGTGATGCGTTACCGCCCAGGCAGTTGCATAAGTGTATGGCAGTAAGCGGTAGCGCAGGTTGATAAACTTCTCCTGGATATCAAATGCCCGATCTCCTTTTTTGCCGAACTGGTATATTTCTCTTGGTATATCGGTACCGTGCGAACGCATCATTGGTGTAAAGGTTGCAAACTGCATCCAGCGGTTATATAATTCCTGAAAATCAGGATTTTTTGCGCCACCACCTTTCACAAAGTCACCTGCGAAAAAACCACCAATATCTCCATTCCAGTAAGGTAAACCGGTTAAGGAGAAATTTAGTGCTGCCGGGATCTGTTTTTTTAGTGTAGGCCAGTTAGAACCAACATCTCCGCTCCAGGTGTTTGTTCCATATCGTTGCTGACCTGCAAATGCTGAACGGGTTAACAGCAGTACGCGTTTAGTATTACTTACTGCTCTCTGGTGATCATAAACACCACCGGTGTGTTGAAGCGGAAAAGCGTTCTCTACGCTTCGGTAACTCCCCAAAAAAGTAGGCTGATCGAAATCCTTTTCCTTAATATTAATGTGGTCTGGTTCGGTAGAATCAAGCCACCAGGCATCTATACCCAATGAGAATATGCCTTTGTTCAGGTAATCCCAGTAAATGTTACGGGCAGTAGGGTTATAAACATCATAAGGTTTGGTGTTTGCACCCGGCGGCCATGTATCAAAGTTAATGAGCATATTCTTTGACTTAAACTCCTGGTATTGCGGGGTTTTTGGTGCGAAACCTGGCCATGAAACAATAAAAAGATGGGCGTTAAGCTGGTGCACACTATCTACCATGGCTTGTGGTTTTGGGAAAGTGCTAGGCTCAAAACTCATGGCATTCCAGTTATCGTCTTTTCCCCAATATTGCCAGTCCTGTACAATACCATCAAGTGGTATTTTTAACGCTCTGTATTTTTTTACCACATCAACAAGCTCAAACTGTGTCTTGTAGCGCTCACGCGATTGGCTGAAACCAAATGACCATAAGGGCATCATAGGAGATTGCCCGGTAAGCTCACGCATTTGGGCAACCACCCCGTCGCCACCTCCGCCAAACATAAAATAATAATCAGCGCAGTTTCCAACTTCCGAATCAAATGAAGTTTCCTGAACATTATCTGTAAAAGTAGTTGGTGAATAGTTGTCCCAGAAAATTCCATAACCTTTTACCGATTGGAAGAAAGGAATACACACCCTCGTGTTCTCCTGTTTAAGGAGTAATTTTTGACCCCTTTGGTTCAATTTTCCATTCTGCTGCTGGCCAAGCCCATAAATAATTTCGTCCTTGTCTAATAAATAGGCCTGTCTAACCACATACGTAGGATTTCCGGCATCTTTTATCGCGGTAAACTGGGTGCCATAATCTTTTTCTGTAAATAACTGCCTGCCCTTCGGATCTTCAAATAAAACTTTTCCGGTTTGCAGGTTAACCGTTGCAGATATTAGTTTACTGCTGATGGTTACACTTTGCCCGTTGGTTTTAATATCAGGTGTTAACTGTTCAGGAAGTTTTACAACAGAGAGGCTTTCTTTTTTTGGCTGGCTCCCTTCTGGCTTTTTAAAAACCCGAACAATAGATGGTGAATAAAAACTTACCTCTACATCCATTGATTGAATAACGGCGTGGATACCCTGCGGGGTTTTTTGAAAAGACTGGGCCTGTACGGAAATGTGGTAGCTTAAAAATAATGTAATTACGGTAATAAATTTTCTTTTCATATTTAATTGAATTTGAGGCTGTATCATAAGATAGTTTTTTCCAGATTTTGTCACGTTGAGTCATTAATGACAGATACCTAAGAAATGTCTTCATCCGATAGCTATCGGATGAAGATTTCTCGCGGAAATCCATAATGTTAAATTCTCCTTTAATTTATATTGATTTTATGTGATAAATTAATGCTCAGGATGACAATTTTATATCTTATGATACAACCTCTGTAATCAGGACTAATATCCCTGGTTTTGTTTTATGTTCGGGTTTTTAGCAAGTTCGGCACGTGGAATGGGTAATAATGTACGATAATCTCCATTTGGCGAATGTGATAACCACGATTTTTTGGTGAAAACACCAAATCTGATCATATCCTGTCTACGTCGTCCTTCGGTATTGAATTCCCAACCCAGTTCATCAAGAAACCTTCCGTATTGAATGTCACTTCCACCTTCTACAGTAGAAGTTAAGTGATTGCGGAGGCCATAGTTATACACGCTGCCTGACAAAAGCTGGCTACCAGTTACGGTTGCTTTTGAAGGATTGCTTAAGAAAGACCGTTGACGAACCTGTGTTACCAATGCAGCGGCACCAGCGGCATCTCCTGTTCTTAACAGGCATTCGGCCTTCATCATTAAAACATCCGCATACCGAAGCAAAGGGAAATCGTTGTTCATCCCTACCAGGGCACCTGGTTTGAATTCAAATTTTCCTAACCTGAAACCATGTACTTCATCTGATTGATCAACACCCGGAAGCTCATTGATATAAATCAGCGGTTTGCCATTACTTGCACCAATGGTTCCCAATAAAACAGCACCTGCAGCGGTATATTGCTGCCCCTGCACATAATTGTCTTTTAGGCGGTTATCTTCAGGATCGAATGTGCTTACAAACTGTGGTGTGGCACAGATTCCGCCCCATGGCGAGTTCTTGAAGTTATAAGTAGACTGGTTTTCTGGCTGAAGTGTTTCCATGTGAAGCGTAAAGGCATCAGCGTCATTGGCTGTGAATTTCTCGTCAAAAGGAATGGCAAAAATAGTTTCTCTGCTGCCTTCATTTGCGTCAAGAAAAATAGTTTTCTGATTGGCTTCAAGCGTATATACGTTCGATGCTATGATCTCATTACAGGCTGCAATGCATTGAGCATAAGCTGGAGTGCCGATATATACATTAGCATTCAGGTAAACTTTAGCAAGCAGGGCAGTGGCAGCCCAGTAATTAAATTTACCATAAGTAGCCTGGGTATTGGCCTTGCTCAGATTTGGAAGGCTTTCAGTAAGTTCTTTAACAATAAAAGCATAAACCTGGGCGCGTGTGCTCTGCTGTGGAAGGAATCCGGATGGTACATCAAATTTATCTACTATAGGTACTCCGCCAAAGAAATCGCAGAGTGCATAATAGTAAGATGCTCTTAAGGCACGCAACTCGGCTATGGTAGCATCTTTACCCGTAGTAATTGGAATCAGGTTGGATTGAATTTGATAAAGTACACGGTTGCATGATGTAATGCCTCCATAGGCATTGTTCCAGATCTGGTAGCTATTGTCCTCATCAGATGTCCATCTATGTTCATGCATGCGGCGATAGATCCCATTGTCAACCCAGCCGTTCGGGCGGGCGGGTATTACGGCTTCATCACTTGAAATCTCGTTGGTACGAAAGATCGAGTTGTTGCTTCGTCCGAGCATTAAGGGCCTCCAATAGGTGTAACCTGCGCCAACCAGCGCCGCAACATCAGAGGTATTAGGGGTAAAATTATTTTGAATGAATGCAGCGTAGTTTTCGTCCTTTAACTTCGTGCAGGATGCTAAACTAATAACCAGGACTACAAGTGCCATGATGCCGGTGCTCAATATAAATCTTGTTTTCATGATGTAAAGGATTAAAGATTAAGAGAAAAACCTAGTGTAAAAGTACGGGCGGTAGGATACTTATCCCTATTATCATTACCAGGTGCCAAACCGCTCCAGTCTACTTCTGGATCTAATCCCTTATAGCCAGTAATGGTAAAAGTGTTTAATGAAGAAACATAAACCCTTGCGCCTTTAAGGTATTTGGTTTTTAGCTTGTTAAAGGTATAACCCAATACAATGTTGTCAATTTTCCAGAAATCGCCGTTTTCTACGTAGTAGCTGTTAAATTCTACAGGCATATTCTTATTGAGAACAGCTGTGCCAAAAACAGGATCGTAAGCTGATGTTAGCCGGTTATAGTTCTGAATACCCGTGTTTTCATAATACATTCTTTGGAAATTGAGAATCTGGAAACCAAATGCGCCCCGCATAGTGATGCTTAAATCGAGGTCTTTATACCTGAAGTTATTGTTCCATCCGCCGGTAAATTTAGGAATACCGTTTCCAAGTACTTTTTTATCTTCAAAAGCATGATTAAACTGGTTGTAGGAAACATCTTCACCATTTTTACCTTCATAAATCCACTGACCATCAGCGGTTACGCCTTTAACTTTAAAACCATAAAAATCTCCAATGTTATCGCCAACACGAACAATATTGGTAAAAGTGGTTGCTGGCGGACCTGTTGCCCCCGTAGTGAAATAGTCGTTTGTGGCCTGGTATAAATCGTTAGATAAACTAACCAGTTTATTTCTGTTGGTTGAAAAGTTGAAACTTGTTGTCCATTCAAAATCTTTGCTCTGGATCGGTACAATGTTTAATAAAACCTCAATACCTTTATTTTGCATGGTACCAACATTTGCCCTGGTGCTAGGGTAAAGGTTTGGTGGACTAGGTACCTGATAATCAAATAATAAACCATTGTAGTTTCTGTTGTAAACATCAACGGTACCTGTAACTCTTCCTTTATACATGCTGAAATCAAGACCAATATTAGTCTCTCTTTTTTCTTCCCAGCGTAAAGCCGGATTAGGGTTCTGTGTAGGAACGAGTGTCTGGATCCAGTTGCCGTTAGATAGCACATTAGCACCATAGCCTAATAATGCAACAGCGCGGAAACCATCACTTGGCTGGTTACCCGTTACACCATATCCTGCACGAAGTTTTAAGTCGTCAAAAATCGTTTGATCTTTCATAAATGCTTCGTTGGTGATTTTCCATCCAACAGATACGGATGGAAAATTACCATACGGTTTTTCAGCACCATAAAGCTGGCTGGCACCTTCTCTTCTTAAAGAGGCCATTAACAGGTATCTGTCTTTGTAGCTATAGGTTAACCTGCTAAAAAAACCAATCAGGTTGGTTTCTGAATATTTACTTCCCAATAGTGCATCTAAAGCGCGGTTTGCACCACGCCCTTGCTGAATATTATAATAGCCAAAAGCATCTGTAGGGAAATCATAATTCCGCTCATAGAAATTGAGAAACGAATTATCCTGATAACTGTACCCGCCCAGTAGCGTGAAACTATGGTCGCCCAGTTTTTTTGAGTATTGAGCTGTCAGTTCAAGCAATCTGTCTATACTTTGGGTAGAACCCAGGGCGGCATAGCCATTAAGTTTGTCTCTGATGTTGGAAATGTGGAACTTCGATTCTGAATAACCACCATTCGAAACATATTTGGTGTATGAACCTAAGGCACTTAATTTAAGATCCGCAATCGGGTTATAAGTAATCTGCGAATTTAAACGCTGAGTGGTGTTTTGGTTAAGCCCCGTGCTTTCGAAAAGGCGCGCAACAGGGTTGTCATATTCAAAATTGTTCGGTTCTTCAAAGTAATGTCCGTCACTACCGAAAAGGGGAGAGGTTGGGTTACGGATCAGGGCCTGACGGTAAACAACGCCATTGAAACTTTCACCATCCTGGGTTTGGGTATATTTATTGTTCTGTACCAAAACGCCCATGTTAATTTTTACCTTATTATCAAACATGGAGTGATTAATATCTGCCCTTGCAGTAAGCGTAGAGTTGTCAGATTTTTTAAATATCCCGTTAAAATAACGGTAGTTTACCGTAGCCAGGTAATTGGTTTGTCCGTTACCCCCGCGGAAAGTAATATTGTGGATGTTGGTAATAGGTGTCTTATTTGAAATCTCTTTTAACCAATCCGTGCTCGTGCCGAGATCGTATGATGCAAGACGCGTTCCTTCGGCAATCTGCCTGCGGTAATCATCGGCAGTAAGCATGTTGAGTTTTCTGGCAATAGTTTGTGTACTTACAGAGCCACTATATTCCACCACGTTGCTATTCTTTCCTGAAGATCTTTTAGTGGTAACGATAATTACGCCATTGGTACCGCGTACACCGTAAATGGCTGCTGCTGAACCGTCTTTTAATACATCTATTGATTCAATATCCTCCGGTGCAACCAGCTTAAGGCTACTTGGCACACCATCTACAATAACAAGTGGATCGGCATTGGCACCAAAGAGTGTGTTGTTTCCACGAAGCCTGATTTTGCTACCTGAGGTAGGATCGCCACTTGGCGTATTAACGGTTAGTCCGGCTACTTTACCCTGAATTAACTGGCCTGCATCTAATACCGGCGATTTTACAAAATTCTCGGCTTTAACACTCGCTACAGAACTTGTTACATCACCTTTACGTTGCAATCCGTACCCGATTACAACTACATCCGTTAAATTATTAAGTTCGGCCTTTAGCTGAACATTGATTTCGGTTCTGTTGTTGACCGCGATTTCCTGAGAAGCAAAGCCTACCGAGCTAAAAACCAATGTTTCGCTACCAGTAGGAACCTTAAGACTATAGGTTCCGTTCGGTGCGGTTTGAACACCCGTATTGGTGCCTTTAATTTTAATGCTAACAGAAGGGATTGGAAGACCAGCCTCATCAGTAACTTTACCTGTTACGGAGATTTCAGCTATTTTATTTGTTGTGGGTTCAGTTATTGCTCTCCGCTGGATAATGATAATATTATCTTCAAGTTTATAGCTGATGGGTTGTGACCTCAGCGAGAGATCCAATGCCTCTGCTAAACTCATTTTGTTAATTTCGATACTCACCGGGTGAGTTCCGCTAAGCATTTGCCTGGTGTACAAAAACTGATAACCGGTTTGGCGCTCAATTTCTTTGAAAATTTTTTCGACAGCTGCATTCTTTTTTGAAAGCGTTACCGTTTGTCCGCTGCTGGCTAATGAGAGCTGTAACATTAAGGAAACTAAAAGTAAGCATGTTAATTTCATAACCAGTAGCGGTTTACGCAGATAGGCCAGAAGCCTATTTACGCGTGATGCATAATAATTCATATATTTGAATGTTTGGGTTTATACTTGGTTGTACTATTGTCTGGAATACTTGGTGGCGATCCAAACGTCAGGTCAGAGTGTTACAGCACTCTGGCTTTTGTTTCATGGATTGGGCCAGCCTGTTTTTGTAAGGTTATGGCATAATGGTCACGCTCCTTCCTTTGATTTTAAAGTGCAACAATCCGGTCAGCTCCAGCCTGTGGAGCACTTCTTCCAAATTTTTTGATTTTGGAATCGAACCGACAAATTCTTCCTGCGTTACTTCACCCTGATATTTGACATCAACATCGTACCATCGGGATATTTTCCCCATCACCGTGCCGATGCGTTCATGTTCAAATGAAAAATTTCCGTTTTTCCATCCCATTACGTGGTTCGTATCAACATTAACAATACCAATGTTATGACTTAAAATGGCCTGCTGACCAGGTAAAATTATTTTTTTTCTGTCGCCTTTACTTACTTCTACCGACCCCTGAAGCAAGGTTGTTTTAGGGATTTCGCCATCTCCGTATGCGCAGATATTAAAATGGGTACCCAGCACTTTTACATTTGAGCCATCAAAATCGACGATGAAAGGTTTGTTCGGATTATGGGCTACCTCAAAATAAGCTTCGCCTTGAAGGGCAATTTTTCTGGTATTGCCCGAAAAAACTACCGGATAAGTTATTTTACTCTCTGCATTCAGCCAAACTTTACTTCCATCAGGAAGATTAACGCAATATTGTCCACCGCGGGGCGTTTCGATGGTGTTTGAATTACCCGATGCTAAAGCGGTTGCGGCATTAATCTTTCTATATTTTAAAAGACCCTTACTTTGTTTTTCGATAGAATAGCCATTTTCTACGGCGAGTTGTCCATTTGTGAAATTATTTACTTCAATACGCTTACCATTTGAGAGAATAAGCAATACTTTGTCACTTCCTCCATAGATAGCTTTTGCATGTGGGATGGTTGTGTTTTTGGACAATGTGGTGCGTTTGTTCCCATCTGCATTAGCATAGTACAAAAATATAGATGAGCAGGCTACAACCAATACTGCAGCGGCAGCCATGAGTTTAAAAGCTGAGCGTTTCCAGAATGGTATGCTCATATCCTCTAAAGCATCTAAGCGCATTTCGATCTTTTTCGCTAAATCTTCGTTCTGTTCTACCGCTAAGCTGTCTGTTTTTTGTTCGAATGATGCGCTGTACTCTTGCATGAATGCGTTTAGCTCAGGCTCATCTAATTGCTTTAACCAATTAAAAAAGTCCTGCTGTTCAGGCTCAGTCAATTCACCCTGAATCAATTTTTGCCTGAGTTGCTCAACATCCTTTTGTTCCATATCTGCTTAAGACGGATGTGGAACAAAAAAGGCCCCCTCGTTAAAGAAAAAAATATATAAAAGAAATAAAAGGTGCAATCCTGTATAAATGTTTCAGGTGATTTCTCAGAAAAGCTATTCCGGTATAGAGCTGTTTTTTGACCACCGATTTGGATATTTTTAACTGTAGTGCAATTTCATCAAGAGAAAGGTCATCGTTTATTTTGAGCTCAACAATTTTTTTTCTTTTTTCAGGAAGCAGGTTAATGCCGTTGTATAGCTGGCTTAAGGTCTGTGAATAAATTAAATTATCGTCTGTGCTAACAGAACTGTTCTCTTCAAGGGTTTTTGAAACCTCTTTTATCCTGATCTGTGTCTTTGATTTTCGGATATGATCGATTAAAAGGTTTCGTGCACAACGGTAAAGGTAAGGTTTGAAGGATCCGATAAGGGGCAGGTTTTTCCTGTTAAGCCATATTTTAACAAAGATGTCCTGCACAAGCTCATCTGCCAGATCGGTATTACCAGAAATCGAAGCGACAAATTTTCTTAGATTATGGAGATATTTCTTATACAACAAATTAAACGCCAGACGATCACCATCAGCTACACGCAACAAAAGTTCTAGTTCCTCTGAAACATCTTTCATCTGTTTAATAAATTTGGTTAGCATAAAAACCCCTTAATTACTAAATTGAGGCCATTAGCACTCAAAGAAGTTACGCTATAAAGTTATGTTTGATTAACTTACCAGCGTCTAGTTTCATAAGACGTCCGCACGAATGTAGTAACACTTATTAAATAAAAAAATAAAGTAGCGGTATTTTTAGCGTATTTATAACGTTTATTTTTTTCTAGTCCTTTCAGGCGCCTGTAAAATTGGTTTCTAAATGAGTTAATAGGGCTTATTAGAAGGAATATTTTAAATATACTGGCGTAAATGGTTGTTAATAAGTTTTTCGATACACGAGGATGGAGGCATTGTAATCCGGGCGGGTTGCATGCTTGGACTTTTGTCAAGGGCGTCATTTCGACAGTAGTGGAGAACCCGAAGGCTCTGCGAAGCAAAATCTTTTAAATTTGATTTCAATAAATAGCACAAAGATCTCTCCACTTCGCGTTGCTGCGGTCGAGATGACGACCGTTTTATTGGAATCTGTCAATGGTAGATGAGTTTACAAACTCAATTAAAACGAGTCACAGACTCTTTCTCTTATTAATCCGTAGAACCCTTCGGA